>NZ_WWJX01001325.1 GCF_009865215.1 Streptomyces sp. SID3343 | reverse complement strand
GGAAGCGACTTCAAGCCGTGGCAACAGACCACACCCGGCGGGGCGATGGCCGTCACGGGCGATCCCGAGGTCGTCCTGCGGCCCGACGGAACCCTGGGTACCTACGCGGTCCTCGCCGACGGCAGCGTGAACGGACTCGGCCAAAAGAAACCCGGCGGGAACTTCGACGCCGCCTGGCAACGACTCAGCGAAGGCGGTTTCGCGGGCCGACCCTCCGTCGTGCAATACCCCGACGGCACGATCAGCGTCTACGTACGGACCACGGGCGGCGTCGTGATGGGCACCGGCAACAAGGCGGGCCCGGGCAGCGACTTCAAACCGTGGCAACAGACCACACCCGGCGGGGCGATGGCCGTCACGGGCGATCCCGAGGTCGTCCTGCGGCCCGACGGAACCCTGGG
>NZ_WWJX01000139.1 GCF_009865215.1 Streptomyces sp. SID3343 | reverse complement strand
GTGACCGCGCCCGCACCGACCGCCGAGACCCCGGCGGTACGATGCCGCGCGAGCGCGTACAGCGCCGGGACCACCGCGACCGCGAGCATCGGCACCCGAGCGGTCCCGACTCCCGCGTGTACCAGTACCGCGCCGCCGAGCACGACCGTGAACACCGTCCCGGGCAGTCGACGCCGCGCGCCGAGCAGGGCCGCGAAAGCGAGTCCGGCGAGCACGCCGCATCCGACCCGCCCCACACCGGTCGGCACCCACCACAGCACCTGAACGAGCAGCGCCACAACCGGCACTCTCCAGGCCGCACCACGCACCCACGCCACCTGCCGGAGCCTACGCCCGACCGCACCGAGGGAATGAGCGAACGACCTTGCCGTCGGGGACACGGAACAGGTTGCCCGGCGTCCATGACTCCTGGATGCCCCAGGCCGACGGCGGGTTCGGACCGGCCGGCTGCGGAGGTGGAGCGCCGGCTTTCGGGGCGTCGCGCTTCGCACCTCGGACTTCGTGGCCCGCGCTTCGAGCCCGGGTTTCGCACCTCGGACTTCGAGCCCCGCGCTTCGGCCCTCAGACTTCGAGCCCCACGCTTCGGACCCCAGGCTTCGGACGAGGCTTCGACCCTCAGGGCTTCGGACCCGGTCGGGCGAACGCCGGTCCCAGCCAACGCGGATCCCGACCGAAACCATGTGTGGCTTCGCCGGGGTCGCGCCCAAGTGCCCTCTCGGACCCCGGGCTTCGAGCCCCGGGCTTCGAGCCCCGGGCTTCGGACCCCAGGGCTTCGGACCCGGTCGGGCCAACGCCGGTCCCAACCAACGCGGACCCCGACCGAAACCGTGTGGGGCTTCGCCAGTGTCGCGCCCAAGCGCCCTCTCGGACCCCGGGCTTCGAGCCCCACGCTTCGGACCCCAGGCTGCCGCCCCAAGGCTTCGGACCCGGTCGGGCCAACGCCGGTCCC
>NZ_WWJX01001324.1 GCF_009865215.1 Streptomyces sp. SID3343 | reverse complement strand
CAATGAGGTTAACACTACCTACCCCCTGACACATTCCCCAGCCCTTTGCTTGTCAATCGTGTCCGTCTCACATGTCGAGCGGCAGGACGGTCGCCCCGGTGCGGTCCAGCTCCAGCCGGTGCGCCGCGAACTGCGCACCCGTGCCGTGCCCGCGGTCGCCGGCGGCGAACTCCATCACCTTGCCGACGTGGGCCTCGTCGGTGAGGGCGAGCA
>NZ_WWJX01001323.1 GCF_009865215.1 Streptomyces sp. SID3343 | reverse complement strand
CGCACCTGGTCTCGGCTCTGAACCCGCGCCCGCGCCTGCTCTGGGTTTCCGGCCCGGATTGGCGCCCACGCAGCCCGGACCAGGACCTGTACCCGGCTTCGGTCCCGAACGCGTACCGGGGTCGGTACCGGAACCTGAACCCGCACCTGGTCTGCGTCCCGAACCCGAACTCGCACCCGGATCTGAACTCGCACCCGCACCCGCACCCGCACCCGCACCCGCACCCGCATCCGGATCCGGGTCCGCGCCGGGACCTGCGCTCGTACCCGGGGCCGCACCTGGTCTCGGCTCTGAACCCGCGCCCGCGCCCGCGCCTGGTCTGGGTCCCCGGCCCGGACTCGCGCCCACGCAGCCCGGACCAGGACCCGTACCCGGCTTCGGTCCCGAACGCGTACCCGGGTCGGCACCGGAACCTGAACTCGCACCTGGTCTGCATCTCGAACCCGCGCCTGTGCCCGGGCTCGAACTCGCATCCGGATCCGGATCCGGATCTGCGCCGGGACCTGCGCCCGTA
>NZ_WWJX01001322.1 GCF_009865215.1 Streptomyces sp. SID3343 | reverse complement strand
CGACGGCCCGCCCGTGGTGATCGGCGGCTGTGAATACCTGGGCAGCGACGAGGGCAGCGCGTACGCCCTGGGCCTGGCCGGATTGCGCGCTGCGGTGCGCGGCCTCGACGGGCGTGGCCCGGCGACCGCGTTGTTCGCGGCGGCGGGGCCGCGCGAGTTGGCCCGGCGGCTCGCGGGGGAGCCGTTCCCCAAGGCCGCGGTGGCCGAACTGGCGCCCCAGGTGTAGATCGGAAGAGCG
>NZ_WWJX01001321.1 GCF_009865215.1 Streptomyces sp. SID3343 | reverse complement strand
CCGTCAACGGATCCGTCAACGGATCCGTCAACAGACCTGTCAACGAAAGGCCGGGATGACCTCCCGCCCGAACAACCGGATCATCTCGGCCAGTTCGTCGTACGACCCGCGCGTGGACACCGAACTGTCCCCCGCCGGCAGCCCCGCCCCGAACGCGGCGTGCACGTGCTCGCTGCCGGTGAGTTCGCGATAGCGCGTGATCTGCCCGATCACGTCCTCGGGCGCGCCCCACAGGAGCCGGTCGTGCGCGATCTCCTCGGCCGAGACGTCCTCGCCCGCGTCGAGCCGCCGGATCAGGTCCTTCTCGCCGGCGTCCTCCGCCGATTCGCGCCAGTGCGCGAGCAGCCCGTCGACATACGCGGGAAGCACGTGCTCGGCGACC
>NZ_WWJX01001320.1 GCF_009865215.1 Streptomyces sp. SID3343 | reverse complement strand
GCGGTGAAGCGGTCGGTGAAGCGGGCGCAGTTGAACCGCGCGAAGTTCTGGAACGAGAAACTCGCCGCCGCGCAGAGTCCGGAGGAGCGGGCGACGGTGTGGTTGAACCTCGCTCGCTCGGTCGCGGCGCGTGCGGAGCGCGACGGCGATACGTCGGTGTGGGACGCGCTGGCCGAGACGGCCCAGGAATTCCACAACCGTCACGGTAAGTGACTTCATTCTTCTTCACTTCACCCGGAAAACCCTCCGGGGCGGGGCCCTGACGTGTGTGCGCATGCGCACCCGCGAGGGTGCCCTCCCCGGTCACCGTCTGTCAACCCAGAAAGGGGGCCGAAATGGCCGACGAAGAGGGGCCCGAGGGGCCCGAGGATGCCCC
>NZ_WWJX01001319.1 GCF_009865215.1 Streptomyces sp. SID3343 | reverse complement strand
CCGCCTGCCGCGCCGCAGCGAAGGCCGAGCCGGACCCGGCCGCGGCGCCTCGCGCCCCCGCGCGGCGCGTACCCATGGTGTGTCGCGGACGTTCGACCGTCCACGACATCGTGAGGAACACCTGGGTAGCTGCTTCCACGTTTATTGCAAAGGGCACGGAAAGCCAGGCATAGAGGCAGCCAAACTCCAGGTCGTCGTCTGTACGCGGAGCGTGAGGGTGGTGAAGCTAAGGCCGGGGGAGCCGAGAACCGACCAAGGGAGATGACCGTCTTGGCACGCCTACGCCGCAAAGCACGCATGGAAGCGGAGCGAGCCGCCACAGCGGCGACCGAGCAACTCCTGCGGGCCGGGCGCCTGCTCATGCGCAGTGACACGACCCCCGACCTGCGCGCGATCTATCGCACCGATCAGAGCGTCAACGACGAGCCCTATCGCGAGCGTTGGGCGCACGACAAGGTCGTACGCTCCACGCACGGGGTCAACTGCACGGGTTCGTGTTCGTGGAAGGTGTACGTCAAGGACGGCCTGATCGCGTGGGAGACCCAGCAGACGGACTATCCGTCGGTGGGACCGGATCGGCCCGAGTACGAGCCCCGGGGCTGCCCGCGCGGGGCGTCGTTCTCCTGGTACACGTACTCGCCCACGCGAGTTCGATACCCGCAGGCGCGCGGCGTACTGGTCGACCTGTACCGCGAGGCCCGGCAACGCCTCGGCGATCCGGTGGCCGCGTGGGCCGAGGTCACCACCGACCCGGTCAAGCGCCGCCGCTACCAGGACGCGCGCGGCAAGGGCGGACTGGTCCGCGTCGAGTGGGACGAGGCGTTGGAGATCGCCGCCGCGGCACACGTGCACGCGATCGCCGAACACGGGCCGGACCGGGTGGCCGGCTTCTCGCCGATCCCGGCGATGTCGATGGCCTCGCACGCGGTCGGCGCCCGCTTCATGGCGCTGATCGGCGCCCCGATGCTCTCGTTCTACGACTGGTACGCGGATCTGCCGATCGCCTCGCCCCAGGTGTTCGGCGACCAGACCGACGTGCCCGAGTCGGGTGACTGGTGGGACGCGGCCTACCTGATGCTGTGGGGCTCGAACGTACCGGTCACCCGCACCCCGGACGCCCACTGGATGGCCGAGGCGCGCTATCGCGGACAAAAAGTCGTGGTCGTCTCACCCGACTTCTCCGACGCCACCAAGTTCGCCGACGAGTGGCTGCACCCGCATCCGGGCACCGACGGGGCGCTCGCGATGGCCATGGGGCACGTCATCCTCAACGAGTTCTTCGTCGAGCGGAACACCCCCTACTTCACCGAGTACGTCACCTCCTTCACCGATCTGCCGTTCCTGGTCGAGCTGGAGCCGCACGAGGACGGCGGCTTCACGCCGGGGCACTTCCTCACCGCGGCCGACGTGGGCGACGACGCCGAACCTCAGCCGGGCAACGGCGAGCGCGAGGACGCGCGCATGCGCCCGGTGGTCTTCGACGCCCGCTCGGGTCGAGCCCTCGCACCCAACGGCACGATGGGCGACCGCTGGTCCGAAGCCGGGCGCGGGCGCTGGAACCTGGACCTGGGGGACATCCAACCCCTGCTGACCTTCCACCCCGGAGCGAGCGAGGACCCGGTGCGCCAAGCCGAGGTCCTGCTGCCCCGCTTCGACCTCACCGGCGACCAGGATGCGCGAACGCGCGTGCTGCGCCGGTCGGTTGCGGTACGCGAGGTCGCCGGGCGAACCGTGACCACCGTCTTCGACCTGTTGCTCGCCCGGTACGGCGTGCGCCGGCCCGGCCTCGACGGCGACTGGCCGGCCGACTACGCGGACGCGTCGCAACCGGCCACCCCCGCGTGGCAGGAAGCGATCACCTCCGTCCCGGCCGAGCAAGTCACCCGCATCGCCCGGGAGTTCGCCCGCACCGCCGAGGCGACCCGGGGCCGATCGATGATCGTCATGGGCGCGGGCACCAATCACTGGTTCCACTCCGACACCATCTACCGCTCGTTCCTGTCCCTGCTGCTGCTCACCGGTTGTCAGGGCGTCAACGGCGGAGGCTGGGCGCACTACGTCGGCCAGGAGAAGGTGCGCCCGCTGGCGGGCTGGCAGCAGGTGCAGACGGCCGCGGACTGGACCCGCCCGTCCCGGCAGATGGCGGGCACGCCGTACTGGTACCTCAACACCGACCAGTGGCGCTACGAGAGCTACGGCGCGGACGCGCTCGCGTCGCCGCTGGGCCGCGGCCGGTTCGCCGGGCAGCACACCGCGGACCTGGTGGCGCAGTCCGCGCGACTGGGCTGGATGCCGTCCTATCCCACGTTCGGCGCCAATCCCCTCGACCTGGGCGAGCGCGCCCACGCCCGCGGCGGCGATCCCTCGCACTGGATCGCCGAGGAACTGCGCACGGGCAGACTGGACTTCGCGTGCGAGGATCCGGACGCACCGGACAACTGGCCGCGCGTACTCACGGTGTGGCGGGCCAACCTGATCGGCTCCTCCGCCAAGGGCAACGAGTACTTCCTGCGGCACCTGCTCGGGGCGAGCGACAACGCGAGCGCCGAACAGGCCCCGCCGAACCGGCGTCCCCGCGACGTGCGGTGGCACGAACAGGCCCCGCGCGGCAAGCTCGACCTGCTGCTCGCGCTCGACTTTCGGATGACCTCGACCACGCTGTTCGCCGATCTGGTCCTGCCCGCCGCCACCTGGTACGAAAAGCACGACCTCTCCAGCACCGACATGCACCCCTTCGTGCACGCCTTCAATCCGGCCATCACGCCGCCGTGGCAGGCCCGTACCGACTTCGAGATCTTCCACGGACTCGCCGCGAAGCTGAGCGAACTGGCCGCCGGGCGGCTCGACACCCGCCACGACCTGGTGGCCACCGCACACCAACACGACACCCCCGGAGAGACCCGACACCCCGGTGGCACCGTCCCCGAGTGGCGCGGCACCGGCACGGTCCCGGTGCGCGACATCCCCACGTGCACCGTGGTGGAACGCGACTACACCGCGATCGCCGACAAACTCGCGGCCCTGGGACCACTGGCCGAGCGCGACGGGATGACCGTCAAGGGCATCACCGTGCGTCCCGACGCGGAAAGCCGATGGCTGGCCGAGCGCTGCGGCACCGCACGAGGAGGCGCGGCGCACGGACGGCCCCTGCTGGACACCGACGTCAAACTCTGCGAAGCCATCCTGGCCCTGTCGGGAACCACCAACGGTCGCCTCGCCGCCGAGGGCTTTCGGCGACTCGCGGAACGCTGCGGCGGCGAAACCGGCCTGGTCGAGTTGGGCGAGTCGGTCGCCGAACGCCGGGTGCTCTTCTCCGACACCCAGGAGCGGCCCGTCCAGGTCGGCACGAGCTTCGAATGGTCGGGCAAGGAATCCCACGACCGGCGCTACTCGCCGTTCACGATCAACGTCGAGCACCGCAAGCCGTGGCACACCCTCACCGGCCGCCAGCACTTCTACCTCGACCACGACTGGATGGCCGAACTCGGCGAGCAACTGCCCATCTACCGGCCGCCGTTGGACATGGCCGCCCTGGGCGAGAGCCGCCCTCGCGAACACGGCACGGAACGCACGGTCACCGTGCGCTACGTCACCCCGCACTCCAAATGGTCCATCCACTCCGAATACCAGGAGAACCTCCTGATGCAAACGCTTGCCCGCGGCGGCCCCGTCGTATGGATGAGCGTGCCGGACGCCGAGGCCGTCGGAGTCGCCGACAACGACTGGATCGAGGCAGTCAACGCCAACGGCGTCGTCGTCGCCCGCGCGGTGGTCTCGCACCGGATGCCGGCCGGCACCGTGTTCATGTACCACGTCCAGGAGCGCCTGGTGAACGTCCCCAAATCCCAGGAGACCGGCCGACGCGGCGGCGTCCACAACGCGCTGACCAAACTCCTGATCAAACCCACCCACCTGATCGGCGGCTACGCCCAACTCTCCTTCGCGCCCAACTACTACGGCCCCACCGGCAACCAGCGCGACGCGGTCACCGTCATTCGCCGCCGCGCGCAGAACGTGGAGTACTGACATGCGCGTCATGGCCCAGGTCGCGATGGTGATGAATCTCGACAAGTGCATCGGGTGCCACACCTGCTCGGTCACCTGCAAACAGACCTGGACCAACCGCAGCGGCACCGAGTACGTGTGGTTCAACAACGTCGAGACCCGCCCCGGCCAGGGCTACCCGCGCGGCTACGAGGACCAGGACACGTGGAAGGGCGGCTGGCGCCTGCGTCGCGGCCGGCTGATCCCGCGCTCCGGCGGCCGGGCCCGCCGACTCGCGCGCCTGTTCGCCAACCCCGAACTGCCCACGCTGGACGACTACTACCAGCCGTGGACCTACGACTACGCGAACCTGACCACGGCGCCGCTGGGCGACGACGTACCCACCGCCCGGCCGCTGTCGCTGATCGACGGCCGTCCCACCGCCGTGACCTGGGGACCCAACTGGGACGACGACCTCGGCGGCGGCCCGCAACAGATCGCCCAGGACCCGGTGTTGCGCCGGATGAACGAAACCGTACGCCTGGAGTACGAACAGGCGTTCATGTTCTACCTGCCACGTATCTGCGAACACTGCCTCAACCCCTCGTGCGCCGCCGTGTGTCCCTCCGGCGCGATCTACAAGCGGATCGAGGACGGCATCGTCCTGGTGGACCAGGACCGCTGCCGAGGCTGGCGCATGTGCGTCTCGGGCTGCCCGTACAAGAAGATCTACTTCAACCACACCACCGGCAAAGCCGAGAAGTGCACGCTGTGCTACCCGCGGATCGAGGCGGGCGAGCCCACCGTGTGCTCCGAGACCTGCGTGGGACGGCTTCGCTACCTGGGCGTCGTGCTCTACGACGCCGACAAGGTCGGCGAAGCCGCGTCCGTCCCCGACGAACAGGACCTGTACCCGGCGCAACTGGGCTGCTTCCTCGACCCCCACGACCCCGAAGTGGCCCGTGCCGCCGAGGAATCGGGGATCCCGCACGGCTGGATCACCGCAGCCCGCCGCTCACCCGTACACGCGCTGATCACCCGATTCCGGGTGGCACTGCCCCTACACCCGGAATACCGCACCATGCCCATGGTCTGGTACATCCCGCCGCTGTCGCCCGTGGTGGAAGCGCTCAGCCGCACCGGGCACGACGGTGAGGAACCCGCCAACCTGTTCGGCGCGATCGACTCGCTGCGCATCCCGATGGAATACCTCGCCGCGCTGTTCACCGCCGGCGACACCGAACCCGTCGAGGCCGCGCTGTGCCGACTCGCCGCGATGCGTACCCACATGCGCCGGGTCAACCTGGGCGAGCCACCCGATGCGCGGATCGCCGAATCGGTGGGCATGACCGAGACGGACATCCAGGACATGTACCGGCTGCTGGCCCTGGCCAAGTACGACGAGCGGTACGTCATTCCCACCGGCTACGCCGGCAGCGTCCCCGATCCGAGCGAGGACGACCGCAGGCACACCGGGTGCAGCCTGGACGGCGAGGGTGGCCCCGGCATGCAGGTGGGCGGAGCGGACGACATGGACGTCTTCCACGCCCCGCCCCTGGTCCCCGAGCCGGCCTCCGCGCACACCGGCGGGCCGCCCGGGCCGTCTTCCGAACCGCCTTCGGGACCGCTTTCCGGGCGGTTGAACCTGCTCGGTTGGGACGGCCGCGGCCGGCCCGCCGGCCTGTTCCCCCGTCCTGCCGAGGACGACCGGCGATGACCCATCCGGCCGTGTGCCAAGCCGCGTCGCTGCTGCTCCAATACCCCGACACCTCGTGGAACTCGCGCCTGGAGACCGTACGCACCGCGCTGACCGCGTGGGGCGCGCCCGAGGCGGAGCCGCTGCTGCGCTTCTGTGCCCGGGTGGACCGGTCGCCGGAGACGGAGTTCGCCGCCCGCTACGTCGCCACCTTCGACCGCAGCCGGCGCCGCACCCTCCACCTGACCTACTACACCGACGGTGACACCCGTCGGCGCGGCATGTCCCTGGCCGACCTCAAGGCCCGCTACCGCGCCCACGGTTGGGCCTGTCCGCCGGACGAACTCCCCGACTTCCTGCCCACGGTCCTGGAGTTCACCGCCCGCTGCCCCGGGCCCGGGCAGGACATCCTGCTGGCCCACCGCGCCGGCATCGCGCTCCTCGGCCACGCCTTGGAGGCGTTCCACAGTCCCTACGCCGACGTCGTGCGCGCCGTCGACGCGACCCTCCCCGGTGCCGGACCGGCCGATCGTCGCGCCGCGCTTGCCCTGGCCCGCACCGGCCCGCCCGTCGAGACCGTGGGTCTCGAACCGTTCGCGGCCGGGGGAGTGACACCGCCCACCGAAGGGGCCCGACGATGAACCACCTGCATACGACCGCATGGGCGGTACTGCCCTACCTGGTGGCCACCTTGGCGATCACCGGGACGGCCTGGCGCTATCACTACGACCGTTTCGGGTTCACCACGCGCTCCAGCCAACTGCACGAGAGCCGCCTGCTGCGGATCGGCGGGCCACTGTTCCACTACGGGCTGCTGTTCGTCGTCGCCGGACACGTGGTGGGTCTGCTCGTGCCGGAGAGCTGGACCGAGAAACTGCGTGTCGGCGAACGCCTCTACCACGCCAACGCTTTGCTGCTCGGTGGCGTCGCCGGCATCGCGTGCGTGGTCGGACTCGCCGTACTGATGTGGCGGCGCCTTCGGGTCACCGCCGTGCGCAACTCGACCTCGGGCACCGACCGGGTGGTCTATCCGCTGCTGACCGTCGTGCTGCTGGCCGGGCTCACCGCGACCGCGACCGGCGTCGGATCGGACACCTACGACTACCGGACCGGCGTCTCGGTGTGGTTTCGCAGCCTGTTCGTCCTGGATCCGGACGTCGCGGCGATGCGGCACGCTCCCTTCGTCTACCAGCTGCACGCCCTGCTCGCGATGGCGTTGTTCGGGCTGTGGCCGTTCAGTCGCCTCGTGCACGCCTTCACCGCTCCGTTGGGCTACCTGGTTCGCCCCTACGTCGTCTACCGTTCGGTTCCGGCGGGGCGTTCGAGGTCCGCGGCCCGATCGGGCGCTCGCCGTCGGGCAGGCCGGGAACCGGTGCGTCCGCCGCGTCG
>NZ_WWJX01000138.1 GCF_009865215.1 Streptomyces sp. SID3343 | reverse complement strand
GGCGGCGGGTCGGTGGGCGTGCCCTCGGGGGTGTCGGTCTCGCCGTCCATCGGGTTGCCGGCCACGCCTGGGCCCGGGGCCAGTGGGTCGACCGCACCGTCGGGGGTGGTTCGGTCGGCGCCTGGCGTACCGGCGGTGCCACCGGGGTTCTCGGCGGAGTCGGCGTTGGGCGGGTCGGCCTTCGGCCGGTTCGGTTCGGGCGTGGGGACCTGGCCTGCCGGCTTGCGCGGGTCCGTCTTCGGGGTGCCCGGCGACCGATC
>NZ_WWJX01001318.1 GCF_009865215.1 Streptomyces sp. SID3343 | reverse complement strand
GGTGGGTGGGTCGGAGGGCTTCGAGTCGGGGTCCGGGCAGCGCCGGGGAGTGCGGCGCCGCGCGGTGACGACCGGGGCGACCGGGTCGACCGGGTCGACCGGGTCGGGCGCGGCGACCGGGTCGGGCGTTCCGAGTGCGGGAACCACCGCGAGCGCGAGCAAACAGGCCGCGCCCTGCACGATCCACGGCCACAGCGCCCCCGCGTCCAGGAGCAGGGTGAACAGGGCCGGGGCGGTGATACCGCCCGCCGCCCAGGACAGTTGGTAGAGGCTCTGCCGGCTGCCTCGCGTCGCGTCGGGCGTGAGGGTGACGGACAGTTCGTTCATGGCCGGCGAGTAGAAGATCTCGGCCAGGCTGAACAGCGCCATCGCCACGAGCAGGGCCGGCCACGCGGGGACGTCGGCCCCCGGCAGCGCCGGCGCCGCGAACACCGGCATCGAGGCGGCGAGCAGCGCGTACCCCAGGGCGACCGTGTGCCGGCGCTGGGCCGGTGCCACGTGCGCGGTGAGCGGACTGGTCAGCAGGGACACCAGCACGGTGTTCAGCACGAGCAGGACACTCGCCGCCCACGCCGCCAGGCCCAGACTCTCGGTGGCGTACAGGGCGATGAGCACCGACAACATGGACTGGGCCAGGACGAAGGGGATGTTGCAGGCCACCAGCAGCAGATAGCGGGCGGTGTCGGTGCCGCCGGGGCGGGGACGGGGACGGGGGAGGGGACCGCGACCGGGGCCGGAGCCGGAGCCGCGGTCGTGTCGCGCTGGTGCGCCGACGGCCTTCCCTTCCCCGCCGACCGGGAGCGGCCGCGGCTTCGCCGGGGTGAGGGGCACCCCGGCGAAGCACACCGCCGCGGCCAGGTAGAGCGGCGCCGCGCAGGCCACCAACCACTTCAGGGCGTCGGTACCGAACAGCCCGAGTACCGCGGCGGCCAGCCCCGCGCCCACGCCGATGCCGACGTTGCGCAGGCTGCCGGTGAACGCGAACCAGGCCCGTGCCTCGTGGGCCGCCGTCGCGCGCGTGATCAGCGTCCGCTGGGCCGTGTAGTACG
>NZ_WWJX01001317.1 GCF_009865215.1 Streptomyces sp. SID3343 | reverse complement strand
ATGCCTACGCCGACGGACTGGCCGCGCGCCCCGACTGGACGCCGGCCAAGGTGCGCCTCGGCGCCGCCGGCATCGCGGCCGGCCTGGTCGCCGACGGCGTCGAGGTGCTCGCGGCGGTGCGTACCGAGCCCAGTGGCTCCGCGCGCTTCCACCTCGGGCTCGGTTACGCCCGACTGGGCCACGTGGACCGTGCCGACGAGTTGTGGGCCGCGCCCGGTGGGATCGACGACGCGATCCGCGCGCACAACGTGGCGACCGCGCGCGACCTGCTCGCCCGCGCCGCGCTGTCGGTGAGTAATCACGCGGTGGCCCGCGAGCACTGGCAGGCGTGCCGCGACGCGTTTCCCGAACACGAGGGGTATCGGGTCGCGCTCGCCGAGACGTTGTTCCGTGAAGGGGCCGAACTGCTGCGGCTCGGCCGTGACCGGCAGTCGGCGCTGACCTCCGCGCGGGATCGGCTGGGCGCCGCCGTGGCGCTGGTTCCCGGCGATCGGCGAGTGCGCGTGCAGCTCGCGATGGCCGCCCTGT
>NZ_WWJX01001316.1 GCF_009865215.1 Streptomyces sp. SID3343 | reverse complement strand
TGGCGATGCCCGCGAGTCCGTTGGCATAGCCCTGCCCGACCGCGCGCACCTTCCACGCGCCGCCGCGGCGATACACCTCCAGAAGGACGAGCGCGGTCTCGCGGCCGAGTCCGGCCGGCGTGAACTCCACGAGCGCGTCCCCGGAGCTGTCGCGCACGGTCGCGGTGGGCGGCGCGGTCCCACCGAAGGTGGCCGGCCCGCCCGGACCGCCGTCCAGGCTCAGCGTCACGACGACCTTGTCCACGTCGGCCGGTATCGCCGACGTGTCCACGTGCACCGCCGCCGGGCGGTCCGCACCGCCTGCCTGGAAGCGAACCCCGGGCCCCGACGGCTGGTTGTAGAACACGAAGTCGGCGTCCGAGCGGACCTTTCCGTCCGCCGCGAGCAGCAACGCGGACACGTCGACGGACGCCCCGAACGCGACCTCGACCACCACGGAAGCCGCCGCGAGCGGGCAGTTCCCACCCTTCGTGAGCGTCACCGACATCGGGTCTCCTCCGGATCGCGGATGTGAACAGGCCCGGACCGCTCCGCGAGACGGACCGCTGCGATGGCCGGACCGTTCCGAGGTTACCCAGCCGGCAGGCAGTCCCGCAGTGCGGTAGGGGGGCCGGCGGTCACGGGATCGGCCACTCGCCGTCCCCCGGCCGCTCCCACCCCGACACCGACCGGCCGACACCGACCGGCCCCGACACCGACCGGCCGCCTACGCGAACCGCCCGACCCACACATGCCTCCCCCACGCATACTCACCAGCGTCCACGCCTACTCACGCGTCCACGCGTATCCATGCGCGTTCCCGCGCACCCACCCGTGTTCCCGCACGCTCGTTTGTGTGGCCGCGCTCTTGTTCGTGTTGGTCGAGGTATGTCTCGTCCGCGTGGGCTGCGTTCGGGTGGGTCGCGGACGCCGTCTCGCTCGCGTCCATGCGTCTTTGCACGTGTCCCCGCGCACTCACCTGGGTGTTTCCGCCCGTGCGTGCCCACGACTGTCGGCGGCCCGTCCGGTGGTCAGGACGATCGAGAGCGGACGGCACCTGTGGTCCGCGGCGAGGTGGATCTTGCAGGTCAGCCCGCCCCTGGACCGCCCGAGCAGGGCGTGTGTCAGGCGGGCGCGGCGCCGTCGCCGAACACGCCGCCGCTCGTCCCGCTCGGGGTCGTTTCCGTTGTCCTGTCCGCCCCGTTCCTTGTGGTCGCCCCCTTTTTTGCGGGCCCGCTCCTGCTCGCGTGCGGCTTCCTCCGGGGCGTCCATCACCTCCGCCTCGACGCGCATCCCGGCAGCGTCGTGGTGAGCGCGGGCGGTCGTCGAATCCACACTGACCAGGGACAGGTCCGTCCTCTCCCGGCGGGTGGCCTCGGCGATCAGGCCTTCCAACAGCGCCGAGAGGACACTCGCGTCGCGCCAGACCCGGAAGCGTCCGTAGACGGTCGGCCAGGGGCCGAACCCGCCGGGAAGCTCGCGCCACTGGGCCCCCGCGCGGAATCGCCAGATCACTCCTTCGAACTGGTCGCGCAGTTTCTCCGGGTAGGGACCGTACTCGCCGATCGGTAGGTACGGCTCGATGAACGCCCAATGCTCGTCCGTGAGTTGCCTACGATTCACACCTGGTGTGCTACCGGAAACCATCTCGGCACGACCGTGAAACCCGAGGACTGATCACGACTTCACACGCCCTAGCGTCGGATCAGTCCCGCGTCGTAGGCCAACAGGCCCGCCTGGGTGCGGTTTGCGCAGCTCAGCTTGGTGAGCATGCGTGACACGTAGCTCTTGACCGTGGTCTCGCTCAGGAACAGCCGCTCCGCCGTCTGCGCGTTGGACAGGCCCTCGCCGATGCACGTCAGCACCTCGATTTCGCGCTCGGTCAGCGACGCGACCGCGTCGGTCGCCCGGTCGCGGGCGGCGTTGCGGCCCGAGGACGCGGTGACCAGGTCTCGGGTGACCGCCGGGGAGAGCACGGTGTGCCCGTCCATCGCGACCCGGACCAGGCCGATGAGGTCCTCCGGCGGGGTGTCCTTGAGCAGGAATCCGGCCGCGCCCGCGTGCAGGACCCGCAGGATGTACTGCTCCAGCCCGAACGTGGTCAGCACGATCACCCTGGGCGCGTCGGGCAGGTCCACGATCTGTTCGATCGCGGTCAGCCCGTCCACGCCCGGCATGTGCAGGTCCATCAGGACCACGTCGGGCCGATGCCGCAGCACCGATTCGACGGCCTCCGCGCCGTCGTACGCCTCGCCGACCACCTCGAGGTCGTCGGCGACGCCGAGAATCGTGCGCAGGTGCGCGCACACCATGCGTTCGTCGTCGACGAGCAGGACGCGGATCATGCGGGTTCTCCGGTGGTCGGGGCGATTGCGGCGCGGGCGGTCGGGGCGAGCACGGGCAGGACGGCGACCAGTTCGTAGCCGCCGTCCTCAGAGGGTCCCGCACGCAGCGCGCCGGCGACGAGTTCGACCCGCTTGCGCAGACCGACCAGCCCGCTGCCGCCGGCACCGAGCGCTACGTCGGCGTCGCGAGTCGGCGCCGAATTGCGCACGGTGATGCGCAGTTCGTCGCCGGTGTAGTGGACCCACACACCCACCCCGGCCCCGGGGGCGTGCTTGTGCACATTGGTCAGCGCTTCCTGCACCACGCGGTACGCGGCGCGGCCGACCACAGGTGAGGTCGGCCGCCGCTCGCCCACGGTGGTCAGGTCGACCACGACGCCCGCCGTACGTGAATCGGCCACCAGATCGGACACGTCGAGCACCGCGCCCGCCTCGACCACGACCGAGCCCGGCTGTTGCTCGCAACGGGTGACCGCGACCAGAGCACGCAACTCCTCCAGCGCCTTGCACCCGACGAGGCGCAATTCCTCCGCGGTCACGCGCACGTCGTCGTCGCGAGCGCGCGTG
This sequence comes from Streptomyces sp. SID3343, assembly GCF_009865215.1. Taxonomy (GTDB): domain Bacteria; phylum Actinomycetota; class Actinomycetes; order Streptomycetales; family Streptomycetaceae; genus Embleya. Next base: position 4,479 of record NZ_WWJX01001316.1, on the reverse strand, counting down.
CGCAGGGCGCCCGCCTGGAGCACCATCAGGCTGACCCGGTGGGTGATCACGTCGTGCATGTCACCCGCGATCCGCGCCCGTTCCTCCCGGCGCACCCGCTCGAACGTCAACTCCTGCTCCCGTCGGGCCCGTTCGCCCCGGTCCAGGCGCAGTCGCCGGCGCGCCGCGACGTACAGCCCGAGCAGCGCCGGCACCAGGGCGACCCCCACGCCGCCGACGACGCCGACCGGGTCGGGCTGGTCCCACGGCCGACCGGCGACCAGCGTCAGTCCCGCGATCAGACCCCACGCGCGCCGCCGGTCGTCGTCACCCGCCCCGACGGCGTAGGCCGCGACGGCGTAGACCGCGAAGTAGGTCGCCTGCGTCGGATACACCAGCCCCACCCCGCACACGACCAGCCCGGACCGAAACGGCGAGCGCCGGCGGTGCAACAGCGACGCGCCACACACGACCGCGCTGACCTGGTGCACGTAGGGCCAGTCCACCAAACCCGGGTGGCGGCCCATGCGTGTCGCCAGGCCGATCGCGACAGCGAGCGCCGCGACCACCACGTCGAACGCGAACGAGCGCCGATCCCGCCACGCGCTCCACGCCGTGCCCGGCGGCTCGGCCGGCGACCGGTTCGACGCAGGCACGCGTTCGCTCACCACGCGCGAACGGTATCGAGGCGGGGGGCCCGCCGGCGACGGTGCGCCGTAGGGGGCCATCGGCGCACCGTCGAGCGTGGTCGCGTGGTCGTTCATTCCGTCGAGATCGCGGCCAGTACGTTCATCCGCGCCGCGCGCATAGCCGGCAACAGGGCGGCCAGCAGGCCCACCACGCCGGCGCCGACGACGACCTCGGCGATCGTCGGCCAGGGGACGGTCAGCACGTCGAGCCCCTGTGTCGCCAACAGTCGTTGCGCCGAGACGCCCCAGCCGACGCCGAGCACGAGCCCGAGCACCGCTCCGAACACCGCGATCACCACCGATTCGAGCCGGATCATTCTGCGGAGCTGGACACGTGACATCCCGATCGCCCGCAGCAGCCCGATCTCACGGGTGCGCTCGATCACCGACAGGGCCAGGGTGTTCACGACTCCCAGGATCGCGATGACGATCGCCAACCCGAGCAGACCGTAGACGAGTTGCAGGATCATGTCGGTCTGGTCCTGCACGGTCGCCTTGTAGTCGGCCTGGTCGCGCACCTTCACCTGCGGAAAGGGCTTGATCGCCCGGTTCAGTGCGGCTCGAACCTCGGACGCTTTGGCGCCGTCGGCGATGTTGGTCATGATCAACGAGTCGAGCAGGTTCGGGTCGAGCCTGCCGAGCGTGTCGAGTCCGACCACGGCCCCGTTGGCCCCGATGCCGACCCCGCCGTCGTCGAGCACGGCGCCGATCCGCAGCGCGACGGACTGCCCGTTGGGCGTGCGCACGGTGACCGTGCCGCCGACGCCCAGGTGATGGTCGTCGGCATAGGACTTGGGCACGATGATCCTGCCGGGCTCCAGGCCGTCGGACGCCTTGCCGCTCGTGTACTTCTGCTTGAGCATGCCGTCGACGCCCGGGTCGGCCCCGGTTACGGTGATCGTCTCCGACGACGTGCCGACGATGATCTTCGCCTCGGTCTCGCGCTGGCGAACCACCTCGGACACGCCCGGCACCTTGCGGATCGCCGTCGCGATGTCGGGCGAGAGATTGAGGCCGCCGTCGCTTTGCAGGGTGAAGTCGGCGCCGAGTCGTTGGTCGATCTGCTTGCCGACCGAGTCCTTCATCGAGGACGCGACGACCGACAACGACGCGACGAGCGCGACGCCGATCATCAGCGCTGCGGCGGTGGCACCGGTGCGCCGCGGGTTGCGCAGCGCGTTTTCCCGACTGAGCCGGCCGACCGTTCCGAACACGCGCGGGAAGACGCCGGCCAGGTGGGGGATCATCGCCCGGGCGAGCACGGGACCGAGCACGATGAACCCGACCAGCGTGCCGACCAGGCCCCCCGCGAGGGCCAGTCCGTGCCCGGCGTCCATCGTGGTCGCCGCCGCGCCGGTCGCGAGCCCCACGGCGCCGAGTGCGGTGACCACGCCGCCCACGATCGCTCGACCGCGCAACGACTTCGCGACGGGCGCGCCGGCCTCGCGCAGCGCCGCCATCGGGCTCACCCGAGCGGCGCGACGCGCCGGCAGATAGGCGGCGATCAGCGTCACCACGACGCCCACCAGATACGCCACGACCGGAGTCACCGGCTTGAGGACCAGCGCGGTGCCCTTGAGGTCGACCCCGACCGACTTCATCAAGGTCAGCAAGCCCAGTCCCAGGCCGTAGCCGGCCAAGAGCCCCAGGGTGCTGCCCACGAGCGCGAGCAGGATCGCCTCGACGAGCACCGAACGGTTGACGTCGGCGCGGGTGGCGCCGATCGCGCGCATCAGGCCCAACTCGCGGGTGCGTTGGGCGACGAGCATCGAGAAGGTGTTGAAGATCAGGAACGTGCCGACGAGCAGCGAGATGCCCGCGAAGCCGAGCAGCGAATACTTGACGACGTTGAGCGCCTGGGCCATGTCGGCGGACGCCGCCTCGGCCTGTTCCGCGCGGGTTTTGACGTCGAAGCCGGTGCCGAGCTTGTCGGTGACCCGCTGTTTGAGGACCTTTTGCTCCACTCCCGGCTCGGCGGTCAGCGACACCGACGTCACGACGCCGGGCTTGCCCAGGAGCCGATCGCGCGCCACCGTGCCGTCGAGGTAGACCAGGGTCACCCCCGGGTTGATCGTCGTGTAGTTCGCGAGGCCGACCACCGTCGCCTCGAAGGCGCCCGGTGCGGCGATCACCCGCACCTTGTCGCCGAGGCGGACCTTGTTGTGGTCGGCGGCGTCGCTGTCGAGGATCACCTCGCCGGCGCCGCGCGGTTCGCGGCCCTTGTCCAGCTCGACCGGCAATTGTGGGCCCGGATGCCAATCGGCGGCCTGTACCTGGGGGTCGGACGTCAGGCCGACCTTCTTGCCCTTGGCGTCCGTCACGATCACGCTGGTCGAGACGACGTCGCCGTGCGCGTCCTTGACGCCGGGCACCGAGCGGGCCGCGGTCACGGTCGTGTCGGCCAGCGTCGGTTGCTGCCCGGTGCGCCCGAGGCGGTCCTCGCGGAACTCGGACTTCGGGCTGACGGTGACGTCGGCCGCGGCGGTGCGCGACATGTCGTCGAACGTCTTGGTGATCGTGTCGGTGAACATCAACGTACCCGCGACGAACGCGACCGACAGCAGGATCGCGAGCGCGGACAGCACCATGCGCGCCTTGTGCGCAAGGAAGCTGCGCAGTGTCGCCTTCAACATGACGACCCCCTCAGTTCGCAGCTCGGGCGAAGCGCTGCATGCGCGCCAGGACCGTGTCGGAAGTCGGCGACAGCATTTCGTCCACGACCCGGCCGTCGGCCAGGAACAGCACCCGATCCGCGTAGGACGCGGCGCCCGGGTCGTGGGTGACCATCACGATGGTCTGGCCCAGGTCGTCGACGCTGCGACGCAGGAAGCCCAGCACCTCGGCTCCCGAGCGCGAGTCGAGATTGCCGGTCGGCTCGTCACCGAAGATGATCTCGGGCTTGCTCGCGAGGGCACGGGCACACGCGACGCGCTGCTGCTGGCCGCCGGACAACTCGCTCGGTCGGTGCTTGAGCCGGTCGCGCAGGCCGACCGTCTCGACGACGTGATCGACCCACTGCGGGTCGGGCTCGCGGCCCGCGATGTCCATCGGGAGCGTGATGTTCTCGATCGCGGTGAGGGTGGGCAGCAGGTTGAACGCCTGGAAGATGAAACCGATCTTGTCCCGGCGCAGTCGGGTCAGCTCCTTGTCCCGCAGTCCGGTGATCTCGGTGTCGCCGATCCAACTCTTCCCGCCGGTGACCGAGTCCAGACCCGCGAGGCAGTGCATGAGGGTGGACTTGCCCGAACCCGACGGGCCCATGATCGCGGTGAAACGCCCGCGCCCGATCTCGACGTCCACCCCGTCCAGGGCGACCACCCTGGTCTCACCCTCGCCGTAGCACTTCGTCAGCCCCCGAGCGCTCGCAGCCACACCCTTGGCCCGGTCGTCGTGGTCGATGCGCTCGTAACTGTCGGGCTCGACCGACCGCTTCTGCGGCGGGGGCGTCGTGACGGGTGGGCGCCGACGGTTTCCGGTGGACATGCGGTGGGCTCCTTGGCAGAGGGATCCGGCTACCTCCTCAGCCTCCGTCGCGAGCCGTGGCCACCAATACCCGCGAACGTGCCGACCATGGTCACTAAAGTTGCATCCTCACCCTCATCCGTTGATCCGGTACTTTCGTCGAGCACCCGATGACGATGACGGCGGCGGTGGCTTCTTCGCAGGTCTCGCCCCCTCGCCGGGTCCCTTCGGCGTCGACTCGGGCGGCGCGGTCGGGGCGGCGCCGTTCGGGCGGAACGGGCTCGGGCGGAACGGGTTCGGGCGGAACGGGTTCGGGCGGAACGGGTTCGGGCGGAACGGGTTCGGGCGG
>NZ_WWJX01001315.1 GCF_009865215.1 Streptomyces sp. SID3343 | reverse complement strand
CGTTGCCCGCGGTGTCGCGCACGCTGCACCACGCGCGCGATCACGTGCTGGCGCGCCCCATCGTCGCGCTCACCGACCTGCCCTCGTTCGACACGTCCGCGATGGACGGTTGGGCAGTCGCGGGGCCGGGACCGTGGCGGGTGCGCGGCCGACTGCTCGCGGGCGACGCGGGCGAGGAGATCGGCGTGATGCGCGACGGCGACGCGGTGGAGATCGCCACCGGCGCACGCGTGCCCCACGGCGCCACCGCGGTGCTGCGCAGCGAGAGCAGCCGGGTCGAGGGCCGGACCCTGTTCGGTGACGTGCACGTCCAGCAGGGCACCGACATCCGCGCGTGCGGCCAGGAGTGCCGGCGCGGCGACGAACTGCTGCCGGCGGGAACCACCGTCACGCCGGGGGTGACCGGCCTCGCCGCCGCGTCCGGCTACGACGAGCTGATCGTGGTCGACCGCCCGCGCGTGGAGGTCCTGGTGCTGGGCGACGAACTGCTCGACGCCGGTCTGCCGCGCGACGGCCGGATCCGCGACGCGCTCGGCCCGTTGCTGACGCCGTGGCTGCGCACCCTCGGCGCGGACCTGCTGCGGGTGCGCCGCGTCGGCGACAGCCTGGACACCCTGCGCGGGCACGTCACCGCGTCCCGCGCCGACGTGGTGATCACCACCGGCGGCACCGCCGACGGCCCCCGCGACCACGTGCACCCCCTGCTCGCCGGACTCGACGCCGACGTGCTCGTGGACGGCGTCGCGGTCCGCCCGGGGCATCCGATGCTGCTCGCCCACCTGCCCGGGGACCGTCCCGGCGCCGGCCGCTACCT
>NZ_WWJX01001314.1 GCF_009865215.1 Streptomyces sp. SID3343 | reverse complement strand
CGGCGCTCGCGGTCAAGGCCGACAACGCGTCGTTGCGCGAGGCGGCGGACGCGGCCGGTGTGGTGCTGCTCGCGGTCCGGCCGGAGGCACGCTGGGAGCAGGTCGCCACGCTCGCGCACGCCGCGCTCGACGAGCCCCCCGACACCGATCCTCCCGACGGCGGCGACCTGTTCTCGCTCGCGCAGACCACCGCGCTGCTCACCGGGGGCGGGGTCAGCATCGAGGACACCGCGAACCGCATGCTGGCCTACTCGCGCACGTCCGGCGCCGACGAGACCGACGAGTTGCGCCGGCTGTCGATCCTGGGCCGGCAGGGCCCCGAGGAGTACATGGCCCGGCTGCGCGACTGGGGCGTGTTGCACCGCCTGCGCACCACGACCGACGTGGTCGCCGTCGAGGAGCGCCCCGATCTGGGTATCCGCCGCCGGCTCGCGGTCGGCGTGCACGCGGGTGGGCGACCGCTGGGCACGATCTGGGTCCAGGAGGGTCGGCAGCCGTTCGCCGAGCGTGCCGAGGAGGTCCTGCTCGGCGCCGCGCGGGTGGCCGCGCTGCACCTGGTCCGGCGTCGTACCCGACTGCCCGCGGAGGCGACGCTGAACCGGGAGATCGTCGCGGGCCTGCTCACCGGCGCGATCGCGGCCCGGACCGCCGCCGCGCAATTGGGGCTCGACGCGGCGCGGCCGGTGGTGGTCGTGGGCTACGCGATACCGCCGCCCGTGCCCGACGAGTCGGCCCAGGAGTTGGCCCGGACCGAGTTCGCCAACCTGGTCTCGGTCTACGCCGCGGCCCGGCACAGTCACGCCCAGGTCGCCTCGCTCGACGGGCGCCTGTACGTCGTGCTGTCCGCGCCGCCGGCCGAGTCGGTGGTGCTGACGTGGGCGCGCGAGATCGCCGCGGCGGCGCACGCGCACCTGGGCGTGGCGGTACGCGGCGCGGTCGGCGATCCGGCGCCTCGGTTGTCCCGGGCCGGC
>NZ_WWJX01001313.1 GCF_009865215.1 Streptomyces sp. SID3343 | reverse complement strand
CCGCCTTCCACGCCGCCCGTCGGCACGACCGCGCCGCCGAGCGGGCCCGGCACCGGCGAGACCTCCGGCGCACCGGCCGCCCACAATCCGCAACTCGCGGGCGAGGCCCTGAACCGCTTGAAGGACGCCGGCTTCGTCGACGTCAAGGACACCCCCGCGAACGGCGCCGACCTCGCGGTGATCGTCGCGCCGGCCGCGGCCGTCGGCGGCGACGACCCCGGCCGGACCAACAACATCTACCTGTCGCTCGCGCGCTCCCTCGACACCGGCGACGACGGTACGGTCATGGCCGGCAACGCGGCCGCCGCGCAGGAGAACGGCGCGATCTGGGCGCTGCGCCGTAACGATCAAACCGCCAAGTCCGTTTCCACCGTGGACACTGCGGAGACCCCCGCGGGTCAGGTCGCGGTCGTGTGGGCGCTGGTGGTCGAGGAAAAGCAGGGCAACTCGGGCCAGTACGGCGTCACGGGCACGACCGACGGTCCGCTGCCGACGCTGCCTAAGGAGACACCGTGAGGATCGCCGCACGTTTCGGGGGGAGCCGACCGGGTCGGCTCGTGACGGCATTGGCCGCGATCGGCGCCGCGCGCGTCGGTTACGGCGCGCTGACCCGCCGCCCGCCCGGCGGGGCCGCGCGGTGGGAACGCCGCAACCATCGCGGCGAGGTGCTGACCCTGCTCGAAGGACCGGCGGCGGCGGTCGGGACCGCCGTCGCGGTCGCGTGCGCGCCCGGGGTGTCGGGTCGTCGGCGGGCCGCCGGGGTGTTGGCGGCGGTCTCGGGGGCCGGGTTCGGTACGTACGACGACCTGGCGGGGTCGTCCGATCGGCGCGGCTTCAAGGGGCACTTGGGGGCGCTCGCCAAGGGCGAGGTGACCAGCGGCGGGCTCAAGATCGTCGGGATCGGCACGGCGGGGATGGTGGCCGGCGCGCTCGTCCACAAGCGTCCCGTGGACAAACTGCTCGCGGGTGTCGTGGTCGCGGGTACGGCCAACCTGATCAACCTGTTCGACCTGCGGCCCGGGCGCGCGGCCAAGGCGGTGCTGATCGCCGGCCTGCCCTCGGTCCTGCGCGGCGGCGAGGCCGGCGCC
>NZ_WWJX01001312.1 GCF_009865215.1 Streptomyces sp. SID3343 | reverse complement strand
GTCCTCGGCCTCGGCGCCGCCGGCCACACGTGCGGCGGCGGCGAGAGCGGCGAGGTCGGCGGCCCCCGCCGCGCGATGGCGGGCCGCGACCGCACCCGCGACAGCCAGCACGAACACGGCCGCGCACACCGGGATCAGCGCGAGCGCCACCACCCACACGGTTGCCGATCCCTCGTCGGCCCTCCTTCGCCCGATCACGGCGGCGCCTCGCCCTCGACCGCCGCGACGGCGGAATGTTCCACATGAAACCGGACACCCGCCCACAGGGCTCCCGGCGGCCCGACATCGGCGAGCACCCGATAGCGCACGAGCCCGTCCCGAGTGACCGCCTCCATCCGCGCGCCCGCCGGCGCCGCCGCCAGGACCCGCGCCGCCGCGACCGCGTCCGGTTCACCCCGGGCCAACGCCCGAGCCCCGGCCTGAGCGGCGTCCACACACCGGATCTGCGCGGCGGCAGCGGCGATCCCGGCGACCAACACGGCGGTGAGCAGCACCAGGACGGGCAGCACCACGGCGGCCTCGGCAGTGACGAAGCCATCGGCCCCACCCCTTCGCGACGACCGGGACGGACGCCACGCGGCCCGGCCCCACCCGGGGCCCAGCTCAGAACGAGACATCGAGTGCCCTCGTGATCACCTTCGTCAGCGCGGCGGCCACCCCCGGGCTCGTGACGATCTTGAACAACACCGCCCCGAAGGCCACCGCCGCGACGGTACCGACGGCGTATTCGGCCGTGGTCATTCCGCTTTCGTCGCGAAGCCGCAGCCACAAGCGCCGGACGGTCAAAACGATGACGTGCATGGATATCCCCCTGGTCCTTCCATCACTCGGATCAATACGCACATATGAAAACTCTTCATGACACTTCATGACACTCGTGACTCTGTGAGTCGACGACGCCGTGACCTCGTGACTCGACGACGCCGTGTGCGTGCGCGGCGGGTCCGGTCGCATCGGTCGCCGGCGGCCACCACGGCCGCGGCTCACACCGGCCGCAGCAGGGTCGAGGTCAGGCCGATCACGATCGGCACCACCCCGATCAGCAGGAAGGCCGGCAAAAAGCACAGCCCGAGCGGAACGGTCGCCCGCACTCCCACCCGGCGCGCGGCCGCCGTCGCGGTACGGCGCTGCGCGGCCCGCTGCTCGTCGGCCGCCCGAGCCACCGCCTGCGCCGCCGGCGCACCAC
>NZ_WWJX01001311.1 GCF_009865215.1 Streptomyces sp. SID3343 | reverse complement strand
CAGGGCACGGTCTTGGGACACCGACGCGGCCGGCGACGCTTGCACGGCAGCGGCGCACGGCGGCGTGCGGGGCCTGCGGGGCGCGTACCCGGGACCGAAGACACCGACGGCGGAGACGACTTCACCCTCATACCCGCGAACACACCCCACCCCCGAGCCGACCGACACAGGAATGCGCATCCCCACGACAACCAGGCCACGGCCGTGCTAGTGCTCTGACCGCATAGGTTCACCGGGTGAAGGCTGCCTCAGTTGGTGGAGTGTGGGTTGTTGTCCGAGATGAGTTGCGCCATCTGGTGATATCGCTGCCAGATATGTGGGCTGTCTTCCTCAGTGAGCTCCGGGAGAACCTGCTCAAGCTCGCGGAGGAGCACTCTGACGGTGTGCAAATGCCGTGCGCCGAAGGAACCACGGTGGTACAGCCAGGTGTGTATGCAGCCCGAGAGCCTGACGTCGAGCGCTGCAAGGTCGACACCTGCCGGCTCGGCCGAGTTCAGCCGCGAGGGCCAGGGCTGGCTCCTGGATTCCTGCCACAAGTGGGACACCACGGCCTCGGGCTCATCAGTTGCAGGCATGGCGCTCATCATCGTGCAGTCGTTGTCGGCATGTCATCCGGGTTGTGGGCATCTTCGACAGCAGATCAGAGCGCTGGCGCTGATCTGCCTCGCGATCTCACAACGCGGAGAACGAGGAGCTCGATATCGACCCGGATGTCGCCGCCGGGGAAGCGGCTTTGCGCGCGTCGCAGTAGTCAGGCAGCCGCAGTCACTGGCCGGCCACCCCAGCGGACGCCCTTCTCGCTGCGGATGCGGGCTCGTTCACGCCGCTGGGCGGCCAGGACGTCGGGGTGGCGGGCGTTGGCGTTGCGCCAGCGCAGGTAGCGGTGCAGCTCGCGGGTCTGGACCGTGTGGTTGGGGTGGTTGGAGTTCGCGAGGGTGAACTGCCGCAAGGGTCCGAAGTGCGCTTCGCTCGGGTTGGCCCAGGAGGCGTTGGTCGGGGTGAAGCAGAGGTGGACGTTGTTTGTGCGGGCCCAGCGGCGGATCTTCTTGCCCGTGTGGGCAGACAGGTTGTCCAGGATCACGTAGACCGGGGCGCCGTCGGGACGGGCAGCCCGGATCGACTTGAGCGCGGCGAGAGTGTTTGCGGTGCCCTTGCGGCGGCGGTTGACACCCCACAAGGCGTCGTCGCCTGTCGAGTAGCAGCCATGGAAGTAGGTGACGCCGTGGGTGCGGTGGTAGGTCGCGGGCAGCCGGTCGGGCCGGCCTTCCTTGGCCCAGCAGGAGCCTCCGGTGGGGCGGATACCAAGCGGCCCGAACTCGTCGAACGCGAACGTACGGTCGGGGAAGCGTTCCAGGACGTGCTCGATCCGGTCGAGCTTGGCATCCCGCTCGGGGTCGGTGGACTCCTTCCACGTCTTGGTCCGTTGGAAGGTGACGCCGCGTCGGGCGAGCAGGCGGCGCAGGGCCTCGCGGCCCAGGCGGATCACCCGACCATGGACCTTGCGCAGATAGGCGGCGAGCTTGCGGATCGACCAGCGGCTGAAGGGCTGCCCGAGTTTGGCCGGGCGGGTGGTGGCCGTCGCGACGACGAAGTCCTCGTCGTCAGCGTTGAGCAGGCGGGGACGGCCTCCCGCCCAACGAGGGTCCAGGCAGGCCAGACCGATTTCGTTGAACCGGTGGATGACATCGCGCACCGTGTCCTCGTCGGCAGCCACCAGTTGGGCGATGACCGGCACGCGGTTGCCGCCGGCCGAGGCCAGCAGCATCAGCGCCCGCCGGTAACGCACCGAACTCGTACTGCCGCGCCGCACGATCCGCTGTAACTGCTGGCCCTCCTGGTCGGTCAGTCTCCGGACCTTGACCGGCTCCGCCACCACGCCTCCCCGCACCACATCGGATGTCCGCCCACATCCAACCGGGTTCGACGTCACCACCGCCAACCCGGTGAACCTATTCGGTCACAGCACTAGGGCTCCGAATACGCGACGCCGGAACATGCGGGCCTACCAGTTAACCGAACCGGATCTTCAGCCTCGGATGTCGAATTCGACGTAGTCGATGTCGGTGAGTTCGACGGCGTCCAGGTCGTCGGCGCGGGTGCCGCCGTCCTGGAAGTACGCCTCGTGCAGGCCGGCGGCGACGACGCGCGAGGTCGCCTTCGGAGGCACCGGCGTGGTGTGCGTCGAGCAGCTGCCGCGCGTGGCCGGG
>NZ_WWJX01001310.1 GCF_009865215.1 Streptomyces sp. SID3343 | reverse complement strand
GGGCTCGTCGTCCTGGCCCGCGACGGCAACGGCCGGTTGCTCGGCGCGGTCCCGGGCGAGGGAGGCTGGCGCCCGGTCGACCCGAACACCGCGACCCCCGACGCCCCCGCCGCGGTGAGCACCGGGCCCGACCGCGTCGACCTGTACATCCGGGCCGACAACGGCCGCGTGCAGTCGGCGGTGTCGGGCTGAGCCCGGGCCCGGGCACCGGGCCGGTCACCGGCCCGATCGTCGGCGCCGGGAGCGCTCGACGGCCGCCCGCCGGACGTTCGTCCACAGCCTGAGTCCGAGGAAACCTTGCGCTCCACTTAGGATGGTCGCGTGGCTGCCGTTGATCCTTCCGAAGAGCTCAAGTCCGTCGAGTCGACCATGGCGTCGATCGAGGCCGTCCTCGACCTCGACAAGATGCGGGCCGATGTCGCCGATCTGAACGAGCAGGCGGCGGCACCGGACCTGTGGGACGACCCCGAGGCCGCCCAGAAGGTGACGAGTCGTCTCTCGTACCTCCAGGGCGAACTGCGCCGGGTCGAAGACCTGCGACGCCGACTCGACGACGTCAACGTCCTGTTCGAACTGGCCGAGGCCGAGGACGACGCGGACACCCGCACGGAGGCCGAGAACGAGCTGGCCTCGGTGCACAAGGCCGTCGGCGAGCTGGAGGTCCGCACGCTCCTGTCGGGCGAGTACGACTCGCGCGAGGCGCTGGTGACCATCCGCTCGGAGGCCGGTGGCGTGGACGCCGCCGACTTCGCCGAGATGCTCCTGCGCATGTACATCCGTTGGGCCGAGCGGCACAACTACCCGACCGAGGTCTACGACACCTCCTACGCGGAGGAGGCCGGCATCAAGTCGGCGACCTTCGCCGTCAAGGTGCCGTACGCCTACGGCACGCTGTCGGTCGAGCAGGGCACGCACCGCCTCGTGCGGATCTCGCCCTTCGACAACCAGGGCCGCCGCCAGACCTCGTTCGCGGGTGTCGAGGTGCTGCCGGTCGTCGAGCAGAGCGACCGCGTCGACATCGACGAGTCCGAACTGCGAGTGGACGTGTACCGCTCGTCCGGCCCGGGCGGCCAGGGCGTCAACACGACCGACTCGGCGGTGCGCATCACGCACATCCCGACCGGCATCGTGGTGTCGTGCCAGAACGAGCGCTCGCAGATCCAGAACCGCGCGTCCGCGATGGCGGTCCTGTCCGCCAAGCTCCTGGAGCGTCAGCGCCAGGAGGAGCAGGCCCGGATGAACGCGCTCAAGGGCGAGGGTTCGTCCTGGGGCAACCAGATGCGCTCCTATGTCCTGCACCCTTACCAGATGGTCAAGGACCTGCGGACCGAATTCGAGGTCGGCAACCCGCAATCGGTGCTGGACGGCGAAATCGACGGCTTCATCGAGGCGGGTATCCGCTGGCGCAAGCAGCAGCAGACCGCCGCCGCGTAGTCGGTTCACCAAAACCACGAAATCGGGACATCGGCCCGATAGCGCCGCACCTGCAGACCCCCGCAGCTGTTTATCGACAGTGTGATAAATGCGGGGGTCTTTGCGTTGCGCTTACGTGCCAATTTTCGCGGCGAATCGGATGTAACACCGCAACCCTCGCCGAACGCCCTTGACGCGGCATCCGCCCGGTTACCAGTCTGAAGACCGGCATTACCACGACGTAACCATTCGGGGAGTTCGCAGCCGTCGTCAGACGAGTCGCGGACGCGCGTCGCGGTGATGCCCAACGGCGTTTGGGACCCCACTCGCGCCGGCGCGGGTACGGGGATCCCATCCAACTGGGGGTTAATTGATGACAACCAAAATGCGCGTCCGCACGGCTCGCATAGCCGCGGCCGCACTGTTCGCCGCGGGCGCGTCGTTCGCGGTCGCGGGCGTGGCGAGCGCGGGTGACTCGTCCAACAGTGTGTTGCCGCTCGGCGAAGACTGTGGCGGAACCCGCATCTGCGAAACCGAGGGCTCGTCGACGGGCACGACCGAGGGTGGCACGTCCAAGGGCACGACCGAGGGGGCCTCCGAGGGGACCTCCAAGGGCACGTCCGAGGGTGGCACCGCCGAGGGCAGCACGTCCAAGGGCGGTACTTCCGAGGGCGGCACGTCCACGGGTACCTCTACCGGTACGTCCACGGGCACGTCGACGGGCACCTCCACCGGTACGTCCACGGGCAC
>NZ_WWJX01001309.1 GCF_009865215.1 Streptomyces sp. SID3343 | reverse complement strand
AGGGCCCGTCGCCGCCTGGCGCGCTTCGCGGCGGCTTCGGCTTCGGGGGTGCGGTGCGGGGCCGGCCGCGCGGCGGCGTCGAGTTTCGTCACGTCAGTCATGGGTCATTTCGCCCGTCGCAGGCCGAGTGCGTTGTTGATGTCGGTGTCGACGTCCTTGAGGCCCTTGAGCAGGCCGCCGCCGGCACCTTGCTGGTAACCGGTCCAGAAGTTGTCCATGGTGGCGGCGAGGGTGGAGCCGATCTCGGTGACCGGACTGGTGTTGCTCGCCGGATGACCGGAGGCCTCGATGAACGTCCGGTATTGCGGCGTCGCTTCGAGGTGAGGCGACGCGGCCGCGCTCTTGAGGGTGGGGATGTTCTTGAGGCCGTTGGCGAGCTTCACGGCGGCGTCGGTATCGGTGGCCAGGTATTTCACCAGCGCCCAGGCGGCCTCCTTGTGACCGGAGCGCTTGTTGACGCCGACGTCGGCGGCCGAGGCGAAGCCACCGCCGTACTGCGCGCCGCTGTCGGCCAGGATGGGGAAGGGTGCGGTGCCGTACGCCAGGTTCGGGGCCTGTTCGTCGACGAAGGCGACGCGCCACTCGCCGTCCAGGGCCATCGCGACGCGGCCGGTCTGGAAGGAGTTGTTCGCGGACCATTCGTCGCCCAGGCCGGCGGTGAAGGTCTTGAGCTTGTCGTAGCCGATCTTGCGCACGAAGTCGTGCTGCCAGGTCATCAGGCGCTGCCATTGCGGCGAGGAGGCGATGGCCGAGTCGCCGTCCTTGGTCCAGGTCACCCCGGCCGTGCCGCTGAAGGTGGCGGAGGTGTTCTGGTGGGTGCCGATCAAGGGATTGAAGCCGAGCGTCTTGATGGAGCCGTCGCCGTTGAACGTGGTGAGCTTGAGCGCCATGTCCTCCAGTTCCTGAAGGGTGCGCGGCGGCTGCGTGTAGCCGGCGGCGTTCAACACGGTCGTGTTGAAGTACAGGCCGTACACGTCGGAGGTGGTGGGCAGCGAGCAGCGCCGGCCGTTGAAGGCGGTGGCTCCGGCGAAGATGCCCTGGAAGGCGTCCGCGCTCACGTTGTCGCGTCGCATGTAGGGTTCCAGGTCGGACATGCTTTTGCAGGCCGTGCCGAGCGTTGCGTTGACGTTGGTGATCAGGACGTCGACGTCTCCGCCGGACGCCACCACCTGGGTGATCTTGGTGTCCTGCTGTCCGGAGTGCACCCGTACTTTCACATCCGGGTTCTTCCGCTCGAAGTCGTCGACGACGGACTGGAAGACCTTGGCCTCACGGCTGGTGTAGTGGTGCCACAACTGGATGGTGCCGGACAGATGGGTCGGCGCGGTCGCGGCGACCGGACTGTCACCGGGGGTGGCGCAACCCGACAGAGCGAGAGTCGTGCCGGTCGCGAACGCGGCGAGGACTGCGCCGATTCGCCGTCCGGACCGTGGGGTCGGGGTTGGTTTCGCCGTTCTCATCGCAGAGCCTTCCTGTGGGAGTGCGCGACGCGTCGTGGTATGAGTCCTCCGGTGTGGGCGCCGGGCCCGGGGCCGGCGATGGGATGCGGGCCGGCGATGGGATGCGGGCGGGTGTGCGGCGGCGCCGTTGCGCCGGAGCGGCGGTCGGCGGGCGCGGTGTCAGCGGATGTCGCGCAGCTTGTCCGCGATGACGCGGGACCGGTCCTGGTCGGAGCCGACGGCGTGGGCGAGGAGCGTCTCGCGGATCCGGTCGCGCAGGGTGTGTCGGGCTCCGGCGAGCACGGCGTCCTCCTCGACGCGGGTGACCTGCACGGTGGGGTCCCATCGGGTGTGATCGCGGATGGCGCGCCAGGTCAGTTCGGCCAGACGGCCACCCCCGGCCCGGCCCACGGGGCCGCCCAGGATCACCGAGCTGGGGTCGACGACGCCGAGTACCGGGATGACGCTCTGCGCCAGTCGGGGGGCGTAGACCTCCAGTACGCGTTCCGGCAGCGGTTCGCCGGCGAGCACGCGCTCGAAGGTGTGTTCCCCCCAGCCGGCCTCGTGGCCGATCCGGTCCAAGGCGGAGGCGCCGAGAAGCCCCTCCAGGTCGTCGGCCTCGGTTTCGGGGTCGAACACGCCGCGCGGCACCGGGAGATTGCCGATCTCACCGGCGCCGCCGGACGCGCCGCGCAGGACGGAGCCCGCCACGTCCACCGCGAGGCCGATGCCGTACCCGATCCACAGCAGGGCGAAGGTGGAGTCCGGGAGTAAACCGGCGGCCCGGCGCTCCGCGACGGCCGCGAGGTTCACGTCGTTGTCGACCAGTACCTCGCAGCCCAGGGCCTCTTCGAGCTGGTGCCTGATGCTGCGGCGGGACCAGCCGGGCAGCGCCCGCACCGAACTGAGTTCGTCGGAGCGCGGGTCGACGCTGCTGGGTACACCGACGCCGACGTGGCGGATGGCGGACAGATCCACCCCCGCCGACTCGCACGCGGCCAGCACGGCCCGCGCCACGTCTCGTGCCGCGCTGCGATGGGCGGGCAGCCCCGAAACCGCCTCGTGGGCGACGGGGTGCGCGATGCCTTTGGCGTCGACCAGTACGGACCGCACGGCCTCCTGGTCGACGTTGACGGCGATGCCGTACGCGAGGTCGTTGCGCACGTCGTAGAGGGCGGCGCTGGGGCCTCGGCCCACGGACTCCTCCCCGACGACCTCGATGAGGCCCTTGTCTTCCAGCCGGACCACCATCTGGGCGGCGGTCGGCCTGGACAGGCCGCTGAGTTCGCCCACACCGTTGCGGCTCAGCGGGCCGTGGTCGAGCAGGAGACGCAGCGCCGTCGCGGCGTTCTGGTCACCGAGCCACGACGGTGTTCCCCGGACGGCCATGACGTTCTCCTTACATCCGACTTTCGACGCGAGGAACGTATCAGAAAGTTTCTTTATAGTAAGGGCTGACGGAAGCCGTGATTTTTTCGTTACCTTGCCGGCTGCTTACCTCGATCACAAGCGGACCAACCAGTCGAATTCGGGCCTGCCCTGGCACGGAAGGCGGTCGGCGGCTAATATCAGGCAAGAAAGTTACGAGTAACGAGAGCGAGGGTGGGATGGCCAACGTCCTGCGGGTCGGAATCCTCGGCAGCGGTGGCATCGCCACGGCGCCTTACGGCGTACTGCCGAACATGCACCATTACGCGGGACGCGTGGAGGTCGTCGCCATCGCCGATGTAGCGCCCGAGTTGGCCCGCGCGACCGCGGATCGCTTCGCGATCCCGGCCGCCTACGGCTCCCTCGACGCGATGCTCGACAGCGCCGACATCGACGCCGTCGTCAACCTCACGCCGATACCGGTACACGCCGAGACGTCGCGCGCGATCCTCGCTCGGGGCAAACACCTCGCGGGCGAGAAGCCGCTGGCGGCCACGATCGCCGAGGCCGACGAACTGATCGCCATGGCCCGCGAGCGCAACCTCACGGTCGTCTGCGCGCCACCCGACGTGCTGTACGAGCCGTACGAGCGCGCGGCCCGCCTCGTGCGCGAGGGCGCGATCGGCAAGGTCGCCTTCGCCCGGGTGCGCAGCTCGCACGCCGGCCCCGGCGGCGGCCCGAACGGATGGCCGTCCGACCCGAGTTGGTTCTATCGCGAAGGCTCGGGGCCACTGCTCGACATGGGCGTGTACGGCATCCACGAGATCACCGGCATACTCGGCCCGGCCAAGCGTGTCGTCGCGTTCGCCGGGATCACCGAACCGGTCCGCACGGTCCGCGGCGGGCCGTTCGAAGGTCTGGAGATGCCGGTGAGCGTCCCGGACAACTGCCTGTTCATGCTGGACTTCGGCGATGCGACCTTCGCCGTCGTCGACGGCGGCTTCAACGTGCACGCGGCCCGCAGCCCCAAGGTGGAGATCTTCGGCCGCAAGGGTGTGCTGAACATCCTGCGACCCGACGGCCCAAACCTGGAGCTGTACCGGACCGACATCGTCCCCGGGGTGGACGGGTGGGTCGAACCGACCCTGCCGCCGGCCCCGAACACCCTCCGCGAAACGTACGGTCGGGCGCTGCTCGTGGGCCATCTCGCAGACGTCGTGCTCGACGGCGCAACGCCCGTCCTCACCGCCGAGCACGCGCGCCACGCCCTGGAGATCATGATCGCGGTGACGGTGTCGGCACGCGAACAACGCTTCGTCGAGCTGACGACGACGTTCTGACCCGTGATCCGCCGGTCGCGTGTGCGCGTGCGCACGACCGGCTCCCGGGAACCGCCGAACGCCCGAGCTCGCTCACATCCGTAGACCCACCTCGCCCGACGGCACCGGCCCCTCCGACGCAACCAGAGGACCGCTCACCATGACCCTGGCCACACCAGCCCCGCTGCGCATCGGCGTCATCGGCTTCGACCACTGGTACGCAGCCATTCCCTTTGCCCGCAAGATCGCGGCCGAGCCCGCCGTTCGACTGCGCGCCCTGGTCGATCGCGACCCGGCGCGAGTGCGCCACGTCGCGGACCTGACCGGATGCGAACGCACCTCCACCGACCCGGCGTTCGTGCTCGACGACCCCGAGATCGACGCGATCGCGTGCTTCACCAGCGTCGACCAGAGCCCGGACCTGTGCGTGGCCGCGGCCCGCGCCGGCAAGCACATCGTGTCCGTGAAGCCGCTCGCCACCACCCTGGCGGAGGCCGACCGCATCGTCGCGGAGGTCGAACGTGCCGGCGTCGTCTTCGTGCCGAGCGAATCGCGCCACACCTCGCCCTTGGCCGTCCGACTCGCCGGCCTGGTGAACTCCGGCCGGCTCGGTGAACTGCGCGCCGGCACCTTCGCCATGCACAGCGGGCTGCCGGTGGCCTGGCCCGGATCCACCGAGGGACCCGGCTGGTGGGCCGACCCGGCGCGCACCGCCGGTGGCGCCTGGATCGACCACGCGGTCTACCAACTGGACCGCATGAACGCACTGTTCGGGTCACCGGTGGCCGAGGTGACCGGCACGGTGGCCGACATCGCCCATCCGGGACTGCCGGTGGAGGACTACGGACACGCGGTGTTCACCCTGCAGAGCGGCGCCGTGGTGACCGTCGAGGACACCTGGATCGCACCCGCGGGCACCTCGTCGACCCGGGCACACATCGTGGGTTCCGAGGGTGCGGTGTTCCACTCCACCGCCACAGGTACGTTGGGGGTGGCCGAAGCCGGCGGCGAGTGGTCGTTCACCAAGCTTCCCGCCGATACCTTCGACACCGTCGAGGTGCTGCTCGCGGCCGTCAACGACGGTGTGACGCCCGGCTCGACCGTCCGCACCGCACGGCAGACGCTGGCCGCCTGCCTGGCGTTCTACGAGGCGGCCCGCCGCGGACACTGATCCACTCGGGCCCACACGACGACGACGGTCGGCCGACCAACGGACACGCACGGGAGTGCCGGCGCACGTGGATACTCAGTACATCGTCGGTGTCGACGCGGGCGGGACCAAGACCCGGCTGCGCTTCACCACATTCGAGGGCGACGTCTTCCGAGACGTCACCCACCCTGCGGGCGACTGGACCAATCTCGACGCGCGAGGCAAGGCCGCCGCGCTCGGCGCCCGAATCCGCGCGGTCACGAGCGAACCGCCGGCCGCCGTGGCGGTCGGTGCGCACGGCTGCGACACCGATCACGAGTGCGCCGAACTGCGGGCGGCGGTACAGGCCGAACTCTCGGTCCCGGCCCACGTGGTCAACGACGCCTTCCTGTTGGAGGCCGCCGTGCCGGACGGCGGGCCGTGCGCCGGACTCGTCGTCGGGACCGGCTCGATCGCGGTCGCCCACCACCGCACCGGCGGATCCCTGTACGCGGGCGGCTGGGGGTGGCTCGTCGGCGACCCGGGATCGGCGTGGGGCACCGTCCGAGAGGCGGTGCGTGCACTCACCCGGACGCACGATCGCGCGGACCCGGACGACCCGCTACTGCCGGCGCTGCTCGCCTGCTCCGACACCGGCTCGCTGCGCGAGATCGTCGGTTCGATGCAGCGCGTGCCACCACGCTCCTGGGCCCATTGGGCCCCCACGGTCTTCGACGCGGCGGAGGCGGGATCACCCGCCGCGCTGGCCGCGGTCCACTGGGGGATGGACGAACTGGCCACCCTGGTCGACGACTTGGTGGCGCGCGGCGCCGACGTCACCCGAGTGGTGGCGGCCGGCAGTGTGATAGCCGGCCGGGCGCTGCTCGCCGACGGCCTCGCGGACCGACTGCGGGTGCGTCTGGGCGTGCCGCTGACCGTCTTCGATGGCGATCCCGTGGAGGGGGCGGTACGCCTGGCGCTCGCCACTCGCCCGAACTCGCGGGCGTAGGTGGGTGTTCCGCCCACGACGGCATTGACGAGCACGGCCCGGCGTGGGGTCCTGGATGTCCCAGAACCGCGCGGCGAGCCGGTAGTCGAGGGTGGGTGCGACCAATTCCGGGCTCGCGCGCCCGCGCAGCCCTGCGCGACACCACCCTTTACCACGGCGTCCTGTCGGCGATCGCCGACGGCAACCACACCCGGGGCGGCATCGCGAGCTACCTCGCCCGCACGTCCACCGACCCGGGCCACGCCCGGTCCGTGCTCGCAGACACCGGCACGATCGTCCGCGACGCCGACGCGTTCCACAGCACATGCTTCCGGTTGCCTGGTCGATCGAGCTGAACGGCCTCACCACGACCGGTGTCGGTGAGGCCCGGTCCGCGCGAAAAGTTCTGCGCCGATTCGGAGCCGCGTGAGCCGAGGATCAGGTCGCGGCGAGGGCGGGCCACAGGGCCGGGGGGATGGGCCATCCGCCCATCGTGGCTGCGTCGGTTGCTTCTTCGGGGGTGCGGGTGCCGACCAGGACGGTGGCGACCGCGGCGTGGGCGGCGGCGAAGGCGATGGCGGCGGCGCGGAGGGGGACGCCGTGGCGTTCGCAGGTCGCCTTCAGGCGCAGGGCGCGGGCGAGCAGGTCGGCGTCGGCGGGGGCGTAGTCGAAGTGGGCGCCGGGGCGGGGGTCGGCGAGCAGGCCGCTGTTGTACACGCCGCCGGCCAGGACCGAGACGCCGCGCTCGGCGCAGCGGTCGAGCAGCGCGGCGCCGGTGCGGTCGAGCAGGGTGTAACGGCCGGCGAGCAACACGCAGTCGACGTCGGTTTCGGCGACGAAGCGGTCGAGCATCGCGGACTGGTTCATCCCGACGCCGATCGCGCCGACGACGCCTTGCTCGCGCAGCGCCACGAGCGCGGGGACGGCTTCGTGGGCGGCCTGTTCCCAGTGCTCGTCGGGGTCGTGTACGAGGGCGATGTCGATGTGGTCGAGTCCGAGGCGGTCCAGGCTGGATTCGAGGCTGCGGCGGACGCCGTCGGCGGAGTAGTCGAGGACGCGGCGGCGGTGGGGCGTGTCGACGAACCCGTCGGCGGCGGTGGGCGCGGCCGGGTCGTCGACGAGCAGCCAGCCGACCTTGGTCGAGACCGTGAACGCGTCGCGGGGACGCCCCCGCAGGGCCGCGCCCAGGCGGGTCTCGGACAGTCCCACCCCGTAGTGCGGCGCGGTGTCGAAGTAGCGGATGCCGGCCGCCCACGCGGCCTCCACGGTCGCGTGGGCCTGCGCGTCGGTGGTGGCGGTGTACAGGTTGCCGAACGCCGCCGCCCCGAGCCCGATCCGGCTCGCGACGACGGCTGTACGGCCGATGCGGGTGGTTTCCACGTGCGGTGCTCCTGGGTCGAGGGTGTCGGGTCGGCGGATCGCCGGCTGGGGCAACCGGCCGCGAGGCCGGTTCGGCCCACCCGGACGCAGTGGAACCGCAGCCCACGGACGAGACGGTACGGGTGGTGCGGGTGGGAACACTTCCCGTCCCGACCGAAGCGTCACCCGTCGGCTTCGGCGCGACCCCGCGCGGAACGCGGCCCCACCACCGCCGGCCTACTCCGGCCGCAGGCGCAGACCTTGCATGCCGCCGTCCACGGCCAGCGCCGTACCCGTGGTGGAGGCCGCCAGGGGGCTCGCCAGCGAGCAGAT
>NZ_WWJX01001308.1 GCF_009865215.1 Streptomyces sp. SID3343 | reverse complement strand
GACGTCCTGGACTACGCCGAGGCGGAGAACATCGCGTTCATCCCGTGGTTCCCCATGGCCACCGGCGAACTTGCGCGTCCGGGTGGGCCGTTGGACCGGGCGGCCGAGGAACACGGTGCTTCGCCCTCGCAGTTGGCGCTCGCCTGGTTGCTCCATCGGTCACCGGTGATGCTGCCCATCCCGGGCACGTCCAGCGTCGCACACGTGGAGCAGAACACCGAGGCCGCGCGTATCCGGCTCGACGACGGGGAGTTCGCGGCGCTGTCGGCCGCGGTCTGAGGGAAACCGGGGGCCGGGCCGGGGGCGGCGGTGGGAGCGAGCCGGTTGCCGGGGCGGCCGGTCGGTGAGGCTGTCGCCTCGTTCGATCGGCCGCGGCCCAGGCATTCAAGCCGGCCGTAGGCGCAGGGTCGGCACGTGCCTCGGTCGTGCGGTCCGATCCACCCGATCCACCCGATCACCGTGTTCGACCACGAGCAGGCCCGGTTTTCCCCACCGGGCGACGATCGGCTGATCGGGGCGCAGAAAGCGTACTCGCACCGGTGACCGTGCCTGATCGCGAACTGCTCGGCGGGCGGCGGGATCCGGCGCCCGCGCGATCGACTTTCCCACCGCGGGGGTGTCGTCGAGGACCGACGCTCGCGTCGTCGCCGTGTCGGTGGCCTCGTCCGCGTCCGGAAGACGCGCGCCCGCGAACCACAACGTGGGCCCGGCACGTCCCAGGCCGACGAGCAACGCGAGGTCTCGCCCCTGCGCGCCGGATGCCTCCACCTCGAAGTCGTGGCCTTCGGCGATCGCCTGGAACGCCTCGTGTTCCAGCGCGGTCGCCGAGTCCCGGCCCAGCACGTGCAGTGCGGGCGTCAACTCGTGCGCACCTGTGGCCTCGACGCGCATCGGCCAATGGGGATAACGCGGGAGAGGCCATACGTACGGCAGACCGACGGGCAGATCCGGACCGTACCGTCGCCGGTAATGCTCCGCGTCCTTGGCCACCAGCACCGATCGATGGCTGGTGTGGAGAGCCTCGTCACCGAGCCACGGCGGCAGCATGCCGTCGCGGTACAGGTCGGGCCGATGCGGAACCCGCCCCTCGGTGAATTCGAGCAGTTGTGCGGCCACCGTGTCCCGAAACCCGCGGTGGGTCCACTCGGCGCACATCGCAAGGCCGTAGCAGACCAGTGCCGGAACGAATCCCCGCCACATCGCGACGGCTGGATGGCGCTTCCAACCGTAGGTCGGCCACACCAACGCCCGCAGGATCTGAAAGGTCTCCACTCGCTGCTTGCCCAGCCTGCGATCGTCGAGCGACCGCGCCGTCGCCTCGAAGCCGGGTTCGGGCAAAAAGGTCTGCACACGTGCTCCTTCGAGTGCTCCTTCGTGAGAACCGGGGACGAGTACCCGCTCCGGCGCGGCGGAATCGGCACCCGGTCGGCGCGGCGGGCCCTGGGCAGTCCCGCGCAGCCCTGCGCAGTCCTACGCGGCGCTTCGTTGCGGCGGCGTCGCGAAGGGCGAGAACGCGGCGGAGCCGGGTCGATCGGGACCGTCGGCCGCGGTGAGCAGTGGCGACGTGATCACGAAGTCGGCGGTCGCCCGGTTGTTGGCGAGCGGGATGTTGGCGAGCACCGCGAGGCGAAGCAGCGCCCGGACGTCGGGCTCGTGCGGCTGCGGGCTCAGGGGGTCCCAGAAGAACACGAGTACGTCCACGTCACCCTCGGCGATCCGCGACCCGATCTGCTGGTCGCCGCCGAGCGGTCCGCTGCGGAACCGGGTGATCGACAGGTCGAGTTCGTCGGCGAGAATTCCGCCGGTGGTGCCGGTCGCGTAGAGGCGGTGGGCGGCCAACGTGTCCCGGTGGGTACGGGCCCACGCGAGCATCTCGGGCTTGCATCGATCGTGCGCGACGAGCGCGATCCCGCGCTTGCGTACGCCCTCCTCGTGTGGGTGCTTCCGGTCGTGCGGGTGGTGCCGGTCGTGCGGTTGGTGCAGGTCGTGCGGTTGGTGCCGGTCGTGCAGGCCGATCCGGTCGTTCACAGGCAGCTCCGATATGCCGATTTCGCCGATTTCGCCGATCTTTCGCATGCCTTGAGTGTGTCCGACGCGTGTTGCGCGCATGTGGCCGCGACATGTCACCGGCGAAAAGTCGAGTGGATCTTCGTGTCGCGGGCCGCACATCGGGTCGACAGCACATAGCGTTCACTCAATCGGCCCATCCGACGGTGGGTGGTTCGGTGACCACCGGCGTCCCGCCCTTGGTCGGCCCGGTACGTGTCGCTCGTCCGTCGACGAGCAGTCACCGAGGGGGTCGTCTGGAGAACGGAATACCTCGATGACCATGATCCGCAGGGCCGTCACGACGACGGTCGGGGCCACGCTCGCCGCCATCGCGAGCCTTGCCCCGATGCCGACCGCCACGGCTGCGGACCTCACGAGCCCGCATCGCGCGGTCTCCGATCGCCGAGCCGCGGATCGACAGCTTGCGGATCACTCGGTCACGTATCAGCCGATCTCGGACGTCGGTTGGCAGGGCGAGGGCCTCAGCCTGAGCGCCGGCGACAACCGGGCGGTGGAGGACTTCCTGGATCGGGCCCGCGAGGCGGAGGCCGTGGTCGGTCCGCGACTGCGCCGGATCGCGGCGATCTGCAACGCCGAGGTGGTCGGGTTCGACGCGCGGCTCAAAACCCCGGACTCGCTCAAGCGCAAGGTCGCCACGAGCCTGCTCCGCAATCCGGACAAGACGGTCGACGAGGCACTGGTCGACCTGAACGACTCGGTCCGCTACACACTCCAGTGGCCGACCGAGGAGTACACCGCCGGCGTCCGCCTCGCGTCGACGCTGTTCCACGCGTTCGACGCCGAGCCCACGCGCTGGAAGAACACGTGGGGCAATCCGAGCGGCTACCAGGGCGTCAACAGCAACTGGCGCGACGTCGGAACCGAGCACGTCTTCGAGGTCCAACTGCACACCCCGGACAGCCGACACGCCGCAGTCGTCACGCACGGGCTGTACCAGGAGCAGCGACTCCCCGGCACGTCCGAGGATCGCGTCCGCGAGCTGCAGCGGCTGCAGAACCGACTCTTCGGCTCGGGACCGGTACCGGAAGGCGCGGCCGATCTACTCGCCCCCGGCCTGGTCGAAGCCTGACCCCACGGACCCGTCGACGCCGGGCCCGTCGACCCCCGGCCCGTCGACCCCCGGGCCGTCGGCCCGTCGACCGGTCAGGCTCGTTCTCGGCGCAGTGCGTCGACGGCCATCGCGGTGGCGGTGCCGATGCCGTCGTTGATCGCGGCGTCGTCCGCTCCCGGCCGGGACCGGGTGAAGACCGCGGCGGCGTAGCGGCTGCCGTCGGGATGGGAGATCACACCGATCTCGTTGCGGATCACCCCGACCAGGCTGCCGGACTTGGCCGCGACCCGTACCGGCGTTCGAAAGCCGCCGGCGATCCGATGCCGGGTCACCTGTTTGGCCATCGTGGCGCGTACCCGTTCACAGGCGGCGGCCGGACCCGCCCGATCCGTCCAAATCGCCTGCAGCAGATCGACCATGTCGTACGCGGTCGTCCGCGTCCCCCACTGCGGGTCCAAGGCGCGCGCGACGAGCAGCCGCCCATCGGCCTCGGCGAGTTCGTCCGCCGACGCGCCGGCCGCCCAGGCGATCAAACCCTTCCAACCGGTGTTGCCGAGGTCTCGGCCGATGGAGTCGAGCATCGTCCGCAGGTCCGACTCGATCACCGTGCCGAGCAGCCCGAGCCGTGCGGCGGTTGCGTTGACCGCGCCGACACCGACCCGTCGCAGCAGCACATCGGTGGCGTGATTGTCGCTGATGGTGAGCATGAGGACGACCAGGTCCCGCCAGGACATCTCGGCATCGTCGTCGAACAGCGAGACTCCGACCGGGCCGGGAGTCCGGTCGGCGACGCTCAGCGTCACCCGCTCCCGCGGGTCCAGTCGGCCGTCGGCGAACCAGGTCTCCGCCTCCAAGGCGATCTGCACCTTGACCACCGATGCCGGGATCACCGACTCATCGGCGCGCAGGGCGAACTCGGCGCCACTGTCGAGCGATCGCACACACAGCGTGCCGCCGCAGCCGGCCCGCTCGAAGACTGCCCCGACGTCGTCTGTCACGGCGTCGTCTGTCACAGCGTCATTTGTCACGGCGTCGTCTGTCACAGCGTCATCTGTCACAGCGTCGATTCTGTCGGCGCAGTGCGGTGGCCGGACGTTCGAGCGTCCCGGGCCGGCCGGGCGGAGCCGTCCGCGAGGCGCTGTGCGGCCGGCGACGGCCACCCGGGCAGCC
>NZ_WWJX01001307.1 GCF_009865215.1 Streptomyces sp. SID3343 | reverse complement strand
GGGGGGTTCGGGTGTAGGGGTGGCCCGGATTGGGGCGGGGGTCCTGGTCGCCTTTGTTGGGCCATAGGGCGGTGGCTCGTTCGGCTTGGGCGGTGATGGTCAGGGACGGGTTGACGCCCGGGTTGGCGCTGACCGCCGAGCCGTCGAGCACATGTAGGCCCGGGTGGCCGTAGACGCGCTGGTAGGCGTCGACGACGCCCGTGCGCGGGGAGTCGCCGATCACGCAGCCGCCCAGGATGTGCGCGGTCATCGGGACGTTGGCCAGGTCGCCCCAGGTGCCGCCGGCCGCGCCGCCCAGTCGGTCGGCGATACGGCGGACGGCTTCGTTGCCGGCCGGGATCCAGTTCGGGTTCGGTTCGCCGTGGCCCTGGCGCGTGGTGATCCGGGTGCGGCCGAACAGGCCGCGCTTGCGATACACGGTCAGCGAGTTGTCGCGCGACTGCATCACGAGCGCGATGATCGCCCGCTCCGACCAGTTGCGGACGTTGAGGAGCCGCGCCTTGGCGGGTTCGCGCACCAGTTGCCGCACGAATTGCCGGACGCGCGGCCGGTCCCCGTCGGTGAGCAACGTCTGGAGCAGCCCCATCGAGTTCGAGCCCTTGCCGTAGCGGACCGGTTCGATGTGGGTGTCCGCGTCGGGGTGCCACGACGACGTGATCGCGACCCCGCGCGTCGCGTCGACCACGCCCACGGTCGGTGCCACGGCGCCGAGCAGCGCCTCGGAGTTGGTCCGGGTCAATCGGCCGAGCATGCCGGACAGGCGCGGCAGCGTACGTTCCTCCGCCATCTTGTGCAGCAGTCGCTGGGTGCCCAACGTCCCGGCCGCGAACACCACCTGTTCGGCGGTCCACGTGCGCGGCGCGCGGCCCCGTGTCGGCGGCCCGCTGCGGACCGTCTCGACCGCGTAACCGTCGCCGTCGCCGCCCAGTGGCCGGACCCGGCGCACCGTGCGCTCCGGGTGTACGACCGCGCCCGCCCGTTCGGCCAGGTAGAGGTAGTTCTTCAGCAGCGTGTTCTTGGCGCCCACCCGGCACCCGGTCATGCACGAGCCGCACTCGGTACACGTGGTCCGTCGGGGCCCGGCGCCGCCGAAGAACGGGTCGGGCACGTCCTCGCCCGGCCGTTGGCCCGCGTCGGGAAAGAGCACACCGACCGGTGCGAGGTGGAAGGTGTGGCCCACGCCCATGTCCTCGGCGACGGCCTTCATGTGCTCGTCGGCGGGCGTCATGTGCGGGTTCCGCACCACGCCCAGCATCCGCTTGGCCTGGGCGTAGAACGGGGCGAGTTCGGCGTGCCAGTCGGTGATGTGGCCCCATTGGGGGTCGTCGAAGAACGGTTGTGGCGGCTCGTACAGCGTGTTCGCGTAGTTGAGCGAACCACCGCCGACGCCCGCGCCGGCCAGGACCACGACGTCCTTGAGCACGTGGATGCGCTGGATGCCGGTCAGTCCCAGGGCCGGTGCCCACAGGAAGTCGCGCAGGTTCCAGGACGTTTCGGGGAAGTCGGTGTCGGCGAATCGTCGCCCCGCCTCCAGGACCCCGACCCGATAGCCCTTCTCGGTCAGCCGCAGCGCGGCGACGGAGCCGCCGAACCCCGACCCGATCACCAGTACGTCGTAGTCGAACACGAAGAAGCATCCCTTCGCCGGGCGGGCAGGAACCGCGAACCGGCACGATCGTCGTGACGATCGTGCCGGTTGTGACCCTATTGCCCGGTAACCCGGTGAAGAAGATGGCAGTCTCCGGCCGCGGGACTCAGCCGCTCTTGCGGCGGAACAAACGCTGCTGGGCGTTGGACCCGTGCGCGCCGTGCACACCCTTGGAACCGTCGCCGCCGGGGCCGTCGCCGGCGCCGTCGGTCTTGGCTCCGTGCTTGCGCGCCAGCGCCTCGCGGAACTTGCGCTTGGTCGCGTCCTCCGGAGTCTCGTCCTCGGGGACGGCCTCGGTCTCGGGCTCCGCCGCCACTTCGGTTGCTTCGTTCGCGGGTGTCTCGTCAGCCATGGTGCGTTCCTGCTCTCGTAGCGGTCCTTCCGTACAGCCTTCCATGTCCCGGGCCGACATCGCACGCCCGTATCGCCGATCGGGTCGGGACACGGCGTGCTCAGGCGGTCAACAGGGCCGTACGCCGGACCAGGGCTTCGATGAAGGGGCCCTCGTCCGGCCACGGGAACAGCGGCACCGACATCCGCAGGAGGATCGCGCCGTGCATCGCGGCCCAGACCGCGAGGGCTTCGGCGAACGGGTCGGTGCTCGCCGAACGGCCGGCTTCCGCGGTGTGTCGAATGGCGTCGACGAGCGTTTGGAACACGTCGAGGCGGTTGGGCAGAGCCGGCAGCGGCGTGGCCGGAGCCTCGGCGGGCGAGGCGGTCGGCGGGTGCATCCGGTCGAAAAGCGCGCGGTAGCGGCCGGGGCGGTCGAACGCGAACCGGGTGTACGCCCGGCAGCCGGCCAGCAGCGCCCGTTCGGGCTCGGGCTCGGCGACGGCGGCCGTGCGGATCGTGTCGCGCAACTCGTCGAAGTAGCCGTTGAGGACGGTGTCCAGGATGGCGTCGAGGTCGTCGAAGTGCGCGTAGATGGACGGCGCGGTGATCTCCGCCTCGCGCGCGATCCGGCGCAGGGTGACATCGCCCGAGTGTTTGTCGCGCTCGATCAACGCGGTCGCGGCGGCGAGGATGTCGTCGCGCAGGAGCGCGCCCTGCCCTCGGCGGTTGCGTCGGCGGTGGGGTCCCTGGTCGTCCATGACGGCCAGCGTACGAGGCCGGCGGCCTGCGTCCGTGGGCATGGTGCCTCCTCGGGGTGCGGGTTCGACCCCCGCGCGGCGGCCCCGACCGAGCCCCGGCCGCCGCGGAAGTCGGTGACGATGTGTCAGGTTGCCTGCCCGGCCGAGCTGTTGGTCTCCCGGGCGGTCGCCGCCTCGGTCGCGGCCTTGGTGTTCGTCCGGCGCGGCAGGGCGAGCGCGACCAGCAGCGCGCCCAGTGCGGCGATGACCGCGGCGGTGAGGGCGCCGTGGTTCATCGCGGTGGTGAACGCCCGATCGGCGGCCGAGGTCACCCGGTGGGCGGCATCGGGGGGCAGCTGCGAGGCCACCCCGTGGGCGCCGGGCAGGTCGTGCGCGGCAATCTCGGCGGGGCCGGACAGGTGCAGGTCGGCCATCGTCGATCGGTAGTACGACGACACCACGGTGCCGACGACGGCGATGCCCAGCACGCCACCGAGTTCGCGCACCACGCTGTTGAGCGCGCTTGCCATCGCGGTGTGGCGCAGCGGTACGGACGCGGTGACCTCCATGCCGGCCGGCGCCATCATCATGCCCATGCCACCCCCGATCAGCGCCATCTCGCCCGCGATGGCGGCGAACGGGGTATCGGGCGTGGTGGTCAGCGCCAGGACCGCGAGTCCGGCGGCGATCAGGCCGAGCCCGACGGTCAGCATCCCGCGTACGCCCAGCCGGCCGGTGAGCAGCGCCGACAGCGCCGACATGGTCGCCATCGCGAACGCGAACGGCATCGCCCCGAGCCCGGCCTTGAACGGGCTGTACCCGTGGACGAGTTGGAAGTACTGCGACAGCACGAACAGGGTGCCGAAGAGCACGAAGAACGTGATGCCCAGCGACACGGCGGCGACCACGAAGCCGCGGTTGGCGAACAGCGGTATCCGCACCATGGGTTCGTCACGGCGCAGCTCCCACCCGATGAACACGGCGCCGAGCACGGCGAACGCGGCGAGTTCGGCGAGCGTGACGGGGGCGGTCCAGCCGCGTTCGGGGGCCTCGATGATCGCGTCGACCAGGACCGCCAGGGCCGCCACGGACAGTACGGCGGCGGGCAGGTCCAGTCGGCCGGTGCTCTGCCGCGGAACGGGCGGCACGATGCGCACGATGCCGACGATCGCGCCGAGCACGAGCGGCACGTTGATCCAAAAGGCACTGGCCCACGAGAAGTGGGCGAGCAGCGCCCCGCCGGTCACCGGACCGATCAGCACGCCGACGCCCGCGGCGGCCGACCACACCCCGAACGCCTTGGGGCGCTCCTCGACCGGGAACATCCGCAGGATGATCGCGAGGGTCGCGGGCATCACGAACGCCGCCCCCATGCCCATCACGGCCCGCCACGCGATCACTTCGGTCGCCGTGGACGACAGCGCGGCCACGGCGGACCCCGCGCCGAACACGGCGAGGCCGCCGAGCAGCGCCCGGCGGGCGCCGAAGCGGGCTCCCAGGCTGCCGGCGAGCAGCAGCAACGCGGCGAAGACCAGCGTGTACGCGTCGGTGATCCATTGCAGGTCGGCGGTCGACGCGTGCAGCCCCTCGGCCAGCGACGGCAGCGCGGTGTTGAGCACCGAATTGTCGAGCGTGACGGCGACCAGTGTCGAACTCAGCACGAGCAGCGCGGCCCACCGGCGGGGGTGCCCCTGGGGATCCGGCGGCGCTGCCGTCGGGGGCCCGGGAACGGGGCTGTCGGTGTCGGTAGCGCTGCTGCTGCTGCCGCCGTTGCCGGTGTCGGTACCCGTGGTGGTCATGGCGCCCCCATAGCCTAACGTGCGTTTATTAACAGGCGTAAACATAGTCGGGAGCCGGCCGACCGTAAAGCCATGGGATGGCAAAGCCGACGAGCATGGGAGGGTGCTCGGCCGGGGGTCCGCGCCCGGTGGGGGAGGGCGGCGTCGGGTGGGCTCGCGGGTGGGCCTAAGGTTCCGTTCTCGTGAAGATCGAATGGCGAAAGCCCCTTGCCGCAGCGGCTGTTGCCCTGGCCCTGTGTACCGCCGCGACCGCCTGTGTCGGGCAACGGGCCGCGCAGGACCTCGCGCGCGGGGACCACGGGGAATCCGCCGACGTGGCCGCGACCCGCGGCGACGCGGAGCCGATACCCACGCCCGCCAAGACCGGGCCGCCGCTGAGCCGGCACGAAGCCGCGCTCGCGTACGTGAGCATCGTGGAGGCGCGCAACGACTCCATGACGAAGCTCTACGCAGTGGTCGAGGCCGGGGAGGACTGGCGCACGATCCGGCTGCGGGCGGGAAATCTGGTCACCGACAACAACGAGGAGATCGAGAAGTTGGCGGCGACGAACTGGCCGGCGGACGTCGCGCCCGACGTCGAGCAACTCATTCGCGACGACCGCCGGATGGGTGTCGGGTGGGCAGCCGTCTCGGACGCGAAGAGCGAGAGCGCGGTGTTCGCCGCGCTCGAACGTGTGACGGAGGGGTCGAGTGCCCCGGCGCGGATCCGGCGCAAGCTCGGTCTGCCCGAGCCGGGCGACGACGACTCGCCGTCGGCCGAGACGGCCTGACCGGTCAGCCCCGGCCGATCACGTCCACCGCGACGTCGAGCGGCGGGCAGGCCAGGGACACGCCGGCCGCCGGCGCCGCGTGGTAGCTGTCCACGCTCACGAAGTCCCGGCCGCGCTGCGGTGCTTCGCGCGGCGGTGCGGGGTCGGACCAGGTCACCGTCAAGGGCGCGTGTTCGACGTCCCACTTCGCCCCGCCCAGCGCGCGGTCGTCCGAGGAGGTCGCCTCCAGGTGGGTGACCAGGCCGACCTCGGTCCGCAGGACGCCCGCGTGCCACAGGGTCACGCCGTTCGCCGAACGCAGGATCGCCGGCGGCGCGACCAGGGCGAGGTCGGCGCCGTCGTGCCGGTCCGAGTCGAAGCGCAGCACGAGCCGGCGCGGGATCGTCGGCAGCACCACGTCCAGCACGAGGTCCCCGTCCGGGACGTGGCCGAACAGGCACGACGTGAAGCGGATCGCACCCGCCGACAGCGTCGAGGCGAGCGCCGAGTAGGCGAACCGGTCGCCCGAGCGCGTGACCGAGACCCCGTACTGCCCGAACAGCGGCGGCGCCGGCGGCCGGGGCCCGCTCGGCCGGGCCAGGGTCCGCATGCCGATCGTCGTGTACAGCCCGGCCGGCGTCCGCAGGATCCCGCCATGGAACACCTGTACCTCGTCGTGCGCGAGCAGGACCTCGGGCGGCCTGACCAGCTCGATGCCGGTCGGGGCGGTGCTGTCACTCATCCGCCGATCGTAGTGCCGTGGCCGGATGCCTCCGGCCGGCACCCGACACCACCGCATGCGCTCGACCTCGCCGAGCGTCGATCGACGAGTCGGTCACGCTATGGAGTGAATGCCGAAGGCGTCGGCGATCCGTTCGGGGGCTCGCCCGATCGGCCCAACGAGGTTTGGAAACGACAAGGGCGCCTGTGGCGCGAGCACGGTGCGCTTCGAAGTCGCGTGTGACCTGCGGGGGTGTCAAGAGCGGGGCAATTCGGTCCTGTTCAGGGCGCCACGAGGGGATTCGGCCGGGTACTTCGTGGGGACACTTTCCGGTTACGGCTTCACCCGGAGCGGCCCCGAACGCCCCGCGCGTCACCCGACAGGCGCATACTGGTGGTGATGACGACGTCAGCCGTGACCCGGCGCATTCTGCCCACCAGTCCCTTCAACGTCCCCGTCGCCCCCATCATCGAGGATTTCGAACTCGGTGCGCGAGTGACCCACGATCAGTACGGACTCGGTCGGATCGTCGGTGTCGAAGACGACATCGCGGTCACTGTCGATTTCGGGTCGCGTCAGGAGCGGATCTGCCGCCCCTACGCGAAACTGAGCAATCTCTGAGTATCCCGACTCCACGCGGTCGGCACAGGGAGGCGCCTCCGGACAGCACCGGGCCGGCGCCTCCTCTCTGTTGGTTCCTTGCACGCCCTTTGTTCCGCCGGTCGAGGCATTCCGCCGGCTGAGGTGTCCCGCCGGTTGAGGCGTTTCGCCGGTCGAGGTCTTCAGCGAGTCGAGATCCTCCGCGGCCAGAGGAGTTCCGCCGGTTGAGCCGCCTGTGTCGCGGACTAATCGACCGAGACATCAGGTTGTCTGACAACTTGTGCTAGTCTTCCCGCCATGAAGCTGCGTGGCCTCCTTCTCGGTCGCCGCGGCGGGGCCTGACGCGACCGGCACCCCGCCGCGGGGTTCGGCGTTGCCGGTCGGTCCCTCCGACGGCAAGGAAAGCCCATCGTGAACGGCAACGCCTTCCCCACCCTGCGCACCCCGAGCGGCCCCGTCCCCGACGGTCGACCCCGCTGGAACCCGCAACGCGCCGGCTCCATGCCGCACCACCGCTACCGTCCCGCGCACGAGCGGGTCACGGTGCACGCCGAGCAGCGCGGCTGGCCGACCAACCGCATCGAGCACGCGCCGCTGTGGGTCCCGGTCGACCTGCGCGACGGCAACCAAGCCCTGGCCGAGCCGATGGACCCCGCGCGCAAGCGCCGCATGTTCGACCTGCTCGTAGCGATGGGCTACAAGGAGATCGAGGTCGGCTACCCGTCGGCGAGTCGTGCCGACTTCGACTTCGTACGGCACCTGGCCGAGAGCGACGCCGTCCCCGACGACGTCACGATCGTGGTCTTCACAGCCGCCCGTACCGATCTGATCGAGCGTACGTACGCCTCGATCGAGGGCATCGCGCACGCCGTGGTGCACATGTACACCGCCACCGCGCCCACCTGGCGCGACGTCGTGCTCGGACACGACCGGGACGCGCTGCACGCGCTCATCCTCGCCGGCGCCGAGGACGTCGCCCGCGGCGCCGACGCGCGGCCCGGAGCGGACATCCGGTTCGAGTTCTCCCCCGAGGTGTTCAACCTGACCGAACCCGACTACGTCCTGACCGTGTGCGACAGCATCACCGAACTGTGGGACGCGAGCGAGGACCGGCCGGTGATCCACAACCTGCCCGCGACCGTCGAGATCGCCACGCCCAACGTGTACGCCGACCAGATCGAGTACATGCACCGCAACCTGGGCCGACGCGACGCGGTGATCCTGTCCGTGCACCCGCACAACGACCGCGGCACCGGCGTCGCGTGCGCGGAACTGGCGCTGCTGGCGGGCGCGCAACGGATCGAGGGCTGCCTGTTCGGCAACGGCGAGCGCACCGGCAACGTCGACCTGGTCACGCTCGCCCTCAACCTGTACACCCAGGGCGTGGATCCGATGGTCGACTTCTCCGACATCGACGAGATCCGCCGCACCGTCGAATACTGCAACCGGATCGACGTGCACGCCCGCCACCCCTACGGCGGCGACCTCGTGTACACGGCGTTCTCCGGGACCCATCAGGATGCGATCAAGAAGGGCTTCGCGCACCACGCGGCGCGGGCGGAGGAGGCAGGCCGCACGCACGCGCAGGCGCCGTGGGACGTGCCTTACCTGCCGATCGACCCGGCCGACGTCGGACGCGACTACGAGGCCGTGATCCGGGTCAACAGCCAGTCCGGGAAAGGCGGCATCGCCTACCTGATGCAGAGCGCGCACGGTCTGGACCTGCCGCGCCGGCTACAGATCGAGTTCTCCCGCGTCGTGCAGCACACGACCGACGACAGCGGCGAGGAGATCGGCGCGGCCGAGCTGTACGACCTGTTCCGACGCGAGTACCTGGACCGGCGGGCGCCGGTGGACGTGCGGGAGTGGCGGGCCGAGGAGGTCGAGCCCGGGCGGCACCGCTTCGTCGGCACGCTCGACGGGCGCGCGATCGAGGGTGAGGGCAACGGGCCGCTGTCCGCGCTCACGGCGGCGCTCGCAGCGGCCGGGAGCGCGGTGGAGATCCTCGACTACGTCGAGCACTCGATCGGCGTCGGCGGGGACCGACACGCGGCGTCGTACGTGGAATGCCGCGTGGGCGGTGTCGTCCGGTGGGGCGTGGGGATCGACACGTCGATCCTGGCGGCCTCGGTGCAGGCGACCCTGGCGGCGGCGAATCGGGCGGCGACGAGCGGGCAGAGCGTTGCCCCGCGTTAGAATTCGTCGGACAACCTGAGAGGTGACGCGATGACGTTCGGCCCGCTGCGCCGTAGCCCACTGGTCGGCCAGGCGGCCGAACGGCTTCGCGCCCAGATCGCCGCCGGCCGCTGGCCGATCGGCAGCAAACTTCCCGGCGAGATCGCGTTGGGCAAGGAACTGGGCATCGGCCGATCGACCGTGCGCGAGGCCGTGCGTGACCTCGCGGGCGCGGGACTGGTCGAGTCGCGCCAGGGGTCGGGCATCTGGGTGATCGCCACCGAACCGGCCGTGGACTGGACGACCCGGCTGCGCCGCGCGTCGGCGGCCGAGGTGTACGAGGTGCGCAACCTGATCGAGGTGCGAGCCGCGATGCTGGCGGCCGAGCGGCGGACCGAGGAGGATCTGGACGCGCTGGCGGCGGGGCTCGCCGCGCGAGCGGCGGCGCTCGGCGACGACGAGGCGTACATCGACGCGGACATCGCCTTCCACGCGCGCGTCGTCGCTGCCGCGCACAACGACGTGCTCACGGACCTGTTCGCGGCGTTCCAGGTGACGATGCGACCGGGGCTGCTCGACCTGCTCGCGGTGATGGACGCCCGGGGGCTGCGGGCGGATCGTCCCGACCCGGGCGCCGACGCGCACGCCGCGATGGTGGCGGCGATCCGGGCGGGCGACGCGGCGGAGGCCGGTCGGGTCACCGAGGCGGAGCTGGCCGTGAGCCTGCGCATCCTGCGGGACGAGACCTGACAAGCAGGAGTGGGAATAGTTCTTCACGGTTGGCCATTCCAGTCAGCAACAGTTGAAGGATCAACCACTAATCGAGAAGAGTGAGCATCGTGCAGTTCGGGATCTTCACCGTCGGTGACGTCACGGTCGACCCCACCACCGGGCGGGCGCCGACCGAGCACGAGCGGATCAAGGCCATGGTGGCCATCGCCCGCAAGGCCGAGGCGGTCGGTCTCGACGTCTTCGCGACGGGCGAGCACCACAACCCGCCGTTCGTGCCGTCCTCGCCGACCACGATGCTCGGTTACATCGCGGCGCTGACCGAGCGGATCATCCTGTCCACCTCCACCACGCTGATCACCACGAACGACCCGGTGAAGATCGCCGAGGACTACGCGATGCTCCAGCACCTCGCGGACGGCCGAGTGGACCTGATGATGGGTCGCGGCAACACCGGCCCGGTGTATCCGTGGTTCGGCCAGGACATCCGCCAGGGCATTCCGCTGGCCGTCGAGAACTACGCGCTCCTGCGCGAGCTGTGGAACAACGACGTCGTCGACTGGGAAGGCCGGTTCCGTACGCCGCTCCAGGGCTTCACCTCGACGCCGCGTCCGTTGGACGGTGTGGCGCCGTTCGTGTGGCACGGGTCGATCCGCAGCCCGGAGATCGCCGAGCAGGCGGCGTACTACGGCGACGGGTTCTTCGCGAACAACATCTTCTGGCCCAAGGAGCACTTCGTCCGGCTGATCAACCTCTACCGCGACCGGTTCGAGCACTACGGCCACGGCACTCGCGACCAGGCGATCGTCGGGGTCGGCGGCCAGGTGTTCATGCGGGCGAACTCCCAGGACGCGGTACGGGAGTTCCGGCCCTACTTCGACAACGCGCCGGTGTACGGACACGGCCCGTCCCTGGAGGACTTCACCGAGCAGACGCCGCTGACCGTCGGCAGCCCGCAGGAGGTCGTGGACAAGACGCTGACCTTCCGCGAGTCGTTCGGCGACTACCAGCGTCAACTGTTCCTGATGGACCACGCCGGGTTGCCGCTCAAGACCGTGCTCGAACAGCTCGACATCCTCGGCGAAGAGGTGATCCCGGTGCTGCGCAAGGAGTTCGCGGCCGGCCGCAAGGCCGACGTCCCCGCCGGGCCCACCCACGCGGCGCTCGTCGCGAAGCGTGACGCGGCGTCGGAGTCGGAGTCGGCGTCGGAGTCGGAGTCGGCGTCGGCGTCCGCGTCCGCGTCGGAGAGCGTCACACGGGCGCTCTGACCCGTATCGCGTCGAAGAGAAGTCGAAGAGAAGTCGAAGAGAAGTCGAAGAGAAGTCGAAGAGAAGAAGGGGAAAGGCAGACGATGCAATCGCTCAAGCTCGTGGTCGTCTCGGCCGGATTGGGCAAGCCCTCGTCCACGCGCCTGCTCGGTGACCGGCTCGCCGAGGCTGCGCGTGAGCGCCTGGTCGAAGGCGGGTCCGGCGCCCAGCCGGCGGTCGAAGTGCTCGAACTCCGCGACCTGGCTGCGGACATCGCGAACCACCTCGTGGCCGGGTATCCCGCCCCGGCGCTGCGGGCCGCGATCGACGCGGTCACGGCGGCGGACGCGCTGATCGCGGTCACGCCGATCTTCACCGCCTCCTACAGCGGCCTGTTCAAGTCCTTCTTCGACGTCGTGGACAACACCGCGCTGATCGGCAAGCCGGTGCTGATCGCGGCGACCGGCGGCACCGCGCGCCACTCGCTCGCCCTGGAGTTCGCGGTGCGCCCGCTGTTCGCGTATCTGCGTGCCGCGGTCGTGCCCACTGCGGTGTACGCGGCCACCGACGACTGGGGCGCCGGAGGCGGCGCCGACGGTCTGGGCGCACGCATCGCCCGTGCCGGTGGCGAGTTGGCCGACGCCGTGACGGGTAAGCCGCGGCCGGTCGCGGCGCCGGAGTTCGAGGACGTGGTGCCGTTCGCCGACCGGTTGGCGGCGCTGCGGTCCGGCTGACCGGTTCGGGCACCTGCGGAACCCACCCGCCGGCGCCCGAACGCGCCCGGCCGCCATCCGCGTTCGCACCGGCCGGCAGTGGGCGGCGGAGCAGAACCCGTCGTGCGCCCACGACTTGGCGACTACGCGGGCGGGTCGGGCTCCAGACGGGCCTGGAGTTTGCGCATGCCCTTGAGCCAGCGGTCCGGGTCGGCGGCCCGGCCCGCGTACATCCGGGCCACGTCCGGGTGGGGCAGGACCAGGAACGGGGTGCCCGCGACGGCCGCCTCGACGACCACCTCGGCCACCTCTTCCGGTTCGATGGCGCCGTCGTCCAGGACCAGCCGGCCTGCCTCGCCGGTCGCGCCCAGCATGGCGGTGCGCACACCCAGGGGGCAGACCGCCTGGACGGTGACGCCCTTGGCGCCGTAGGTGACGGACATCCACTCGGCGAAGGCGTACGCGGCGTGCTTGGTGACCGAGTATGCCGCGGCGTCCAGCATCGTGAGCAGGCCCGCCGCGGAGACGGTCGTGATCAGGTGCCCTCGGCCGCGCTCGACCCACGCGGGGGTGAGCAGGCGCGCGGCGCGGACGTGGGCCATCACGTTGACGTCCCACGAGCGGTCCCACGCCGCGTCCGAGGCGTCGAGACCGGAACCCTCGCCGACGCCGGCGTTCGCGCAGTAGATGTCGATCTCGGCGCCCAAGGCCGCGCGGGCGCCCGAGACCAGCGCCTGGACGCCCTCCTCGGACGCGGCGTCACCGGGCAGCGCGATGCCGTCGACCTCGGCGGCGACCGTGCGACACGCGTCGGCGTCCAGGTCGTTGACCACCACGCGGGCGCCCTCGGCGACGAAGCGGCGGGCCAGGGCCGCGCCGATGCCCGCGCCCGCGCCGGTGATCACCACACCCGCCCCGCCGACCGCGGTCACCCGACACCGCCCGCGAGGCTCACGCCGCCGTCGACCAGCAGGGTCTGGCCGGTGATCCAACTCGCCTGCTCGGACAACAGGAAGGCCACCGCGCCGGCGACGTCGGCCGGCACGCCGAGCCGGGCCATCGGGTAGGCCGCCGCGACCTCGTCCTCGCGGCCCTCGTAGAGCGCGGTCGCGAACCGGGTCTTGACCACGGCCGGCGCGACGCCGTTGACCCGTACGCGCGGGCCCAGTTCGCTCGCGAGTTGTGCGGTGAGGTGGCTCAACGCGGCCTTGCTGACGCCGTAGAAGCCGATCCCGACGGCGGGCCGCACCCCGGCGAGCGAGGACACGTTGACGATCGCGCCGCCGTGCTCGCCCATCCACGCCTTGTGCACGCGCTGTGTCCAGCCCAGCGCGGCGAGGAGGTTGACCTCCATGATCTTGCGGGCCGCGTCCAGGTCGAGGTCGAGCAGCGGGCCGTACACCGGGTTGATCCCGGCGTTGTTGACCAGCATGTCCACCCGGCCGAAGGCTTCCAGGGTGGCGGCGATCGCGGCGTCCTGGTGAGCGGGGTCGTGGGCCTTGCCGGCCACGCCGATCGCGTGCTCGGGACCGCCCAGCGCGGCGACCACCTCGGCCAGGGTGTCGGCGCCTCGGGCGGTCACGCACACCCGGTCGCCGCGTTCGATCAGGGCCCGGGCGATGCCCGAACCGATGCCCCGACTCGCGCCGGTGACGATGGCCACGGGGCGGTCGTCGCCGCTTGCCGCGCCGGTCACTTGGCTGCCGCCGATCGGTAGGACTTGAGTTCGCGATGCGCGAGCGAACGACGGTGGACCTCGTCGGGTCCGTCGGCCAGGCGCAGCGTGCGCGCGTGCGTCCACAGCGACGCGAGCACGAAGTCCTGCGACAGGCCGCCGGCGCCGTGCGCCTGGATGGCCTTGTCCAGGATCCATTCGACGGTCAGCGGCGTCGCGATCTTGATCGACTGGATCTCGCGGTGCGCGCCGCGGTTGCCGACGGTGTCCATCAACCACGCGGTCTTGAGCACCAGCAGCCGCAACTGCTCGATGCGCACCCGCGATTCGGCGATCCACTCCTGGATCACCCCCTGGTCGGCGAGCGGTCCGCCGAAGGCCTCGCGGGCGACGACGCGGCGGCACATCAGTTCCAGGCCGCGCTCGGCCATCCCGATCAGCCGCATGCAGTGGTGGATGCGACCCGGACCGAGCCGGGCCTGCGCGATCGCGAAGCCGTCACCGGCTTCGCCGACCAGGTTGGCGGCCGGCACCCGCACGTTCTCGAAGACGACCTCGGCGTGTCCGCCGTGCGGTCCGTCGGTGTAGCCGAACACGCGCATTCCGCGCCTGACGTCGACGCCGGGCGTGTCGCGCGGCACGAGCACCATGCTCTGTCGGCGGTGCCGCGCCGCGTCGGGGTCGGTCTTGCCCATCACCACGAGGAGCTCGCACGTGGGCGCCATCGCGCCGGAGGACCACCACTTGCGGCCGTTGACCACGTAGTCGTCGCCGTCGCGGACGATGCTCGTGGTGATGTTGGTGGCGTCGGAGGACGCGACGTCGGGCTCGGTCATACAAAACGCCGAGCGGATCGTGCCGTCCAGGAGCGGCTTGAGCCAGCGGTCGCGCTGCTCGGAAGTGCCGAAGTCGCGCAGGAGTTCCATGTTGCCCGTGTCGGGCGCGGCGCAGTTGAGCGCCTCGGGGCCCAGGTGCGGGCTGCGGCCGGCGATCTCGGCGAGCGGCGCGTACTGGAGGTTGGACAGGCCGGCGCCCTCGTCACCGGGCAGGAACAAATTCCACAGACCACGCCTGCGCGCCTCGGCCTTGAGATCCTCGATCACCTGCGGACGGCCCCACGGGTCGGCGGCGGGATCGGACACCTGTTCCGTGAAAACGGCCTCGGCCGGGTATACCTGCTCGGTCATGAACGCAAGCAACCGCTCACGCAGTTCCTCGGTCCGTGCGTCGTAGCCGAACTCCACCGGGCGCCTCCCCATCTCTCCGCAGACGTGGTGTGCACAAAACGTGACGTGCGCGACTCACGGTACCGACCGGTCGGTATCTTGGCTAGGGTAGCGTCGAACGCTCCCGCGAAAGGTTGACCAACATGGCGGTACGTACGCGCGGCAACGCGGCGCCGGCAGTTCCCGAGGCCGACGACGGCTCCGATCTCCCGCTGCCGCGGCGACTGCTGCGGATCGCATCGCGCATGTTCGCCGAGCGTGGCTTCGAGAGCACGTCGGTCCAGGAGATCGTGGCCGCGGCCGGGGTCACCAAGGGGGCGATGTACCACTACTACGCGTCCAAGGACGATCTGCTCGTGCAGATCTACCACCGCATGCTCGAAATGCAGACCGAGCGGTTGAACACGATCGCGGACGGGTCGGGGCCGGTCGTGGACCGGCTGAGGGAAGCCGCGGCGGACGTCGTGGTGACGACATTGGACAACCTCGACGACGCGGTCGTGTATTTCCGGTCGATGCATCTGCTGGCACCCGACAAGCAGGCCGAGATCCGGGCCGAACGCCGGCGGTACCACGAGCGGTTCCGCGCGTTGATCGAGGCAGGGCAGGCCGAGGGGCTGCTGCGCTCCGACGTGTCGGCGGATATCGCCACCCACAACTACTTCGGCGGCGTACACCACTTGAACAGTTGGTTCCAGGTCGACGGCGAGATGTCCCCCCGCGACGTGGGCGACGCCTTCGCCGACCTACTACTCCACGGGCTCGCCCCCGGCGTTGACGGGCGACCCTCGGCCCCGACGGGCTGACCCCCTGCGGCGGGCCCGGCGGATGCTCCGTTCCGGAACGCCGGACGGGCTGCTTCGAGCCGGGTGGGGCCGGGTGGGCGTCGGACGTCGGGTGGGGCGATCGTTTGTTCCGTCGTCGCCGAAGAGCGGCACGACACGGTTCACGGGGAGCCGATGGGCGACGTCGCCCATCGATGAGCGGCACGAGAGTGACCGAAAAAGCACGTACACAGTGCCGAGCGCTCCCTTATGCTGCGTCATAGCGTTCGACTGGGCTTGGGGGGATCTGTGTCCATGAAAGCGGAACCAAAGAGTAGTGGATCCACAGCGAAAGTACCCACGGACGACGGTGACCCGGGCGATTTCCTGAAGACCCGGGACAGCAAAAAGCAGATCGTCAAATGGTAGTACGTCGATGCCCGATGGCCTGAGCTCGTGGGAGTTGGCGCGGGAACTCGTCGAGGATTTGCAGGCTGCTGTTCTCGCGGCTGATCCGGACGTCCTCCCCAGGCTCTTACGCGAAGCCGAACAGCACGAACATTGGCAAGTTCGAGCATCGTGTATCCGACTGCTGGCAGATCATTTCCACGATGACTCGGTCGCTGTACGAGTGGTCGTCGACGGGGTTCACGATCCGGTCGACTCGGTAGCCTTCACCAGTATCGATGCCGTGCGGCGGCACGCTCTCGCGCCGGGCGTCGAACACCTGATTCGTATTTCCGGGTGGCCCAGCAATTTCGTCAGATCCGATTGTTTGAGGAAGCCGGTCGGTTGCGGAGCCTCCCTCACCAAGCGAGCCCTGCTCTCCTTTTTCGACTCGACTGATCCGCAGCGCCTACGCGAGCTGGAAGACGAGTTCTTCGCCGCCTGCCCACCGCATCACCGCCAGCGCAAGACTTCGTGTCGAAACGACGATGTTGTTCTGGTCCCAGGCGGACCGTTCCAGGCCGGTGCCATCACATCCGAGAACAATCCTTTCCGGATGGACGACACCGACAATCCGCCTCGAGAGATCACGATACCGTCGTTTCTCATCGACCGAACCGTGGTGACGAACCTCCGGTATCAGGAATTTCTGCTGGAGGTGACGGGAGCGACGGAATTCGATCACCCCGATCAGCCGGCCGGTCGTGACCACTTGCCCGCACACCGACACGATTCCCGATTCAACCGTCCTGAACTTCCGGTCGTCGGCATCGACTGGTACGACGCATGGGCCTTCGCGCGTTGGGCCGGCGGAGCGCTACCGAGTGAGGACGAGTGGGAAAAGGCCGCGCGCGGCGTCGACGGCAGAACCTACCCGTGGGGTGACAAGTTCGAGCCCTTCTTCGTTCAGTATGTGGAACGTGCTTTCGGGTGCGCGGTGGACGACTTGGCACAACTGGACGCAGTCCTTGTGACGGTGGAGTCCCCAGAGTTCCCGTTCGGATCGCGGCCCTGCCGACCCGCGGCCCCCTTGCTGCCCGCCGATGCGCTCCCGATGGGCGCGAGTCCGTACGGGGCCCTGCAGATGTCAGGGAACGTATGGGAGATGACCAGAACGAACTTTTTCACGCGTCAGGATATGGATCCCTTTTTCAAGGGGAGACGGCCGATCGAGTTCATGAACCGACCGGACGCCTTCCATGTTCTGCGGGGCGGGTCCTGGACATCACCCCCGCCGTGTCTGACCACGTCGTATCGAGGGCGGGATTTGATCACCGATCGGCATAACGAGATTGGTTTCCGGTGCATCTATCCGCTTTCCTAGGGTGTGACCGATCGACCGGGTCGATCCGGGGTGGATTCACGCACGGAGAAGGTATCCTGCTGCTCCATCGCCGGAACCCAGCGCACAGGAAGAGTCACGATGACGGAGGCGCCACGTACACCGGAACAGCGCAAGAAAGACGCTCTTGCGCATCTTGCAGCCGATAAAGACCTGTGGGTCTCGACGGCAGATGCCAAGGGAAATCCATGCCTGGTCCCCCTTTCGTTCTGGTGGAATGGGACCAGTATCTTCATCGCCACGGTACGGACAAATCAGACCGGTCAGAATATTGTGACCACCGGGCGAGCCCGTGTCGCTCTGGGTCATACCCGTGATGTCGTCCTCATCGAAGCCTCTGCGCTCCTTGTGGAAAACGACGATCTGGCGACCGAGTACAGCGATGCCTATGCCGAGAAGTGTGGCTGGAATCCGCGGGAATCGGCGAACTACAGATTCTATCGCTTTGATCCACAACGCATCGAATCCTGGCGCGAACTGAACGAGCACGAAGACCGTGAATTGCTGCGCGCCGGGGAATGGCTTATCTAGGGAAGTCGCTGCGACCGGAGAGGCCGAGGCGCCCGTGGAGATCTCGGGGGAGTACGACCAATTGGCACGCGCCACCCTGCTGTGCCATCTTCGCGAGCGCCGCTTCCCGGTCCGACTCCTTTATTCGGGGGCGGCCGCGCACCGGCACATGCAGTTTGCTGCGGAGAACTTCGCCGAGTACTTGGACGGTCGATCCGAGCACGAGGTGTCCGTTCTCGCGGAGGCTCTCCCCGGAAGTGAGTTCCCTCCGCAGCTCTGCGACGTCGGCACGAGCAACGGCGTGCATTCGATGCAATTTTTGACGGAACTCGACCGGAGGCGTCCGCACTGCCGCCGTTACCTGGGCATCGACTTCAGTTCTCGGCTTCTCGGCGTCGCTCGTGCGCGCCTGGAGCCCTTCGCTCCGGCGGATAGCCACTTTGCGCAGGGGGACATCGAAAGCGGTCCCATCGAAGCGGTGCGAGCGTGGCGACAGCGAGACCATGGAATGCTGTTGTGCCTGCTCGGTGGCACGCTCGGAAACGTCGAGGACCCTGCCCGAACGCTTCGCAACCTCCGTGACAGCTGTCGGCCTTCGGATGTCCTGGCGTTGGGTGTGTTCCTGCCCCCGGCCGCCGGTCACAACGTGGTCGAGCCCTATGCCACGGCTCCCATGCGCGACCTGATGATGATCCCTCTGCGTGCCGCCGGCTTCGAGGACCATCACCTCGAACTACGCGTCGAGTTCATCGACCGCGCTGTCACCGGCACGGCGCGTCTATGCACCTCCCTCGTCCTCGCCGACGATCTGATCCCCGGCGGAATTCCTTTCACCGAGGGCCAAGAGATCGACTGCTTTCGATCGCAGCGCTTCGACGGAGCCGAAATTCAGCGTCTCCTGAAGGCCACCGGATGGCACGTGACGACGGAACGCGACGACGAGGAAGAGTATCTCGTCGTCGTGGCTCGGGCAGTGTGACATCGGCTTGCGCCGGCTGTCGTCGAAACGGTGGAGCTAGTCGAGTGAGGAACAGAGCACGGCATCGGATACGGATTCCACCGGCGTTGCCGACTGCGGCGAGGTCCGTATCGTCCACCGGAACATGCCGACGCGGTGCATACGGACAACGGCGCGGTACCGGCCCTGACCCATGGGCCGCACGGGAACTTCCGCAACGGGTGCCATAGAGCCGCTTTCGGCGTCGGCCATGGTCAGGATCAACACGAGGCGGTCGGACCCCTCGACGGATGTGGCCTCCACCGCCCAATCCTCACCCAATTCCG
Source organism: Streptomyces sp. SID3343 (assembly GCF_009865215.1). Taxonomy (GTDB): domain Bacteria; phylum Actinomycetota; class Actinomycetes; order Streptomycetales; family Streptomycetaceae; genus Embleya. Next base: position 7,673 of record NZ_WWJX01001307.1, on the reverse strand, counting down.
CGTACTGCGCCGCGTCGACACAGATACCGTCGATCGAGGCCTGCGCTCTCCGCGGCTGTGCCGTGAGTATTCCCTTCAGTTGGACGATGCTCTCGGCCTGCTGCTGGAGAGTGGAGTGCCGTCCGGCGATGTACACGCCGTTGGCATCATCGGACCATTCGGGAGGAGTTGCCGACAGACGTGAGACGGTGCCGTCGCCACCGTTTTCGAACCCGATCGAAGGCTGTGGCCGTGTTTCCCCGCCCCGATCGACGCAGGCCCATTGATCGGTGGTCTGCCAGTGGCTCAACAGCGCGTGGTAGGTGGGCCTGCCGTCGCCGTTCGCGACAATGGCGGAGGCCAGACGCTCGTGAAAGACCCGGGAACGGGTAAGAGCCGCAGCGGGAAGCCCGGGAACATCCGACACGGCGGACTCGTGGGCGATGGGCGTCAATTGGTCCGGCGACGGCCCCAAGCACGCATAGACCGGCAGCAGTTCCGCCACGGACGGCAGCGATCGGGCCAGTTCGCCCAATGCGAATTTTCTCGGACCAAGACGTACGAAACCGTTGGCCAGCAGGGTCAATGCCTTGATCGAACCCTGATAGGGGGTGCCGATGGTAACCACCCTGCGTGTGTCGCGTCGTGTGTCCAGGCACTCCGCGAAAAATCGGGCGACCAGTCCACCCATGGAATGCCCGATGAGTACCACCTTGGCGTGGGGGAACGCTTCCCGTCTTCTGACCAGCGCCCCTTGCACGAAGCTCCCCAGGCGAGCCGCCGAGTGTTCGTTGGACTGTCGCCAGTCGTACGGAAATTCCTGAACGGCATCCGCGTCCTGCGCGAACAAAGTGCGCAGTCCCTGCACGAGGCGGTCGTAGCCGTCCATCGCCACGAATCCGGGAAGGATGCTGAGTGTTTTGAGCATCCCGTCGGCGGTGACCCCGTCGTCGTGGCCGAACTCCGGATCCGCGAACGCAGCCGTCGGCAGCGAAAGGTCCTCGGTCAGCCGATGACCGAGCCGTTGGACATTCGTGACGACCTGACGGTATCCCCACACTCGTTTCCGGCCGCGGATCAGAGTACTTCCGAGGATCCCAGGGATGACCACGGCTATGTCGCCGTGGGCGATGCGCGCCCGCCGTCCGTCGTTCGTCAAGGCCGAACCTCCATCAGGTCCAGGGCGCACACTCCGAGATGGGTCGCCGCGACGAGGACCGTGCCATGAATCGCCGTGTCATAGCAGCCGGAAAGGGGAATGCGCAGATGCCGCCCGCGGTCCAGGTCCCACACCCGTACGGTGTCGTCCTCACCGGCACTGATCGCGATCGGCCGGCCATTGACCACGGCCGCGTTGACCGTGAGCACCGGGCCCACGTGGCCGGTGAGTACGTCCTGTTCGGACCCGTCGATCAGGTCCCAGATGCGCACAGTGCCGTCATCGGAGGCCGAGACGGCAGTCGGCCGACCCGGTACGACCGCGACCTCGCGCACCCACGCGGTGTGCCCGTCCAGCACTCTCGACTGGCGACCGTCCGCCAGGTCCCAGATCCGAACCGTGCAGTCCGTGCCGCCGGAGACCGCAATCGGACGGCCACTCAGCATGGCCCCCGAAACGGTCCGTAGGCCACCCGAATGACCACGCAGGACATGCAGTTGCCTGCCGTCCCGGAGATCCCAGACCCGTACCGTGGCATCGTTGCCGGCGGAGAGCGCGAGGGGCAGTTCGCCGAGCACGACGGCGTCGACGTCCAGCACCGAACTGTCGTGCCCCTGCAGGTACATGGTCTGTCGGCCACTGGCAAGGTCCCAGACACGCACTTCACCGTGAGCCCCGGCACTGACCGCGATGGCGCGGTTGTCGACAACCGTGGTTTCGACCCGACCCACCCAACCGGTGTGCCCGTGCAGAACGGCCGTCGGCGTACCCCGCGCCAAGTCCCAAACGCGAACCGTATGGTCGGTTGCGCCGGAGACCGCGACGGGACGCTCGTCCAGCACGGCCGTGGCGACGGACAACACACGGTCGGTGTGGATGGTGACGTCGTTTGCTCGGGGAGCGGTGTCGGACAGGTCCCAGATCCGGACGGTTCCGTCCCCGCCGACGGTGACGGCAACCGTCCAATCGTCCACGATCGTGGTCTCCACGCCGTGCACGCCGATGAGATGACCGGTCAGCACCTGTTGTTCGGTGCCCTCGACCAGGTTCCAGACTCTGGCCGTGCGATCGGCGCCGACGGTCACCGCGAGCCGACTGTTCGGCACGAGTGCCACCGAACGCGCCCACCCGGTGTGAGCGTTCAAGATCTTGGGTGGAGCCGAGCAGGTCAGATCCCACACCCGGACGGTGTGGTCGTCACCCGTGCTGACCGCCGTCGGGCGTCCGTCGACCAGCCCCCCGGCGACGCCGAGCACCCACCCCGTGTGGCCTTGGAGTTCCTGGAGGAGAGTGCCGTCGGCGAGGTCCCACACCCGGACCATTCCGTCGGCGCCACCGCTGAGGACCGCGGCGCGACCCTCCAACTCCGTGATGGCCAGTGCGCGCACGCTCCGGGTGTGGCCTTGGAGTTCCCGAAGGACAATGCCGTCGGCGAGGTCCCACACCCGAACCGTCCGATCGGAGCCGCCACTGACCATCAGCGATCGACCCTCCACCACGCCGACGGCTACCGCTCCGACCCAGCGGCCTTCGCCTTGGAACACGCGCACCAAACGCCCGTCGGCGAGGTCCCACACCCGGATGGTGCCGTCGTCACTTGCCGTGACCACCGACAGTCGGCCTTCGAGCATGGTGGTGGCGACGGATCGAACGGTTGCGGTGTGCCCCTCGAAGACGCGGATGGTTGCGCCCACGGTGAGGTCCCATACCCGGACGGTACGGTCCTCACCGCCGGTGATCGCCACCGGTCCGGTGTCCAGGACGGCGGTCGAGACGCACCGCACCGATCCCGTGTGGCCCTCCAGGACTCGGTGGAACGGGGTGACGGGAGACCTCGCCCACCGGGGCCACCAAGGAGCGGCGGCCGAGGGGGTCAACTCGATCGGTTCGCGCTGCTCGGCGGCGGTCAGAGCCAATACCGCCGCACGTTCGCTCGACGGCAACCCGCGCATCAAGTGCGCACAGCGCAGATACAGGCGCGCCAGATCGGGCAGCCCGCGGTCCAACCCCGTGCCCAGTGCCGCCGCGAGGATCTCCGGATCGGCGGCGATCAGAAACCCCGCATCGCTGACCAGTGCAGCCAGCCCGCCCGCGGCCCGAGCGTGAGCGGCCAGGTAGCGCGCCGTGTAGGGGTTGGCACGTTCCCAGCCGTCCGCATCGGCCAGCGCTCGCAATCGCTTGACGATCACGGCTTCGATGTCGGATTCAGTTGCCACGGGTCGCCTCCCTTCGCAGGAAATCACCGATGGATTGGTGATACAGGCGGAAGACGGATTGCCCGTCCTCCGTGCCTTCGATGAGGTAGGAACCTGCTTCGCGAACCACGCGCGAGATGTCGGCCGCACTGTACGCGCGGCCGGAGCGGTCCTCGGCGAGGGCGGTCGCCAGCTCCGGCCAGATCTGTCGGCGTGGCAGGCCCTTGCCCCGGGCGAAAGCCAGCGGGGTGAGCACCTCAGTGACCAGGACCGGGTCCTCGAACCGTTTCAGGTCCTCGCCGAAGATCCGGTGCAGCCCCGCCTCTGCCGCCGCTCCGGGCAACTGCCCGTACCACCGCGGGAGTTCGACCACGTCCTCTGGTAGTGCCTCCAACGCGCTCACGGCGAAGCGGGCGTAGAGGAACACCCGGCCCGCCTGCCTGGCCACCTCTCGCGCGGCCATCCGCCTGCGCCGCTCGGTGGGCCATCGTCGGGACCCGTCGGCGGCCACGTCCATCGCCCGCGCCGCGAGCCGGATCTCGACGTACCGTTCGATGTCTCGGTCCGTGTCGTCGTCGAGGTCGAGGTCGAGGATCTCGAACGCGCCCCTGCGCGGCCGAAGGGACTCGATGAGCGGCCCGGCGTCGGTGGCTTCGCAGCCGTCGACGGCGGTATGTCGAGCGATGGTTCGGCCGTCGCGGTCTCGGCGTGTTCCTACGATCACTCGGCAACCGGGGAGTCCGGCGATGGCTCGCAGGACATCGCGGGCGATGAACACCTCTTCACCCTGCTCCGCCTCGTCCAAGGCGTCGGCCAGGACCGTCACCCGCCGCCCACTGTCGTGCAGGGCCAGGACAAGGTCGCGTGGTGGACTGGACGACTCGGACAAGTCGATGTCCAGCTGGTACGCGATGTCCCGAGCCACATCGTCGACGCGACGATTCTTGACGAGTACGACGGCGTCGAACGTGCCTATGACCGGATTCGGTTCGTTGCCTTCGTCCAGGAGACCCAGCACCCGGCAGGCTGCTTGCGAGCCGGGATCGGCGAGCACTGCCAGCCGCCCGAGAAACGCCGACTTGCCGCTTCCCGGGGCGCCGGTAACCACCATGAGACCTTGGTCGTTTCGGCCCAACCACAGCACCAAAGACGCGGACGACGTGTGCCGGCCCGTGAAGAACCAGCCGGAGTTGCCCACATCGGTGCCTGCCGCCTTGCGGAGGAAGTGTTCCCGATCGTCGTCGGAAAGTTGTGCGAGGAGTGCGTCCATTTCGACCGCGCGATCTGCTGCATTCGCCCGGTAACGCGGATTCGGCATGATCTTGAGGCCGTCGCGTCCAGCCACGTAAGCGCACTGTTCGTCGTCGAGGCGAAGCCGCAGCTCCTCGCGCATTTCGAACAAGGTCACGAATTCATCGCCGTCCTTCCAATGCCCACCCAGTGACCCGTCGTGCAGCGCTGCCATCATGTTCTTGACGAACAACCCGCTGTACGACTTCTCGTGGTGGAGTGACGGAACCAAAACCGCCAGGTCCATTCCGGGTCCTGCTTGGCAGGCGGCGGCTCGATCCACGGCTTCCTGAATCTCGTGTGCGGCGAAACCGGAGTAGCAGGTGTCCAGCATGATCAAGCCTGATGTCGCGCCGCTGTTCAGCACCGCTTGAACCAAGGTCCTCGGCGCCTATTGCCTTGCTGCCGAAATAGGGGCCGCTCTCCGGACTGGAGGCCGTCAACACGTAGTGCCGACCGTTGTGCAGACGCCCGTGACCGGCAAGATAGACAACGGCCCGGCCGGCAGGCCACCTGTGCCGTGCCCGGTCCGCCCAAACCTCCAGGACGTCGACGATGTTCCGCGCCGAGGCGGTGGACAGTTCCCCGCACCCGTCGTGGGGCGAGAACCCCCAATCGGCGAAGAACCGCAACAAGGTGGAAGCGTCCTCGACAGACGCTGTCAGGTGGGCGTGTGGGGTCCCCATGTAGTCAATCCCGACCGAGATCACAGAGCCACGAGTACCTGAGGTCACGACGTCAAGCATGGCATCATGTGGCGCCCTCGGGGATGACATTCCCGAGAGGCGTCGGCCTGTTCGTTTCGGAAGGGAACAACTCCATGGCACTGAGCGAGCGTGAGATCCTCGACGGCCTCGCGGAGATCATCAACGAGGAGACCGGCCTCGCCGTCGAGACCATTCAATTGGGGAAGCATTTTGCCGAGGATCTCGCCATCGACGAGTCGATGATGACAGTGATCGCCGAGCACGTCGGGGCGAAGTTCCGGGTGACTCTGCGGTATGCCGATGTCGAGCGATTCAAGAAGGTCGGCGACGCCGTTGCCTACATTCAAGCGGCCCAGGGCTGAACGGACGGCACTGACACGGGTGCGTTCCAAAGGCATTCCCGCGCTCGTCCGCATCGTCGTGCCGGGCCCGAGGGCGCGCGATGGACAAGGGGCTTCACCCGGCCGACAGGGCCGACGGCCTTCCCCTGGAGAGCGATCCCGCCGGGAGGCACGTGACACGGCACCAAGGCCGCTTCTCGGGCCGCCCGTCCGGCCACAGCCGGGCCCGACACGGTCGGGCGAGGCCGAAGAAACCGGTCGCGATCGGGGAGGGCACTCGAGAAGATGGGGCATGATCGGTGACTATTGGCCGTTGTTCGGGCTTCGGGTTGTGACGCCTCGGCTCGAATTGCGTTATGCGACCCAGGAAGACTTCGCCGCGCTTGTCGAGTTGGCCGACAAGGGTATCCACGAGCCTGACTACATGCCGTTCTCCTGGGCGTGGACGCAGGTTCCGCAGCCGGAGAAGGGGCGGACGGCGCTGCGTTATTACTGGTCGAAGTGGGCGCAGTGGAGCGCCTCCGACTGGCACATGATGCTCGCCGTCGTGCACGAGGGACGCGTGATCGGGGTCCAGGACTGCGCGGGGCGGGGCTTCCCGAAACGCTGGGAGATCGCGTCCGGTTCGTGGCTGGGGCGCGCCCACCAGGGACAAGGGTTCGGTACCGAGATGCGTGCGGGCATGCTCGAACTCGCGTTCGCGGGGCTCGATGCCCGGTGGGCGATATCCACCTCGCTGGTCGACAACGTGCCCTCGCTCCGGGTGTCGCGACGACTCGGCTACGTGGACGACGGCTTCGATGTGCTCGTGGGGGACAAGGACGCTCCTCGGGTGGCGCAGCGGCTGCGCCTGACTCGTGACGCGTGGCGCGAACATCGCACGATCGAGGCCGAGATCCACGGCCTCGACGCGTGCCGCGACATGTTCGCGGAGGCGCCACCGAAGACGAAGAGCTGAACTCCGCTGCTACGCGAGCGCGTTCACGACCGCGCCGAACACCGCCGGTAGTCGATGCGCGGCCGGCACGATCAGCCGCGCGCTGCGTTCGTGGCGGCGTGCGGTCAGCAGGGCCTCGGTGAGTACGCGGTGGCGGCGGGACAACCGCCGCCACCGCGCGTCGTAGCGGTCGGGCCGACCCGCCACCAGGGATTGCACGAGCACGCGTGCCGACGCCAGCGCGAGCGCGACGCCCTCACCGGTCAACGCGTCGGTGTAGCCCGCCGCGTCGCCCACCAACAGCACCCGGCCGACCACCCGCCGGCGTACCCGCCGCCGCAGCGGACCCGCGCCGCGTACCGTCGTCGTCGCCGGCCCGGTCAGGCGCGCGAGCAGGTCGGGAAAGTCGGCCAACTGCTCGGCGTACGGCCGCCCGCGCGGACCCAGGACCGCCACCCCGACCAGATCGGCGCCGACCGGTGTCACGTACGCCTCGCCGTACGGCGACCAGTGCACCTCGACGAAGTCCGTCCACGGCGCGACCGCGAAGTGTCGGCGCAGCCCGTACCGTCGCTCGCGCCCGTCGGGCAGCGCGAGCCCGAGCCCGGCGCGCACCGGCGAGTGCAGCCCGTCCGCCGCGACCAGCCACCGGGCCCGAAACCCGCCCGCCGTCACGCCGTCCGCGTCCTGGCGCACCGCGTCCACCCGCCCGGCGACCACCTCCACCCCAAGGCCCACCGCGCGCTCGTACAGCCCGCCCTGCAACTCCGTGCGCCGAACCCCCAGTCCCGGCCCGGCCCGAAACCGCGCGGACACCGCGTGTTGCGCGTCGACGTAGCGGATTCCGGCCAACCGATGCCCCGCGGGCGCGACCCCCAACTCGCGAAGCGCGGCCACCCCGGCCGGCATCAGGCCCTCCCCACACGCCTTGTCCACCGGCGCCCCGCGCGGCTCCACCACGACCACTCGCAGCCCCGCGAGGGCGCCGTGGATCGCGGTGGCCAGCCCGGCCGGACCGCCGCCGGCCACCAGCACGTCGATCACGCGGTCGCCGTGGGCGCAGGC
>NZ_WWJX01001306.1 GCF_009865215.1 Streptomyces sp. SID3343 | reverse complement strand
CACGCACCACGCACCACGCACCACGCACCACAACAGCCACGACGCGCCGGTGGTTCCCGACACGTGTCGCGGACACCACGCCCCGTACGGGTGCCGGGTACATTCTCGCGCAGCCCTCGACGCGGCCGCGCAGCGCCTCGTGACGGGACGTCAAGAACGGGACCGCGCACCCGCGAACCCGCCGGCCTCGCCGACACCGAGCGCGCCGACCCACCGCGACCCGCTGCCTTCCACCAACCGTCGGCTGCCCGTTCCCCGCCGCGTGCTCCGGCCGCTGCCACCTCGCCCGTGCGCGGAGCGCGACGTCCGCGTCACCCTCGCGAGGGGACCCTATCGGCCGTTCGGGGGGTTCGCGGGCCGATGGGGACTGAATCCCGCCGGTGCGGTCGATCAAGGGGGCACGTGCGCTCACGCACGGTCCTGTCCCCGTGTCGAAGGCGAGTCGAATACCTGTGACCTCGCAAGACCCACTCGTCGTCCTCTCGGGCGTCAACAAGCATTTCGGGTCCCTGCACGTACTGCGCGACATCGATCTGACCGTGGCGCACAACGAGGTCGTCGTCCTGATCGGGCCCTCCGGATCCGGCAAGTCGACGCTGTGCCGCACCATCAATCGGTTGGAGACGATCGACTCGGGGACGATCACGATCGACGGCGCGCCGTTGCCCGCCGAGGGGCGCGGGCTCGCGCGTCTGCGGTCCGAAGTCGGCATGGTGTTCCAGTCGTTCAACCTGTTCGCACACAAGAGCGTCCTGGAAAACCTGACGCTCGCTCAGGTCAAGGTGCGCAAGCGCAGCAAGGCCGACGCCGACCGCAAGGCTCGCGAACTCCTCGACCGGGTCGGCCTGGTCGACCAGGCGAACAAGTACCCCGCGCAGTTGTCCGGCGGACAGCAACAGCGCGTCGCGATCGCGCGATCGCTCGCGATGGATCCCAAGATCATGCTCTTCGACGAGCCGACCTCGGCGCTGGACCCGGAGATGATCAACGAGGTTCTGGAGGTCATGCGGACGCTCGCCGTCGAGGGCATGACGATGGTCGTGGTCACCCACGAGATGGGCTTCGCGCGCTCGGCGGCGAACCGCGTGGTGTTCATGTCGGACGGCCGGATCATGGAGTCGCGCACCCCGGAGGACTTCTTCGACAACCCGCAGACGGACCGGGCGAAGGACTTCCTGTCCAAGATCCTCAAGCACTGACGGGGGACGGGACATGCACAATCACCGGGAATCCCGAACGTCCGGCCGCAGCCCACGAGCGACCGGCCACGGCCCGCGAACAACCACCCGCACCAAAGCGGTTGCCGTCGCGTTGATCGGCCTGCTCCTCGCGCTCGTCGCCGCGTGCGGCAAGAACGGCACGCCGCCGCCGAAGGGTCCCAAGCCCAAAGACCTGCCGTCCTACCAGGTCGCGACCGACGTCACGCTCGACTCGCCGACGTTTCGCGCGGCCAAGTCGCGCGGCAGGCTCGTCGTCGGCACCAAGGCCGACCAGCCCTATGTCGCGCAGCAGGATCCCGCGAACGGCTACTACTCGGGCTTCGACGTCGAGATCGCCAAGATGATGGCCGCGTCGCTCGGCTTCCCGGTGGACCGCGTCGAGTTCAAGACGATCACGTCCGCCAACCGGGAGACCTCGCTGCAGAACGGCGAAGTGGACTACTACGTCGGGACGTACACGATCAACGACAACCGCAAGAAGCTGGTGGGCTTCGCCGGTCCGTACTACATGGCCGGTCAGGCGCTCCTGGTGCGCAAGGACGAGAAGGACATCAACGGCCCGCAGGACCTCGCGGGCAAGAAGGTGTGCTCGGTCGCGGGTTCGACGCCGTATCAGCGGCTGGTGCGCGACTATCCCAAGGCCACCGCGGTCGCCTACGACAGCTATTCGGTGTGCGTGGACAACCTGATCAGCTTTCAGGTCGACGCGGTCACCACCGACGACACCATCCTCAAGGGCTACGCGGCGAAGGTCCCCGACCAACTCAAGCTCGCGGGCGGCCTGTTCTCCCAGGAGCCGTACGGAATCGGCGTGCCGCGCGGTGACAAGGTGTTCCGGCTCGCGCTCGACGACGCGATCGTCGCGCACGAACAAAACGGCGACTGGCTCCGGGCCTACAACGTCACGCTCGGCCTGTCGGGCGTACCCGCGCCGCCCCCGCCGCCCGTGGACCGGTACTAGAGGAAGGCGTCGACCATGAATGTCCTGCTCGACAACTTCACCCTGTTCCGCAAGGGCTTCGTCGGCACCCTCGAACTGACCCTGGTGGCCTCGGCGATCGCGCTCGCGCTGGGGGTCCTGATGGCCGCGTGCCGGGTCTCGCCGGTGCGGCCGATGCGGGTGCTCGGCGGTGCGTGGGTGACCGTGCTGCGCAATACGCCGCTCACGCTGCTGTTCTTCGCGGTGGTGCTCGGGCTGCCGCGGTTCGGGGTGGTCCTGCCGTTCTTCACGCTCGCGGTGCTCGCGTTGGGGTGCTACACCTCGGCGTTCATCTGCGAGGCGGTCCGCGCCGGCATCAACACCGTGCCCGTGGGCCAGGGCGAGGCGGCCCGCAGTCTGGGCATGTCGTTCGGCCAGACGCTCAATCTGGTCGTGCTCCCGCAGGCGCTGCGCGCGGTGATCCCGCCGATCGGCAGCACGCTGATCGCGCTCGCCAAGAACAGCGCGATCGCCGGGTCGTTCAGCGTCGTCGAACTGCTCAGCACCTACCGAACCCTCAACGAACTCGGCTACGACATCGTCGCCACGTTCCTGTGGATCGCGGTCGGCTACCTGATCATCACGCTGTCGATCAGCGCCCTGTTCGCGTTCTTGGAGAAGCGCCTGGAGGTGGCCCGATGAGTGTCGAGAGTTCGGCGCTGTACGACGTTCCGGGACCGAGCGCCAAAGCGCGGCATCGGCTGTACGGGTGGATCGCCTCGGTCGTGCTCGCCGCGATCGTGGCGTGGATCGTGTACAAGCTGATCGATACCGGCCAGTTCGACGGCGACAAGTGGGCGCCGTTCGAATACAAGGGCGTACAAAGGCTGTTGCTGCGCGGTCTGGGGCACACCCTCCAGGTCTTCGCGTGGGCGGCGGTGCTGTCGCTGCTGTTCGGCGCGGTGTTCGCGGCCGGCCGGCTCTCCGACCACCGCGTGGTGCGCTGGGTGGCGGGCGTCGTCGTCGAGTTCTTCCGCGCGATGCCGGTCCTCGTGATGATCTTCTTCATCTTCATTGCGATGAAGGTCGAGCCCCGCTTGGCGCTGATCTCGGGTCTGACCCTGTACAACGGCTCGGTCCTGGCCGAGGTCTTCCGCGGCGGCGTCAACGCGGTCCCCAAAGGCCAGCGGGAGGCGGCCTACGCACTGGGCATGCGCAAGACCACGGTCATGGTCAACATCCTGATCCCGCAGGCGGTACGCACGATGCTGCCGACGATCATCAGCCAGCTGGTGGTGACGCTGAAGGACACGTCGCTGGGCTATCTGATCTCGTACGAGGAATTCCTGTACGCGGGCAAGCAGATCGCCACCAACCTGGACTACAGCCTGCCGTTCATCCCGGTGGTCATCGTGATCGCGCCGATCTACATCGGCATGTGCATGCTGTTGTCCGGCTTGGCCCGCTACCTGGAGAGCAGCGGGCGGCGCCGGCGCAAGGTGGCGTAGCGCGGCACTCGCGCCCCGGTTCAGCCGGTGGCGTCCGCGGGCAGCGCCACCGGCATCACCAAGGTGGTGAAGCTGCCCTGGTCGGCCGAGCGGACGACCACCGGAAACGGGCGGGCGCCGAATTCGAGCAGGACGTCGGGGCCCACACTCGCCTCCAGGGCCGGTACCAGCGTGAGCGGATCGAAGGCGGTGTGCACCGGTGGGCCCGTACAGATCGCGGACAGCGCCGGCGCGTCGTCCACGCGGACCTCGTCGTCGCCCGCGACCAGTACGCACGCGGGGGTCGAGCCGCCGCGCAGCAGCGCGTCACGCAGGGCGACCCGGTCCACCACGACGCGACCGACCGGGTCGGCCAAGGCGGCAAGCATGTCGCGATACGCCGGATAGATCCCCGTGAACCCGGCGTGCTCCCGGACGTCGTCGCCCGCCCGCAACCGCAGCCCGTCGGGGGTCGGCTCGACCACGATCTCGGCGTGCCGCGCCGCCCATCGGGCCGTCTCGACCAGGTCGTCCACCGGGATCAGGACGGAGGCCGGCTCGCCATGGATCCCCAGCGGACGCAGGGTGCGCACCGACAGGCGGTAGCGGTCCGTCGCCACCAGGCGCACCTCGCCGTCGCCCAGGACACCGGGCTGCCCCGAGCCGGCCGGCGCTCCCACCTCGACCAGCACACACCCGAGCACCGCGAGTTCTCCCTCGCCCGCTCCCGCCGCCGGCGTCACCTGCCGCACCGCGCTCGCCCACTCGGCCCCGCCCACCACCGCTTGCGTCCCCGTCGCGGTCAGGGTCCGCAGTACGCCCTCGATCACGGCGCGCGCCGTGTCCGTCCGGTCGCGCATCCGCCGCAGATGTCCCCGCAGCACTTCCTCGGCCTGCTTCGGCGGGCCGTCCAGCACCGCCGATGCCTCGGTCAACGGCACCTCCGCCTCGCGCAATCCGCGCAGCAGGGTCGCCCGCGCCTCCTGGCTCGGCGTGTAGAAGCGATATCCCGTGCCGGCGTCCACCGAGGCCGGGCGCAATACGCCGCAGTCGTCGTAGTAGCGCAGTGCGCTCGGGCTCAGCCCCACCCGCCGCGCGAACGCCCCGATGCCCATCGCCGCGCCGTCGTCGTTCATGTCGTCGTCGTTCACGCCGTTGTCGTTCATGTCGTCGTCGTTCATGTCCGTGAGTCTTGGCCTTCGACCGACTCGAAGGTCAAGCTCGGAGGTCGAGTCGGCATGCCCTCGAAACCGGCCCGGCCGTACGCTCGCCCGTTCGGTCTCGCTCAGCCGGTCGCGCGCGCCCTCGCCCGGCGCCGGTCCCACAGGACCGCGGCGTACGCGGTGACGCCCGCGATCGCGAACGAGAACAGCGAGGCCGAGGTCCACGCCTGCGCGTGGATGTGCGTCGCGTCCTGGACGTGCGCCCAACCCTTGGCCCACCACTCGATCGAACCGGGGTTGATCAGCTGGTAGGTGCCGAATCCCAGCGCCCACGGGGCCAGCATCACCCATCGGGCAGGCGAGTGATCACCCAAGTCCCAACCGGTTCGGCCGCGGCCGACGAACAGGTCCACCACGAGCGCGCCGAACAGCGGGATGAACACCGAGCCGAGCAGGTACAGGAAGCTCTCGTACGTCGCGAAGTCGTCCACCATCAGCGCGAACGCCGTGACCAGCGCACCCACGCCCACACACAGCACGCGGCGGTCGATGCGCGGCGCGAGGTTCTGGATGGACATCGCCGTGCTGTAGACGTTCGCGAAGCTCTGGTCGACCTCGCGCACCACGAGCACCGTGAAGAACACCCACCCGGCGGTGACCCCGAGGAAGGAATCGAAGATCTTGTCGACGTCGCCGCCGACCTGCGCGAGCGCGACCAAACCGAGCAGGTAGCACCAGATGCTGGTGATCGAGTAGCCGCTCAGCGCGGCCCAGAACGCCGACTTCGAACCGCGTGAGTGCCGGGTGTAGTCGGACGCGAGCGGTACCCACGACACCGCGACCGCGAGCGCCGCGTCCATCGCCGGGAAGAAGCCCGACCACGAGCCCTCGGTGAGCGGCGGCAGCCCCTCGCGGACCAGTTGGACGGAGAAGTACAGCATCGCGATGCCCACCGCGATCGTCACGTAGCGGCGCAGGATCCGCAGCATCCCCAGCGGGCGCAGCGTCATGCCGGTGGTGACCACGCCGGCCGCGACGATGTAGAGCCAGTGCGGGCCCCGACCGTCCGTCATCGCCTCGATGCCCATCGAGATCACCAGCAGCTCGAAGGTGCCCCAGCCGACGCACTGGACGATGTTGAACAGCGTCGGCACGTACGAGATCTTCGTGCCGAACAGCCCGCGCAGCACGGTCATCGCGGGCGCGCCGCTGCGGGCGCCGGGGATGCCGGCGACCGCGACCATGAGCGCGCCGATCAGGGTGCCGCCGATGGCCGCGACGACCGCCGCGACGATCGACAGTTGTGGGTATCCCTGCGGGGCCAGCACCGCGAGCGCCCCGGAGAACCCGAGCAGGCTCACCCCGAGGTTGGCCCAGAACGCGGCCTGGTCGCGGAACCCGAGGGTGCGCGGCGGCGCGGTGTCGAGGATCAGCGGGGCTTCGGCCCCGGAGCCGGAATCCGACGGCTCGGGGCGTGCGTCGTCTACGACAGGAGCCGACATGGCTCTACCTGCTCTCCCTACGCCGGCATTACCCGGTCAGGTTCAAGCGGTCGGTGGCCCCGGGGCGCTCGACGCGCCCCATGCCGCCCTCTCAGCCCGGTTGGTCCGAGCTCCCGCGATGGCGAGGCGTACAGTACGCGCCTTCCGCCCGACTTGGGAAGGCGGGGTGGGTTCGGCCGTCGCGGCGGGCATCCCGCGTCTCACCAGCCCGAGTGGGTGAATCCGGCCCACCCGGCCAGGGCGTCCGGGCCGATCGCCCGGGCCCGGGCGGCGAGTTCGGGCGGCATCGCCGCCGGGATGCCGCGTTTGGGGTCGCGCATCCACAACTGCGCCGTCCGCAGCGCCTGGGCGGGCGGCAGGTCGCGTCGGGTCAGGTAGTGGTCGGCCATGTACAGCACGAGTTCGGTATCGCTCGCCGACACCGGCCACAGCGTCGACACGACCGAGTAGGACCCCGCCGTCAGGAATTCGGCGGTCCGCCGCCACGCGTGGTCGTGCCCGCGCGCCGGCGCGAAAGCGACCGGATCCCCCGGTTCGCGGCCGATCCCGGCGGGTCGTCGCGACGCCGGGTCGACGGGCCGCGCGGCGAGCTCGCACAGCAGCCGCGGCGAGGGGATGTACGAGATCTGCGCGTCCTGGAGTGCGTGTCGCCGACGCCCGTCCACGTCCGACCACGCGGCGTGCCACGGCACCGTGCCGAACGGCCCGGCCGGCAGCAGCACAAGCTGCGGTGCGCGCGCGAACGTGCCGGGCAGGGCGGCCAGTACGGGCCCCATCGCGGCAGTCCACGCCCATCCGCCAAGCTCCTCGACCGCGTCCGGCCAGTTCTCCTGATCAGCCGTCACCACCCTTGCCGCGTAGTCGAGTTCGGGCAGGTCCAGGACATCCGTACGGCCGTCGGCCAGGGTCAGTACAGCCGCGCCCGGCACGAGGTGCACCAACGCGTCCACGCCGAGCCCGCGCAGCGCGCCGCCGACCTCGTCGGCGGTCGGCGGGTCGAGCAGCGCGCTCCACGGCACCCCGTGTGCGG
>NZ_WWJX01001305.1 GCF_009865215.1 Streptomyces sp. SID3343 | reverse complement strand
CCGAGGGCGCCACGTTCCCCGCGCTCGAACGGCGCGACCTGCAACCGTGATCCGGTCCGATCCAAGCGCGGCAACAGGCTTTCGAGCTGTTCGCTCATGACCGCCGGGCCGCCGACCGTACGCCGGATGATCGCCTCGTCGAGAACCGCCGAAAAGAAGGGCGCATCGTCTCCTTGGAGCCGCTCCTGACGGCTCAAGCGGTCATCGACCTTGGCGTCGATCTTGTATTCGGGCGCTTCGGGCTTCGCCGCCCTGAACAGCGCTCGCGCATATGCCCTGGTCTGTAGCAGGCCCGGGATTCGATACGGCGCGTACTCGTTGATCTCGCAAGCGTCTTCCTCCAATCGCATGTAGTCGCGGTATCGGTTGGGGAACCGCTCGTGCTTGACCATCTTCCACAGGGTTCTGAACATCCCTCGGGTCCCGAGCGCATCGTCAAGCTTGCCCGGCAGTTCACGCGGGATCGTGCCTCCTGTCTCATACCGCGCCCATGCTGAAACCGAGTAACCCAACGGCTCGGCAAGCCGCGCAATAGACAGCCCGGCAAGCTCTCGTTGCTCGCGGATTGCCTCCCCGAACTGGTGCAACCGCCTGTCGCCGGAAGCCGAGGGGCTCGACGCGAACGGCACTCGCCATCACTCCATTTCTCACCGAGGTGTGGGACGGATTCCCGCGCGAACGTGGGACATCAGGTCACTCCCACGTGGGCGGACGCTCCGTCACGATCGACCAACACAGAGCAGTCAAGCGCGTGAAGTGTAAGGAGCGCAGCCGAATGCGAGAGCCGACCGAGCAGGACCACGACCACAGACCCAAGGCACCGAGGCCCGACAGCAGGATGTGGCTCGCGGTCTACCAAGTCGACCGGAACGGAACCCGAGTCGTGCGCCCGCCCGAACACTTCAGTGGCGCGCCCTCGGCACCATGGCCGTTCGGCGACGGGGTCAAACCCCCTGACCCGCCCTGCACATGCTCGCCGAACTGCCCCTATCCGGAGCGCACCACGCCGCCTCTCGCGACCCCGTGACTGCCCTGGTGTTCCACACCGGCGCATGGACACCCGGGCGCCCGAACCGCCGCGCCGTGCCGGAACCCGCAACACGGCGCGGCGGGCACCAACGCCAAGAAAGGAAGACGAGCTACCGAAACTGCCTACCGCAAAGCACCCGCCCGCGTTGTCGATCAGATCATGCAGATCGCACAGCCACCCATCCCCGCCGAAGTACTCGTCAACCGCACGAGTCAACGGCCACGCCGGGCGCCGCTCGCCCCGCTCGATTCGGTACACGAGCGACCCTGAGCAGTTGCCGATCTTGCGAGGTCATCGGCGCTCGAACCGCGCCAGTGGCCCCAGGACGGGACCGGTTCGCGGGTGGTGGCGGAAGCGGTCGCGCTCATCCGCCGGGCGGGTCTGCCGGTCGACACGGACCTTTGGCCCCGACGCCCGCAGACTGCGCCAACAACTGCAAGGCAGCAGACTGCAAGCCGGTCTGACACCGTAACCGGTTGTGAGGCGGAGCCCACCGAATCGGTACGTATCGGCGTGGTGGGCTCCCTAAACTCTGAACACATGACCGACTTGACGAGCACCGATCACGTTGCGCTTCCACCCGTGGCCGATCCGGTAACTGCCGCTCTCGTTGACGACGTGCAACGCGCCTTCATCATCTCGAAGGTGACGTTCGTGGACGCTCTCGCCGAACTGTGCACGGTGACGGGCGGCAACATCGACGACCTGATGAGCGCGCTTGCGCTGGACCCGCGCTGCGGGTGGCTGCCGGCACCGGGCAGTGAACACCCGAAGGGTCCGATGCCCGAGTTCAAATTCCCGGGAAAGCCCTAGCCATCAGCCGAGCAAGCCCCGGCTGAGGTCGACTCGGTCGGGGCTTCGCCACGTCAACTTCCGGCGCCCTCTAACAGGAGCTGACGACATGACGAACGCTATCGCGCGGGCACTCGCAGGGGTGCTGCGACTCCTCAGCCCACGCAAGACCGGCAAGCACGCCGCCGCCCGCCCAGCCCCCGTCGACAACACACAGCCGATCCCGGACGCGCACGACGTCACCAACGAAGCACACGATGAGCCGGACGCCGGACCCGTTCGCCCGACGCGCCCGACATGGTGGCCCCCCGATGCCCTCGGCGTTCGAACCGGTCTGCCGTCATATCGCCTGTGCTGCCGCTGCATGGAAGGGCGCCACAATCCACGAGCGGCAGCGAGGAGAGCGACCGGAGGTCGTCGTCCGACACCAAAAAGGCCCGACTCGAAGGCTTTCGCCTTCGAGTCGGGCTGCCGTCGTGCCCCGGGTGGGGGTGGGGACACGAGCGGCCGGGGATGCGAGATCCCCGAACGGCTACAGACCCTGGGGGGGATTGGGCTGCGCCTGATCCACTCGGAAAGGGGGGAGTCCCGTTGGTTTCCGAATGGACCTTCGCTCAAGAGGCTAGTAAAAACCGTGGCCGAAGAAAACCTGTCGACCCGACCGGATTTGGCCTTCAGGGACGGTTTAAGTCGCTCTTAAGAGTCGATCACGCCCGATGTGCCCCCAGGCGCATGTTCCGTGACACACAGTCAGGAAATCGGGGATCGACGGCGCCCACGGCGTCTCTTCGCGGCCCGGCGACTCCCGCGTGTGACGGAGGTCGCACGGCCCGCCCCCAACCGAACGCTGATCTCGGCCCCGCCCAACACCGAGCGCCCGATCCCCACCTCGCCTCCCGTGGCCTCCGCAAGCCGCCGCACGATGTCCAGGCCCAAGCCCGTCGACCCGTCACCGCCCTGCCCGTGACCGCGCCGCAGAGCCGCCTCCGGGTCGTCGATGCCCCCGCCGCCGTCGGCGACCAACAGGATCACCGCGTCCTTGCCCGAGTGCAGCGTGACCGAAAACGGCACGCCCTCCTCCGTGTGCCGGAACACGTTGCCGAGCATGGCGTCCAACCCCGCCGCCAACTCGCCGCGGGCGATCGGTACGCGTACCGGTACCTCCGCGCCCACCAGTTGCCATCCCCGGTCCTCGTCCTCGGCCAGCGCCGACCAGAACGCCATCCGCTCCCGCACCACCTCGGCGGCGTCGCAGCCCACGAACTCGATGCTCGCGCTCGCCCGCCTGGCGGTTCGGATCACCTCGTCCACCTCGCGCTCCAACTGCGCCACCGCGTGCCGGGTCTGCTCGGCCAGCGGATCGTCGCCGAGCGCCGCCGCGTTCAGCCGCAGCGCCGTCAGCGGCGTACGCAGCCGGTGCGACAAGTCGGCCGCCAACTCACGTTCGTTGGCCAGGAGTTGTTCGACCCGGTCGGCCATCGTGTTGAACGACGTGGCGGCTTCCTGGAGTTCGGAAGGGCCCTGCGGATCGATCCGTACGTCCAGATCCCCCACGCCCAACGCCCGGGCGGCCGCCGCGAGTCCGCGCGCCGAGCGCACCACCTGCGCACCGAGCCGGTCGGCCAGCACCACCGACCCCCCGACCAACAGCCCGGCCACACCGGTCAGGACCAGCCACGCGGTGGTCACGCCGTGGTCCAGGTCACCGTCGGGGACGTACACCTCGATCACCGTGACCCGGCCCGCATCCAGCACCAGCGGTTGGAGCAGGGCCCATCCGCTGCCCGCCCGTACCCGAAACGACCGGGCCGACTCGCGCGCCGTGGCGAGATCACGCTCGTCGGCGCGCGGGCGGCCCAGGATCGAGCCGTCGGGCAGGTGGATGGCGATCCGTCCGGTGGACCCGGCCGGCATGCTCGCGATCGCCGGTTCGAGCGCCGCCCGATCGGTGGTGATCACCAACGCGGGCAACAGCGCGGCGGCTTGTCGCTCCGCGTCGGTGAACGTCCGGTCCGCGGCGATCTCGCGAATCACCAGTCCCAGTGGGATCAAGAACGCGAGCGCGACCATCGTGGTGACCGCGAGCGACACCCGAACGAGCGTGCCCCGCAAGCTCCGAGGCGACCGCGGCCGCGTGCGCGTGCGCGACGTCACGCCCGGGCTCGAACTCGAACCCGAACTCGAACCCGGACTCGGACTCGAACCCGGGTCCGTGCCTGGGCTCGACCCCGGGTCTGACCCCGAACTTGCCCCCGGTCGCGCCGTCGCGGCCTTACGCTCCCCCGATCCCCCCGCCACCGTCACGCGGGCGGCTCCAGCTTCACCCCGACACCGCGCACCGTATGCAGATACTTCGGCGCGCGCGCCGTCTCCCCCAACTTGCGGCGCAGCCACGACAGATGGACGTCGATCGTCTGATCGTCGCCGTACGACTGGCCCCACACCTCCGCCAGGATCTCGCGGCGCGGCACCACGTTGCCGGCCCGGGAGGCCAGGAACGCGAGCAGATCGAACTCACGTCGCGTCAGATTCAGTGCCACGCCGTCCAGTTCGGCTTCGCGCCGGCGAACGTCCACATGCAGTCCCCCGACCGCGAACGTGTCGCCGCCGCTGCGCCCGCGTGCCCGCCGCAACACCGCGGACAGCCGTGCGCCCAAATGCTCGCCGGAGAACGGCTTCGTGACGTAGTCGTCGGCGCCGGCGTTGAGCAGCCGGACCACCTCAGCCTCGTCGTCACGCGCGGTCGCGATGATCACGGGTACGTCGGAAATGCCGCGCAGCATCTTCAATGCCTCGGAACCGTCCAGGTCGGGCAATCCGAGGTCCAAGATGACCACGTCGAAGGGGTATTGGGCCACTTCGCGCAGCGCCTCGAGGGCCGTGCCGACGCTGCGGACGGCATGTGAGGACGAGGTGAGATATCGGATCAATGCCGAACGTACGAATTGGTCGTCCTCGACCACGAGCACCTGTGCCATGGTTCGGAACCGTACTCGTACTCGTGGGCGCACCCGGCCACTGAGGGGGAATACGAGAGGGGGAGGATGAGGGCCGTGCGAAGAACCATCACGTCGGTTTCGGTATGGCTGACGGTGACCGCCGTGGCCGTGGCGCTGTCCTGGCTGGGGGTCCGCAGCGTCCTGCGCGACACCGTCTTCGAGGCGCCGAGAGCACCGACCCTGACCGCCGACGAGGACCTCCTGCCGTCCCCGACCCACGCGGCGCAGGCCACCGCGCCCGCCCCGATACCGAATCTGATCTCGGCCACGAACCGCACCACGTCCGCGCCTCCGACCACGCCGAAACCGCCGCCCTCGACACCTCCGGGCACGCCGAGCCCGCCGGGCACGTCGAGTACACCGAGCACGCCGAGCGCACCGGCCACCCAAGGCGCGGCGGCTCCCCCCGCCGCCGCGATACCCACCATGGGATGGCCGCCACCCCTGTCGAAAATGGACGACACCGGCGAGACCCGGAGGGGCCGGAGCGTGGAGAGCTTCGAGGTCCGCGGCGGGCGGGCGTCGTTCCGGTACGGCCCGACCTCGGCGACGCTGGTCGCCGCCACCCCGAAACCGGGCTGGTCGGTCAAGGTGTGGCCGAACCCGGCGTGGATCCGAGTCGACTTCACCAACGGGGGTCACACGTCGTCGGTGATCGTGGCGTGGAACGACCAGGAGCCGATCGCCTCCACCCACGAGGACTGACACCGCCGAACACCGGCACGCCGAACACCCGCACGCCCGCCTACCGGCCACACCCACCTCGGCGCGCCCCGACACCGACCCGGCACCGGCCCGATCCCGGCCACAGCGCCCCGGAGCGCTTGGAGCGCTAGGAGCGCTAGAGGTCCTCCAGCACCTCGGCCGCCGTCGTCCGCAGCGCGCGGGCGGCGCGGGTCGCGGTGTTGTACGCCTCGTCACCGCGCCCGTCCGTGAACGCGTTCGACGCCTGGATCAGGCCCTGTGCCCCCTTGAGCACGTCGACCGCGGCGGCCAGGAGGGCTTCGCCGCGCGGGTCCTGACCCTGCTCCGCCGCCATGGTCGCGAGTTGCTGCGTGAGCACGGTCAAGCGCATGTCCACGCCACGCGCGCCGGACAGCGGGGCGGGACGCGGGTCGCGCACCGTCGGCGCGCCCTGCCGCGGTGG
>NZ_WWJX01001304.1 GCF_009865215.1 Streptomyces sp. SID3343 | reverse complement strand
TTGGCCGGGCACACCGCCGGCTCCCTGACCGGTCGCCGGATCGCCGTGTTGGGCGCGGGCACCGCCGGCCTGCTGATCGCCCGCCTGGCCGCCCTCGCCGGCGCGTCCGTCACGCTCGTCAACCGCAGCCGCGACCGCGCCGGCTTCGCCCGTTCACTGGGCCTGGACGTCCACCCGCTGGGCGCCCTCGCGCCGGCGAGCTTCGACGCCTCGGTCGTCGCGACCGACTTCGTCCACCCCGAGGTGCTCACCGAGGCGCTGCGGCTGCTTCTGCCCGACGGGGTGGCCCTGCTCTTCGGCGGCACCGCACCGGGCGACGAACTCGACGGTCTCGCGTGCGACCTGGACACGGTCCGCCGCGGTGAGGGGCGGCTGCGCACCACGTGGTCCGGCAAACCGGTGTGGATCGCCGGCAGCTACGGCACCACCCCCGACGACTTCACCGCCGCCGTCCTGGCTCTGCCGCTGCTGCCGCTGGAGCACCTGATCACCCGTGAGATCACCCTCGGGGAACTGCCGTCCGTACTGCGCGAACAACTCGTGGGCCGCCCGTTGGGCAAGACGCTGGTCCGACCGACGGCCTGATGCCGCGGCCGCCGGCGGTTTCCGGTCGCGGCGCTACGCTCGGGGCCATGTCGATTTCTCTCCGCGACTCCGCGCGCACGTTGCTCGACGCCGCCCATCCCGCCGTTCTGGCCACGATCAACGCGGACGGCAGCCCGCAGTCCTCGGTCGTATGGGTCGGGCTCGACGGCGACGACCTGCTGATCTCGTCGCAGGCCGGCCGGCTCAAGGAGCGCAACCTGCGGCGCGATCCGCGAGCGAGCCTGACCGTGTACGACCCGGCGGACTCGGACCACTACGTCGAGGTGCGCGGGACGTGCACGGTCACCGAGGACGAGGGCCGCCGACTCGCGGTGGCCCTGGCCGAGAAGTACGAGGGTCCGGGCGCCGGCGACGAATACCTCGCACTGCCCCCGGAGTCGGTCCGCGTGATCATCCGGATCACCCCGACCCGCGTAGTGGGCAGCGCGGCCTGATCCTCGGTCCGGCCGCGGCCGCTTCCTGATCCGGGTCACCGGCACCGACGGCCACAACACGCTCGTGTCCTGGGCCGAGATCGACCCCGAGTTCGGCGCCGACCCGGTGCTGTCGGCCACCACCGTCGACGGCGCCGCGACGACGGCGACCGGAGCCCGGCTCGTCGTCCCCCAGGACCGCTGCGGCCGCGGCCGCTACGTCGATTCCGTCACCCGAATCCGGATCGGCCCGCACCCGGACTCCCGAACGGAGCCCCACCCCGGACGCACCCCGCCGTCCAGTGCGCACATCGGGATATCGAGCTCACGCCCGCTCAGCGGTGAGTAGGCTCACTCGTCATGCGCAAGGTCCTCGTCGTCGGCGTCAGCGGTGCCGGCAAGACCGTACTCGCCCACGAGCTCGGCGAGCGGTTGGGCCTTCCGGTCACCCACCTCGACGGGCTCTACTACCGGGACGACTGGTCCGTCCTGCCCGCGGAGGAATTCGCCGAAGCCCAACGTGAGATCGTGGCCCGGCCGAGTTGGATCATCGACGGCAATCACGCCGCGACTTTGGACATCCGGCTCGCGGCGGCGGACACCGTGGTGTTCCTGGACATCAATGCGCCCGCCGCGCTGCTCGGGATACTGGCCCGCCGGCGGCGCTACCGCGGCGGGCAGCACCCCGAGGACGGGGTGTACGACCGACTCGGTCCCAGCGTGGTCCGCTACGTCCTGGCCTATCGGCACACCATGCGCCCGCGGGTGCGCCGGCTGATCGACGAACACGCCGCGCCGGACGCCGCGTTGCACACGTTCACCACGCGTGGCGCGGCCGACCGGTGGGTGGCGTCGCTGCCGACGTCGTGAGCGCGACCGTCCGAAGTCGACGACCGAGCGCGCCGGTTCGAGCCGGGGCTCAGCGGTTGTCGCGTTGGTCGAGGCCCGAACCCGGTGGTATTTCGGGTGAGTCGAGCAGCGAGGACTCGACCCCGCCCACACCCCACCCGTACGCGAGCTTGTGTACTTCCAGGACGAAGAAGGAGTCGGTGGACACGACGCCGTCGATCAGCAACAGCCGCCGGTTGAGCAGGTCGGTGAAGTGGTCGGTGTCGCGACAGATCACCTCGACCATGACGTCGTATTGTCCGGCGACCATCACCACGTAGGAGGTTTCCGGGAGTTCGCGCAGTTCCCGGCACACGTCGCGGGCGCTGCCCGGGCGCACCCGCATGCCGATCATGGCGAGGCGATCGAAGCCGATCGTCAGCGGATTGGCGATGCCGACGATCTGGAGCGTCCCGCTCTCCTCCAGCCGCTGCACGCGATAACGCACGGAGGACGCCGGGATGCCCAGGTCCTCGGCGATCTGCTTGTACGGACGGCGACCGTCCGCCTGGAGGATCGCGATGATGCGCCGGTCGATGTCGTCCAGCGGGCCGGTGGTCGTGGACATGCGGTGGCTCCGGGTGTGCTGCGGCGCCGGGGTGGGCGCGTCGTCGGTGGGTGCGGCGTCGAGAGGTACGGCGTCGGTGGGTGCGACGTCGATGGATGCGGCGTCGAGGGGTGCGGCGTCCATCCTCTCGCCTTCGTCCGCCGATCCGTTCGCTCCCCCGGTCGCGCCGCTCACGCCGCTCACGCCGCTCACGAGTCGAACCCGAGGCCGAGCCGGTCGAGCGTGCGCAGCCACACGTTGCGCCCGCCGCTTGCGTCCTCGCGGGCCATCGACCAGCGGGTGGCCTGGATGCCGACCCAGCGCGCGGGTTCGGGCGGGAACGGTACGGGCTTGCGCCGGATCATCGCGAGGTTGGTGCGCTCGGTCGAGGCGCCCGCCAGCAGGTCGAGCACGACCTCGGCGCCGAACCTGGTCGCGCCGACCCCGAGTCCGGTGAAGCCGAGCGCGTAGCCGACCCGTCCGGCGGCGGCCGTACCGGCGAACATGCAAAACCGCGTGGTCGAGTCGATCACGCCGCCCCACGCGTGCGAGAACGCGACGTCGCCGAGCGTGGGGAAGGTGTCGGCGAACTGCTCGGCGAGCACGTCGAAGGTCTCCGGCCGCTGCGTCAACGCGTCGTCGACGCGGCTGCCGTAGTGGTAGATGGCGTCGTAACCGCCCCACAGGATGCGGTTGTCGGCCGTCTTGCGGACGTAGTGGAACTGGTTGCCGGCGTCCGTGACGCCGTGCTCGCCGGTCCAGCCGATCGACGCGAGTTGATCGTCGGTCAGTGGCTCGGTGGTGAGCGCGTAGTCGTACACCGGGACCATGCTCAGGCCCAACCGGCGCAGCAGCGGCGGGAATACGTTGGTGGCCAGGGCGACCCGGCGCGCGCCGACGATCCCGTACGGCGTGGTGAGCCGAACCAGGTCGGCCGGCTTGGTGTCGATCGCGGTGACCTCGGTGCGTTCGACGATTCGCACACCCGCCTCCAGGCACGCGCGGCGCAGCCCCCACACCAGGCGGGCGGGGTCCAGCAGCGCGTAGTCGGGCACCCAGACGCCGGCGGTCCACAGCGGCGAGTCGATGTAGCCGCGCAGGGCGTCGTGTTCGAGGTACTCGACCTTCTCGCCGTGCCGATTGGCGACCGGTACGGAAGCGCGCAGCGCGTCGGCCTGCCACGGGGTCGCGGCGACCGAGACCTTGCCGGTGCGGGCGAAGTCGCAGTCGATGCCGTGGTTTTCGAGGTCGCGTTCGAAGGCGTCGAGGTTCTCGGCGCCCAGTCGTTGCAGCGTGTCGATCTCGTCCGGCCAGCGCTGGAGCCCGTTGGCGAGGCCGTGGGTGAGGCTGGGTGAGCAGAAACCGCCGTTGCGCCCACTGGCGGCGTGGCCGCACGTGCCCTGCTCGATGACGAGCACGTCGCGCGCGGGGTCGCGCTGCTTGGCGATCAACGCGGTCCACAGTCCGGTGTATCCGCCGCCGACCACGGCGAGGTCGGTCCGGGTGTCACCGATCTGGCGCGGCAACGGCTCGGGGTGTTCGGGCCGATCCAGCCAGAACGGTTCCTGTGCCGTCGTGCTCAGGGCGGTGCGGTGGCTCGCGGTCATGCCTTTTTTCATCCCTACCGGGTGGTGGCCGAAATCCGTGCATCGGGCCGGCCTGCGGCCCGCTTTGGCCTCGAACGCCGGCCGGGCTGTGAAGACCGGACGGGCTGTGAAGAACAGCCCGTCCGGCGTTCGAGGACACCGGCCCAAGGCCGACCTGACGAGCCCGGCCGGCGCTTGAGGCCGAACCCCGTCAGAGGTTGATGACGCCCGTCCGCAGGTCGGACATGTCGAGCAGGGTGTGCTTGCCGCCGATCCGGCCCCAACCCGTGCCGCGGTTGCCGGCTCCGCCGAACGGCATGTTGACGTCCCAGAAGCATGTGCTGTCGTTGACGACGACCTGGCCGACGGCCATCTCCTCGACGAAGCGGTAGGCCGACTTCATGCTGCGCGTGAACACCGCGCCCTGGAGGCCTAGTTTGTCGTCGTTGGCGAGCCGCAGCGCGTCGTCCTCGTCGAGGGCGGTGATGATCGGCACGACCGGACCGAACGACTCCTCGCGCGAGAGCAGGCTGTCCACGGGCACGGCGTCGACGACGGTGAACTCGTAGTACAGGTCGGTCGGCATGCCCTCGCGGCGCTTGCCGCCGAGCAGCACCTTGGCGCCGCGCTCGTGCGCGTCGGCGATGTGCCGGTCCATCTTCGCGGCGACGCCCTCGTTGTTGAGCGAGCCCAGGTTGGTGGCGGCGTCGAACGGGTCGCCGAGCACGACGTCCTCGGCGGCGCGCAGCACGGCCGCGACGAACTCGTCGTGTACGGCGTCGACCACGATCACCCGCTCGGTGGCGCAGCAGACCTGACCGCCGCACAGGTACGCGCCGTATACGGCGGCCTTGGCGGCGGCGTCCAGGTCGGCGTCGGCGAGCACGACGAGCGGGCCGTTGCCCGAGCACTCCATGATCGAGCGCTTGAGGCCTGCGGTGGCCTGGATCTTGGCGCCGGTCGCGGACGAGCCGATGAAGCCGATCGCGTCGACGCCGTCGTGGCGCACGAGCGCGTCACCGGTGGCGCCCTCGCCGGGGAGAATGTTGATCAGGCCTTCGGGGACGCCGGCGGCGACGAACGCCTCCATCGCCTTGAGCACGGTCAGCGGCGTGTTGGCGGGTGGCTTGACCACGTGCGCGTTGCCGGTGGCCAGACCCGGCGCGACGAACTCGGCGAGCATCAGCAGCGGGAAGTTCCAGGGGGTGATGATGCCCCAGGTGCCGACCGGCGCGTAGAAGGTCCACATGCGCTTGGTGCCGTCCGTGGACGGCATCGTCTCGCCGTGCAGGCGAACCGCGTCCTCGGCGTGCAGATGGAAGAGCTGCGCGGCTTCCTCGATGTCGGCCACCGACTCGGCGAGTGGCTTGCCCTGTTCCAGGGTCTGGAGGCGGGCGAGCTCGTCGACGCGCTTGGTCAGTTCGTCGCCGATGCGGTGACACACCTCGGCGCGCTGCCACACGTTCACCTTGGTCCACGCGCGCTGCGCCGTGTTGGCGGCGGCTACGGCCCGGTCCACGTCGGCGGCGGTGGGGACCGGGATCGTGGCGACGTGTTCACCGGTGGCCGGGCTGACGACGTCGTAGCCCTCGGCACCGGTGCCGTCGACGTACGCGCCGTTGATGAAGAACTGGTGGCGAGCGGGGCCGGTGCTGCTCATGCGGGGATTCCTATCTATCCGCGTGTGACTGTCCAGGTGCGACATCCGCGTGTGACTGTCCGCGTGTGACATCCGCGTGTGACTGTCCGCGTGTGACTTGCCTTCAGACTTCATCAGCAACTTTGGCCTGTCAATAGATCTCGATGAGCAACTTGAGCAGGTCTCATTTGTCGAATGAACAAAGAACAGCTCTTGACGTGATCGAAAAGACAGACCTATAACAGGGCCATCAGCGGCGCATCCGATGTCCGCGCCCACCCCTCCCCCACGCGGCCCTCCCCCGGGGTCCCCCGCCGGCCGCTCCCACCCCGCGAAGGGGACACGCATGTCCGCATCCACTCCGAAGGCCGCATCCGGCCCCGGCGCTCCCGTCGGCCCCGGTTCTTCCGTCGGCCCCGGTTCTTCCGTGTCGAACGCGTCCGGCTCCGTCTCGAACCCGCCCGATGCCGCCTCGCACCCGGCCGACGCTGCCTCGAACCCGCCCGCGCTGGCGAAGAAGATGCGCTGGTACGACGGCTTCGCGATGTCCCTGACGATGCCCGCCGCCCTGATCGCGTCGCTCGGCGCCTCGATCGGCGGCCTCGGCGCGTGGGGGGCCATCGCGCTGTGGGCCGGCTCGATGCTGCTGGCCACGGTCGCGAACTGGATCTACACCGAACTCGCCGCGATGTTCCCCGAATCCTCGGGCGGCATCGCGCACTACGCGACCGAGGGCTGGAAGAAGCGCGCCCCGTTCGTCGGCCCGCTGGCCAGCATCGGCTACTGGTTCCCGTGGACGACGGCGCTGTCGGTGTACGCCGGCATCATCGGCTCGCTCGTCCAGGCGCAGTGGTTCCCGGGGCAGGACTGGTCCCTCGACCTGGGTATCGCCACGCTCGACTTCCCGATCGTGGTGGGCATCGCGGTGATCGTGTTGCTGTTCGGCGCGGCCATGTTCGGGCTGCACGCCGCGATGTGGGTGGTCTACGTCACCGGTGGCATGCTCCTGGTCCCGCTCGCCGTGTTCATCGTGATGCCGTTCCTCAGCGGTGACTGGCACGCGAGCAACCTGCACTGGAACCTGCACGGCGGCGCCGGGATCAGGGAATCCCTGGTCTGGTTGTACGTCATGGCATGGACGTCGTTCGGCGTCGAGGTGTGCGCGACGTTCGCCCCCGAGTACAAGGACACCGTCAAGGACACGTCGCGGGCCCTGCGGGCGGGCGTGCTGTTCTCGCTCGGCATCTTCATCCTGCTGCCGCTGGCCCTGGCGGGCTATGTCGGCGAGGGCCCGATCGCGCTCGACCCGACCACGTTCTACGTCAGCGCGTTCAACGACCTCGTGGGCGGCGCGGCCGACCTGATGGTGGTCTTCCTGATCGCGTCGCTGTTGCTGATCATGATCACCGGCCTGGCGGACGGTTCCCGGGTGCTCTACAACATGGGCAAGGAGGGCACCACGGTCAAGCAGGTCGGCGTGCTCAACCGTCGCGGCGTGCCGGCCCGGGCACTGGTGATCGCGCTGGTCGTCAACGTCGTGGTGTTGGTCTGGCTCAAGACCCCGCTCGCGATCATCGTCACCGGCAACCTCGGCTACATCCTGACCCACGTGCTGGCCATCTCCGGTTTCGCGATGCTGCGCAAGGACCGCCCGGACATGGCCCGTCCGATCAGGCTGCCGAACTTCTTCATTCCGCTGGCGTGGCTGCTGGCCGCGTTCCTCACCGTGGTGTTGGTGGTCGGCGCGACCGGTTTCTCGATCACCGGCTACGGCGGCTACCAGGAACTGGGCATCGCGTGCGGTGTGTTGGTCCTCTCGGTGCTGCTGTGGATGTACCGCAAGCACGTCCAAGACCCGCGCGACGCGGCTTCGGCTTCGGCTTCGGCTTCGGCTACAGAGTCGGCCTCGGCTCGCCGGGGCTGACCGCCGGGCGCACCCGCGAAGGGGACGGGACCACCGCACGGGATGCGGTGGTCCCGTCCCCTTCGGGCGGGCTGCGCTTCCGTGAGTGCGCGTGGTTCAGCGGGTGTGCGCGGTTCAGCGGGTGTGCGCGGTTCAGCGGGTGTGCGCGGTTCAGCGGGTGGGTGACGTGATGCGGTCGAGCAGTTCCGTATAGCGCGACTTGCGGTCGGGGCGCGCGTGCGCGGCGGCGTGGCGCAGGGGCGGTACGGCGGGCGCACCGATCCGGGCCAGGCCGTCTGCGGCGGCGGCGCGGAGGGTTGGGTCGCCGTGGCCGAGGAGCCTGACGAGGGCCGGTACGGCGGGTGTCCACGCGGCGTGGGACAGGGTACGCACCGCCGAGCGGACGATCTCGGCGCGCGGGTCGTCGAGCAACGACTCGGTGTGGGCGAGGTATTCGGGGCGCTCGAACAGGCGGCGCGAGACGCGGTGCGCGTGGGTGCGGACGCGCGGTGCGGGGTGGGTGAGCAGGTCGACGACGAGCGTGTGCACGGCGTGGTCGTGGCCGTGGTCGTCGGCGAGGCGGGAGAGCGCGCGGCGGATCTGTTCGGGGCCGGCGGTGCGGGCGGTGGCGATCAGGGCATCGCGGCTTGGGCCGTCTGTGGTGGCGAACTCTGCTCGAATACGCAGGAGTTCGAGTGCCCGTGTGTCGTGGGCCGCAGCGTCCGGACCGCGTAGGGGGCCGTCGGCGAACACAAGGCGCTCGGCGAGGTCGGCGCGGCCGTCGGCGTGCAAGCGGCTCACGGTCGCGGTGAGTTCGGGGGTACGCAGGAGCTTGGGTCCGGTGATCAGGTCGAGGAAGGTCCAGGCGCGCCCGGCGAGGCGGTCGCGGATCGCGTCGGCCAGGGCGTCGGCCGGGACCATCCGCAGCGCCGATTCGGCGG
Organism: Streptomyces sp. SID3343; assembly: GCF_009865215.1. Lineage (GTDB taxonomy): Bacteria > Actinomycetota > Actinomycetes > Streptomycetales > Streptomycetaceae > Embleya. Next base: position 1,117 of record NZ_WWJX01001304.1, on the reverse strand, counting down.
CAGCCCTGGTGGTGGGCCCGCCGTCCGCCCACCACGCGACGAGTTGCGGCGCGAGCGCGTTGCGGGCTGCCCCCGGCAGGAACGCGGCCAGTCGCGCGGCGCGTTCGCGGGCCGCGTCGTGGTCGACGCTCGGATGGGCGTGCAGGTCGTGGGCCACAGCCGACAGGGCACGCAAGTCCGCGTGTTCGGGCAGCACGACGTCGCCGCGCAGGTACGCGTCGAGCACGACGCGCCGCACGTCCGGCTCGGGCCAGGCCAGGAGCGTGCGGGCGGCGGCGGTACGGCGGGCGGGCTCGGCGGCTTCGGCGAGGAGCGTGAGCAGGCGCTCGCGTTGCGGGGTCGAGCGTGGCTGGTCGAGGTCGTCGGGGCGTGGGACGCGTACCTGGGGGGCCGGTCGCGCGGCGCGTTCGGCATGGGTCCAGGCCGGGGCGTCGATCGGCTGAAGGGCGGCGAGCCAGTCGAGGAGCGGCGCGCGGTTGTCGGGATGGGCGGCGGGAAAGGCGTCGACAAGCGCGGCAATGCGGCGGCGGGAGTCGATGGGGCCAACCCGGTCGACGCGTCCGGCCATGGGCCGGCGAGAGTCGAACAGGTCGGCGGACTCCACAGAGGCGCCGGTGACGACAGGCTCGACGAGCGCACGGCTGCGGCAGCGGGAGTCGGCACCATCGGCAGAGACAACGCGACCAACGGAGACGGCGGGGTCGACATGGCCGATGCCCTCGGCGGGGACGGCTGAGCCGGAGGCGTCGGCGGGGGCGCCGGCGGCGGCGCCGGGGTCGACGAGCGCAGGGATGCCGCGGCGGGAGTCGAGGGCGTCGGCGGGGCCAGTGGGGCCAGTGCCGTCAGCGGGGACGGCGAGGCCGATGCCCCCGACGGCAACGACTGAGCCGTGGGCGTCTGCGGGAGCGCCGGGGTCGACGCACGCAGGGAAGCCACGGCGGGAGTCGAAGACATCGGCGGGGACAGCGGAGGCAACGCGGTCCGCGGGGACAGCGGGGCCAGTGCCGTCAGCCGGGACGGCTGGGCCGATGCCCTCGACGGGAGCGACTGAGCCGAGGGCGTCTGCGGGAGCGCCGGGGTCGACGCACGCAGGGAAGCCACGGCGGGAGTCGAAGAC
>NZ_WWJX01001303.1 GCF_009865215.1 Streptomyces sp. SID3343 | reverse complement strand
ACACCGTGGTCACCGTGCCCGTCGAAGGCCTGGACGCGGCGCTGCGCGCGTCGCCCGCCAGGCTGTCCACGATGGGACGCGGGCTCGACGCCGACTACGCGTACTTCCTCGCCGCCGCCGCGGCCGGCCACTACGCCGTCGAACACCCGACGCCGTGACACGCCGTCGGCCCCGGCCCGCGCGAACGCGGACCGGGGCCGAACGGACGTGCACCGGTCCCGTGACCGAAAACCGGTGACGGTTTTCGGTCACGGCACTATCGGCCGACCTTCATCAGGTCGACGACGAAGATCAGCGTCTCGCCGGGGGCGATCGCGCCGGGCGCGCCGCGGTCGCCGTAGGCCAGGTGCGCCGGGATGACCAGCTTGCGCCGGCCGCCGACCTTCATGCCCTGTACACCGCGGTCCCAGCCCTCGATGACCTGGCCGACGCCGAGCTTGAAGTCCAGCGGGCTGTTGCGGTTCCAGGAGGCGTCGAACTCCTCGCCCGTGGAGAACGCCACGCCGACGTAATGCACGCTGACGTTGTGACCCGCGGCGGCGACGTCACCGTCACCTTCCCAGATCTCGGTGATCTCCAGGTCGGCGGGGACGCCACCCTCGGGAAAGTCGATCTCGGGCTTCGAAAGGTTGTTCACAGCGTTGTCCGTATCCGTTCGAGTGCTGAATGCGGGGTCCAACGTACCGGCCCCGACCGTCGCGCGTGCCCCGCCGGCCCGGCGGGCGCGCTACGCGGCCGGCGCGCCGCCGTACGCGTCCACGATGTCGACGACGAACACCAGCGGGGCGTCCGCCGGAATGGTCGGCGGGCTGCCCTCCGCGCCGTACGCCTTGTCCGCCGGCAGCACGAGCATCACGCGGCTGCCGACCTTTTGACCCACCAGGGTCTCGTCCCAGCCGGTCACCACCCGGCCGACGCCGATCGGAAAGACCGACGCACCCCCGTGGTCCCACGACGAGTCGAACTTGGTGCCGTTGGCGAACAGCACACCGGTGTACTGGGCGACCATCTGCGCGCCCTTGCCCACCACCGGGCCGTCACCCTGGATGAGCGTCTGCACGATCGGCTTGCTCAACTCGGGGGCCTTGGTGCCCGGCGGGATGGTGATCTCCGCGGGCTTGCCCGACTCGACCTTGGCCACCGGCAGACCCGCCGGCGGCGTCACCGGGGTGCCCTTGGCCTCGGCCTTGAGGTCCACGGTCTTGGTCTCGGTCAAGTCCATCACCAGCGCCAGGTCCTTCTTGGTGCCGGCGAGCTTGGCGGGCAGGGTCACGAGCATGCGGGTACCGGTCTTCTTGCCGATGATCCCCTGCGCTATTTCCCTGGGCATCTCCGTGTTGCCGGCCTGGAAGACCTCGGGCGTCCTCGTGGCGTACGAGTTGCCATAGTCCTCGCCGTTCCACAACTCGCCGACGGTCTGGGCGATCACGTAGTCGCCCTTCTTGATCTCCGCCCCGGTGCCCTCGATGAGCACCGACGAGGTGATCTTGTCGCCGGCCTTCCCCTTGGGGATGGAGATGTCCGGCGCCTGCCCGAAGGCGCCGGTGACGGTGGGCGTAACAGTCTTTCCTCCGTCGTCCTCGCCACACGCGACCGCGGTGAAGGCCAGTGCGGGGACCAGAAGGAGCGCAGCGAGACGGCGCACGATGTTCCTCTGCTGAGTTGGACAAGGACCGGGACACTCTATGGGGTGTCGATGTCAGGACGACGTGAAGACGGGCCCCTCCGCGAAATACGGCGAGCCCCGCACGTGACGAACCCTCAGGCCACGTCCCGACCCCGACGCACCAAACGCGCCGCCCACCGGCCGTCCTCGCCCCGCACCGACAGTGGAATACCGAAGCACGCGCTCAGGTTCGCGTCCGTCATCACCTCCGCCACCGGCCCCGCCGCGACGGCGGAGCCCTCGCGCAGCAACAGCGCGTGTGTCACCGAGGTCGGCAACTCCTCCAGGTGGTGCGTGACGATCACCAGGGTGAGCTGCGGGTACTGCCGAGTGAGCAGGTCGATCGCGGCCAACAACTCCTCGCGGCTGGGCAGATCCAGCGCGTTGGCGGGCTCGTCGAGCAGCAGCAGTCGCGGATCGGGCATCAACGCCCGGGCGATCCGGGCCCGGCCGCGCTCGCCCTGCGAACACACCTGGATCTCGCGCTCCGCGAGCCGCTCCAGGCCCAACAGGCCGATCAGCTCGCGGGCCCTGGCCTGCTCGGCCGGTCCGTAGCGCCCGTACAACGGCTGCACCGTGCCGCTCGCCCCGGTCAGCACATAGTCGGTGATCGTCAGATGCTCGGGGATACGCTGCGCGGCGTTGACCGCGCCCACCTCGGCGCGCAACTCCCGAATGTCCACCTTGCCCAGCCGCTTGCCCAGCACGGTCACCGAGCCGCTGCCGGGAAAGCGCAGCGCGCCCGCCAGCGCCAAAATCGTGCTCTTGCCCGCGCCGTTGTGCCCCAGGAGCGCCCAGCGCTGCCCCTCGCGCACCGTCCAGTCGACGCCGACCAGCATGTCCGTACGCCCGCCCGGGCCGTGCGCCCACACGTCGACGGCGTCGAGTTCGAAGACCGGCGGCGCGGTGTCCCACATACGTGTATCGACCATGCGCCCAGCATGACAGCCGCCCGCCCCACCCCCGGCACGGGGCGAGACGGGCGACCGACCACGCCAAGCGACCTCACATGCTGGCGATCAACTTCTCCACGCGGTCGTCCACCGACCGGAAGGGGTCCTTGCACAACACGGTGCGCTGCGCCTGGTCGTTGAGCTTGAGATGCACCCAGTCGACCGTGAAGTCGCGTCGCTGCTCCTGGGCCTTCTTGATGAACTCGCCGCGCAACCGGGCCCGCGTGGTCTGCGGTGGCAACGACTTGGCCTCGAAGATCTTCAGATCCTCGCCGATCCGGTCGATCTGGCCGCGGCGCTCCATCAGGTAGTAGAGCCCTCGGCGGCGATGGATGTCGTGATAGGCGAGGTCGATCTGGGCGACCCTCGGCGAGGACATGGGCAGGTTGTGCTTGGCCCGATACCGCTCGATCAACTGATACTTGATCACCCAGTCGATCTCGCGCCCGACCGCGTCCAGGTTGCCGGTGTCGATCGCGTCGAGCGTGCGCTCCCACAGATCGAGCACCTTGGCCACCGTGCCGGTCCGGATCCCCCGGCGATCCGCGAACTCCTGAGCCTTCGTCAGGTATTCCCGCTGAATGTCCAGGGCACTGGCCTCGCGGCCGTTGGCCAGCCGCACCTTGCGCGAACCCGTCATGTCGTGACTGACCTCACGAATCGCCCGAATCGGGTTCTCCAGCGTCAGATCCCGCATGACGATCCCGGCCTCGATCATCCGCAACACCAGATCGGTCGAGCCGACCTTGAGCAGCGTGGTGGGCTCGGCCATGTTCGAGTCGCCGACGATCACGTGCAGACGCCGATAACGCTCGGCATCGGCATGCGGTTCGTCGCGCGTGTTGATTATCGGACGAGAACGGGTCGTGGCGGAACTGACGCCCTCCCAGATGTGCTCGGCCCGCTGGCTCACGCAGTACACCGCACCACGCGGCGTCTGGAGAACCTTGCCCGCGCCACACAACATCTGACGAGTCACCAGAAACGGGATGAGCACATCGGCGAGGCGGGAGAATTCCCCGTGCCGCGCCACCAGATAGTTCTCGTGACAGCCGTAGGAGTTGCCTGCGGAATCGGTGTTGTTCTTGAAGAGATACACGTCGCCCGCGATGCCCTCTTCGTGCAGCCGCCGTTCGGCGTCGACGAGGAGACCCTCGAGAATGCGCTCACCGGCCTTGTCGTGCACGACAAGTTCCGGCACCGAGTCACACTCGGGCGTCGCGTATTCGGGGTGGCTGCCCACATCCAGATACAGCCTGGCCCCATTGCGTAGGAAGACGTTGCTGCTTCGGCCCCACGACACGACTCGGCGGAAGAGGTAGCGCGCCACCTCGTCCGGGGAGAGCCTGCGCTGCCCCCGGAACGTACAGGTGACGCCGTACTCGTTCTCCAGCCCGAAGATTCGGCGGTCCATGCGGCAACATTACGCCGCTGATGTGCCGTTACGGGACAACTCCGGGTCGGTGATTCCCTCGAAATGGATCACGTTTGAAATCACCCGCCCCCGGCCCACCAGAAACACCAACAAACCGAGGCCCGCGCCGACCCCCGCAGCCAGGAACGCACCACGCGCACCACCCACTTCGCCGGCCCACCCGGCGACCGCCATCCCCAGCGCCGAACCCGCCCCGATCGCCGCCACCAGCCACGCGAACGCCTCCGTCACCGTGCCCTGCGGCGCCAGTTCGTCGATCATCGTGAAACTGCACGCGATGGCCGGCGCCAGAAACAGCCCCGACAACACCGCGAGCGGCATCATCAACCACGGGCCCGGCACCGCGACCAACGGCAGATAACACACCGTCAAACCCAACAGGAACCACGACAGTCGAGCCACCGGCGCACTGCGCCACGCCACCACACCGTGCGCCAACCCGCCCAACAGACCACCGAACGACATCGACGCCAGGAACACCCCGGCCAGCGCGTCCGAGCCCTCCCGGTCCGCATACGCGACCGCCGCCACGCTCAACACACCCAACGCCGTCCCCGCGAGCGTGAACGCCAACAGCACCACCCGCAGGCCCGGCGCCCGCAACGCCCCCGCCCAATGCGGCGTGTGCGCCTCGCCACGCCACCGCCGCGACGGCGCCGACGTCGCCACCACCAACGTGCCCGCAACCCCGATCAGGCCGGTCAACCACACCGCCGCCTGCGCCGACGCCACCTGCGTCACCAGCACCACGATCAACGGACCCACCGTGAACAAGATCTCCTGCGCCGCCGCGTCCAACGCGTACGCCGCCTGCACCCGCTCCTGAGTAAGCACCGAAGGCCACAACGCCCGCAGGCCCGCCTCCAACGGCGGCGTGGTGAACCCCGCGATCAACACCACCACCACCGCCACCGGCAACGGATACACGCCCACCACCGCGAACACGCCGTACGCCGCCGCCGACACCACCGCCGAACCGATCAACACCCCCGTCTGCCCACGCCGATCCATCCACCGACCGAGCACCGGCTGCCCCGCGGCGGTCGCGAGCCCGTACACCGCCGACAACACCCCGGCGAGCCCGTAACCGGCGCCGTCCGCGCGCACCGTCAACAACACCGCCAACGCGCCCATCCCGTTGGGCAACCGACCGAACAACGTGCCGCCCAACAGCCGCGCCGCGGATGGCACGCGAAGCAGATCCAGATAGGTCCGCATACGCGAGAACCGCCCTTCCGTGCCGAAGCCGACACGTCTCACCGGTGCACGGTGCGTCGGCCCGACACCCCGCCCTACGTCATACGTATGACTTTCAGATGTCACTGTGCCGCCGACCACGGAGAATGGCAAGCGCGTTCTAGGCTGACCACCGCACCATCCCCCCACACCGCCGCGCGAGGACCCTGTTGCCGACCCCACCCTCCCCACCCCCGGCACACCGGCCCACCAGCAAGGACGTGGCCCGCCTCGCCGGCGTGTCGCAATCCACCGTCTCGCTCGTGCTCGCCGACAAATGGCGCGGCCGCGTATCGCCCAACACCGTCGAATCCGTACGCGGCGCCGCCGCCGACCTCGGCTACCGACCCAACACCGCCGCCCGATCGCTACGCCTGGGCCGCACCCGCAGCGTCCTGCTCGTCGTGCCCGTCCTCACCTCACCGTTCTTCGGCGCCGTCCACACCGGAGCCGCGAACGTCGCCGCCCGCCGCGACTTCGGCATCGTCGTCTACCCCACCCGCGACGGCCTCGACCTCTCCCCCGGCCCGTTCGCCGCCGGCCCCGCCGCCATCGACGGCATCCTCGCCTCCTCGATGGCCGCCGAACCCCTCACCGTACTGCGCTCCACCGGCCCCGGCTCCCCCGGCCTACCCCTCGTCATGCTCGACAGCGAACCCGGCCGCGGCACCACCACCGTCAACCACGACGTCGCCGACAACATGCGCGCCCTCACCGAACACCTCGTCGGCCTCGGCCACCGCCGATTCGCCCGCCTGCGCTCGGCCGTACCGTCATGGACCTTCGACGTGCGCGACGCGGCGTTCCGGGCCGCACTCGGCCCCGCGACACTCGTCGCGGACGCGGCGGCGGCGCTGCGCCTGGACGAGGCGCGCGAGGC
>NZ_WWJX01001302.1 GCF_009865215.1 Streptomyces sp. SID3343 | reverse complement strand
GGCCCCGCCCGCGGGGTCACCGACACGAGCGTCAAGCTCGGTGTGGCCGCGACCGACCCCGCCGCGCTCAAGGCCCTCGGCGTGCCGAGCGAGGGCCCGGCGAGCAAGGACCTGTACACGGCCTGGGTCGCCGCCCAGAACAAGCGCGGCGGCGTCCAGGGCCGGCAGGTGGAACTCGCCTTCCGCCCGTTCCTGCCCACCGGGCCGGCCGAGGCGCAGGCCGCGTGCGTCGAACTGAGCGAGGACAAGAAGGTCTTCCTCGCCATCGGCATCCTCACCGGCGACACCCCGCTGTGTTTCACCGAGACCCACAACACGCCCTACCTCGGCCAGTGGGGCCAGTCCGCCGAACGCGACCGCCGCTCCAAGGCGCCGTTCGTCGCGCTGGAGATGGCCGACGACCGCCAGCGTGCCGCCGCCGTCGAGGCGCTGATCGACCAGAAGCTGCTCACCGGCAAGAAGGTCGCCCTGTACTGGGAGGCCCAGGACGCGGCGGTCACCAAGAACACCGTCAAGCCGCTGCTCGACGCGGCCGGCATCGAGGTCGTCGTACAGACCCCGCTCGACGACTACGGCAAGGACCAGGCCGCCGGCGACCAGGCCCTGGACACGCTCGTGCAGAAGATCCGTTCCTCGGGCGCCGACACCATCCTCAACACGTCCAACTTCTCCAACCTGATGATCGCGCTGCAGCGCGCCGACTGGCTGCCCGGGCAGGTGTACGCGACCTCGGCGCAGGCGCTGAGCCCCGCCGTCGCCAAGACCACCGGCATCAAGCCCGCCACGATGGAGAAGGTCACGGTCGCCGCGCCGTACATCCCGACCAAGGACGAACTGGCCGCCGACCCGGCGGTCAAGACGTGCGTGGACGAGTACAACGCGGGCGGGGTCGGCGAGAAGTTCGACATGGCCGCCGCGAGCCGCGAGGCGCTGAGCTCTGTGGCCAACTCGTGCGCCGCCTTCCGCCTGTTCGTCCAGGCCACGGACGCCGCCGGCCGCGATCTCAACGCCGCGAGCTGGCAGCGCGGCGCGGAATCGCTGAGCAAGCTGCAACTCCCCGGCATGCCCCTGGCCTCCCTCGCCGCCGGCAAGCACAGCGCCGGCGACGCCGTCGGCGTGTACCGCTGGGACGCCGCGCAGAACCAGATGGTCCCCGCAGGGCCGCCCATCTCCGCCACGAAGTAGTGCCGTGACCGGCTCACTCGGCCGGCCACGGCAGTAGCGGGCACCCGAACCACGAGAAAGGCCCCACACATGGACGGCGGCACTGCCGCACCCCAACGGGACACCACCGGGGGCGAGTCGGGCAACCTGGCCGACCTCGCCGGTGCGGTCCTGGACGAACAACCGCGGCAGCGCGAGGCACAGCCGTCCGGTACCGCCGCCGACGCCGCCCTCCCCGGCGTCGGCGGTGCTTCCCGCAAGGCCCCGGCGGAGAACCTGACCCTGCGTCAGGGACTGCGCCGCGGCGGGACATCCGTGTTCACCGTGCTGCTCATCCTGACCGCGCTCGACGAACTCGAAGGCGCCGCGCTCGCGGTGCTGGCCCCCGACATCCGGGACAGCCTGGGCGTGGGCAACGGCACCATCGTCTTCCTCGGCGTCGCCGCGGGCGCGTTCACCGTGCTCGGCGCGGTCCCCATGGGCTGGATCGCCGACCGGTGCAGGCGCGGCCCGGTGATCGGGATATCCACCGCGTTCTTCGCGGTCATGGTGTTCCTGTCCGGCTTCGCGATGAACGCCTTCATGTTCTTCTGGACCCGGTTCGGCGCCGGCGTCGCCAAGTCCAACAGCGGCCCCGTGCAAGGGTCGTTGCTGGCCGACACCTATCCGATCGGGATCCGCGGCCGGCTCGGCGCCACGATCGGCGTCAGCGGCCGGCTGTGCGCGGTGCTCAGCCCGCTGGTGGTGGGCGGCATCGCCGCCGCCGTCGGCGGCCCCGACGGGTGGCGCTGGGCCTACTACCTGCTCGGCTTGCCCGTACTGATCTTCGCCGCCCTTGCGTTCTTCCTGCCCGAACCGCCGCGCGGCCAGTGGGAGAAGGCCGACGTGCTCGGCGAGGTGATCGAGGACGACGATCCGCCGCCGATCTCGATCGAGGCGGCGTTCGCCCGGCTCGGCCGGATCCGCACCCTCAAGACGGTGATCCTCGCGTTCGCCGCGATGGGTTTCGGACTGTTCACCACCCCCGTGCTGGGCAACCTGTTCCTGGAACAGGAGTACGGTCTGGACGCGTTCGACCGCGGCCTGGTCGGCACCGCGGGCGGCATCGGCGGGTTGATCGTGCTGCCGTTCATCGGCCGCTACTACGACCGCCGCTTCCGCGAGGACCCGGCGCAGGCGCTGCGCCTGATCGGCCTGCTGATCGTGCCTTCGGCGCTGTTCGCGCCGTTGCAGTACTTCTCGCCCAACCCCGTGCTCTACACGATCTTCGGGGTTCCCCAAGTCGTGCTGCTGTCGTGCGCGTTCGCCCTGATGGGGCCGCTCATGCAGACGATCGTGCCGTATCGCCTGCGCGGGCTCGGCACGGCGATGGCGTCCATCTACGTGTTCTTCATCGGCGCCACCGGCGGCGGCCTGGTGTCCGCCCCGCTGATCGACAGCTTCGGACCGCGCACCGCGGTGCTGGTCACGCTCGTGCCCGCGACGATCATCGGCGGGCTGCTGATCATGCGCGGTGCCGGTTACGTGCGTGACGACCTCGCGCTGATCGTGGAGGAACTGCACGAGGAGCACGAGGAGTACGCGCGTCGGCAGGCCAAACCGGACGACATCCCCGTACTCCAGGTCAACAACGTGGACTTCTCCTACGGGCAGGTCCAGGTGCTCTTCGACGTCGGTTTCGAGGTCAAGCGCGGCGAGGTACTCGCGCTGCTCGGCACCAACGGCGCCGGCAAGTCGACCATTCTGCGGCTGATCGCGGGACTGGCCACCCCCGAACGCGGCGTGATCCGCCTCGACGGACGCACCGTGACGTTCGTGGCCCCCGAACAACGCGTACGCCTGGGCATCGTGTCCCTGGCGGGCGGCGCCGGCGTCTTCCCGGGGATGACCGTGCGGGAGAACCTGGAGATGGGCGCGTACGTGTATCGCGCCGACCCGAACCTGGTCAGGAGCCGCATCGAGCGCTCGCTCGCGCTGTTCCCGCAACTCGCCGAACGCGGCGGTGAACGCGCGTCCGCGCTGTCGGGCGGCCAACAGCAGATGCTCGCGCTCGCGATGGCACTCCTGCACGACCCCGAGGTGCTGTTGATCGACGAGCTCTCGCTCGGCCTCGCGCCGGCGATGGTGGCCGAACTCCTGGCCGTGATCGAGCGGCTCAAGGAGACCGGGCTCGCGATGATCGTCGTCGAGCAGTCGCTCAACGTCGCGATGTCCATCGCCGACCGGGCGCTGTTCCTGGAGAAGGGCCGGATCCGGTTCGAGGGCGCGGCGGCGGATCTCGCCGAACGCGACTTCGTCCGGGCGGTGTTCCTGGGCGGGGACGAGGCCGGCGAGGGCGACGCCGGCGAGAACGAAGAGCGACCCGCCGGGCCCGCCGGCCACGCCGGTCCCGCCGGTCCCGCCGGTCCCGCCGAGAAGAGTGCCGACCATGGCTGACCTGATGACTCGACAGATCGCCTTCGACGGCCTGATCAACGGCCTCGCGATCGGCCTGATCGCACTAGGCATCGTGCTCGTCTACCGGGCCGGCCGGGTGATCAACTTCGCCGTCGGCAACCTCGGCGTGATCGGCGCGGCCCTGCTGCCGCTCGCCGTGATCAACTACGGGGTGCCGTTCTGGGCCGCGCTCGCCGGTTCCCTCCTGGTCGGCACGCTCGCCGGAACCGTCGTCGAACTCGCGGTCATCCGAAGGCTGTTCCACTCCGCCCGGGTGACCGTGCTGATCGCCACCATCGGCGTAGCCCAGGCGTGCGTGGCCGCGGTCAAGGCACTGCCCGACGTCGACGGCGCGGTGCGCGCGAGCTACCCCGTGGCGATCACCGCGCACTGGCAACTCGCGGGCGTGCGGATCACCGGCGCCCAGGTGAGTGTCCTGGTGGTCGTGCCCGTCGTGGCCGGCGCGCTGACCTGGTTCCTCGGTAGGACCACCCAGGGCCGCGCGGTCACCGCGTCGGCCGAGAACCCCAACCTCGCCCGCACCGTGGGGATCAGCCCCAAGATCGTGTCCACCCTCGTGTGGACGCTCGCGGGTCTGCTGTCCACGCTCGCGATGATCCTGATCGCCGGCCAGTCCGGGCGGGTCTCGGCCACCGCCGACCTCGGCCCCAACACCATGGTCCGGGCGATGGCCGCGGCGGTCATCGCCGGGCTCACATCGTTCCGTTGGTCGATGGTGGCCGGCATCGCGATCGGCGTGCTCCAAGCCGCCGTGCGGTTCAACTTCGTCGAGCAGACCGGCCTGGTCGACTTCCTGCTGCTGTGCGCCGTCGTCACCGCCGTGTGGGTACGCGCCCGCCGCGACGCCCGCACCGACCAACGCGGCGACGCCCGCACGTTCTCCACCGGGCCGCGCCCGGCGCCGATCCCGGAGCGGCTGCGCGGCGTGTGGTGGATTCGGCATCTGGGCACGCTCGGCATCGCCGTGCCGCTCGTGATCGCGGTGGTCCTGCCGCTGGTGGTCACCCAGGCGTCGCGGCATCTCCTCTACGGCACGATCCTCGCGTTCGCGGTCTGCGCGTGCTCGCTCACCGTGCTCACCGGCTGGGCCGGGCAACTCTCCCTCGGTCAGATGGCGTTCGCCGGACTGGGCGCACTCACCACCGCCGCGCTCACCCGCGGGCTCTCGATCGACATCGGCTCGGATCGCACGATCGCCTTCCAGGCCCTGCCGTTCGCGCTCTCCGCGCTGCTCGCGGCGGCGGTCACGGCCGTCCTCGCGGCGATCGTCGGCGCGGGCGCCCTGCGGGTCGACGGCATGCTGCTCGCGGTCAGCACGTTCGCCCTCGGCGTCGCCGCCGCCGGATACCTCTACCGGCGGCCGTTCCTCACCGACGGCAACGCCGCGTCGGTACCACTGCCACGCGGGCACCTGTTCGGCCTCGACCTGTCGAACGAACGCACCTACTACTACGTGCTGTTGGTCGTGCTCGTGCTGGTCCTGGCGCTGCTCGCCCGGTTGCGCTCGCACGGCACCGGGCGGCGCACCATCGCGGTCCGCGACAACCCGCAGGCCGCCGCGGCCTGTACCGTGCCGCCGCTGCGCACCAAGGTCACCGCGTTCGCGCTGTCCGGTGCGATTGCCGGACTCGGCGGCTCGCTGCTCGCCGGCAGTGTGCAGAGCGTCCCGCTCACCGAACGGTTCTTCCAGGTCTCCGACTCGCTGACGCTGGTCGCGATCGTGGTGATCGGCGGGCTCGGCTCGACCGTGGGTCCGGTGATCGGCGCGGTGTGGGTGGTCGGGCTGCCCGCGTTCTTCCCCGGCAACTCGCTCGTACCGATCTTCGCGTCCAGTATCGGCCTGCTCGTCCTGTTGCTGTACTTCCCCGGCGGCCTGACCCAGATCGCCAACGCCGCTCGCGCGGCGCTGATCCGCTGGGCCGAGAAGAGACTGCCCGACATCCCGGCCGGCTCCGCCCCCGCGCCCGCGAAGCCGGAGCGCCCGATGCGCACTCGCGACCGGGCCGAAGCCGAGGCCCCCAGGCCCGAGTTCGTGCTCTCGACGAGCAATGTTTCGGTGCGCTACGGCGGCAACACCGCCGTCGACTCGGTGTCGATCGGGCTGCGGCCCGGCGAGATCCTGGGCCTGATCGGCACCAACGGTGCCGGCAAGTCCACCCTGCTCAACGCCATCGGCGGATTCGCCCCCGCCACCGGCACGGTCGCCCTGCTCGGCCACGACGTCTCGCGCCTGGCCCCGGCCCGCCGCGCGTCACTCGGCCTCGGCCGGACCTTCCAGGCTGCTCGGCTGTTCCCCGAACTGACGGTGCGCGAGACGGTGTTGGTCGCACTGGAGGCGCGCAAGCGCTCCGGCCTGGTCTCCACCGCACTGCTGCTGCCCGGGGCGATCCGCGCCGAGCGGCACCGGCGCGGCGAAGCGGCCGACCTGATCGACCTGGTCGGGCTCGGCCGTTACGCCGACACCCCAGTGGCGCAACTGTCCACCGGTACCCGGCGCATCGTCGAACTCGCCAACCTGATCGCGCTCGACGCCCGGGTGCTGTGCCTGGACGAGCCGACCGCGGGCGTCGCCCAGCGCGAGACCGAGGCGCTCGGCCCGCTGCTGCTGCGGCTGCGCCGCGAACTCGACGCCGCGATGATCGTGATCGAGCACGACATGCCGTTCATGATGTCGATCAGCGACCGGCTGTACTGCCTTGCCGCAGGCAAGGTGATCAGCGAGGGCACCCCGGAGGAGGTCCGCGCCGACCCGGCGGTGATCGCCGGCTACCTCGGCACCGACACCCGCGCGATCGACCGCTCCGGTGCGGCCGGCGCCCCTGTTCGTCCCCTGCCCCAACCCGTGATGGAGAGCTGACCCATGCCCCTGGACCCTCCGATCCAGCGCATCATCGACCTGCTCGTCGCCGCCGGCGCCGCCGGTGGAACCCCGCCGGGCACCCTGGACGAGCGGCGCAAGGTCGCCAACTCGACGATGATGCTCGCGTTCACCGGGCGCCCCGACGACGTCACCGCGCGGGACCACACCGTGCCGGTGGCCGGCGGCGAGATCACCGTCCGGATCCTGCGGCCCGCCGGGTTGCCCGAGGCCGCGCCGCTGTTCTACTTCATCCACGGCGGCGGCTTCTTCCAGGGCGATTTGGACACGGCCGAGGTCGAGTTGGGCTCGATGACCTCCCTCGTGCCGTGCGCGGTCGCGCTCGTCGACTACCGGCTCGCGCCCGAACACCGGTATCCCGTACCGCTGGAGGACTGCGTCGCGGGCTACACATGGGTGCACGAGCACGCCGCCGAACTGGGCGTCGACCCCGCGCGGATCGTCGTCGGCGGATGCAGCGCGGGCGGCAACCTGGCCGCGCTGCTGTGCCTGGTCGCCCGCGATCGGGGTCTGCCCATGCCGCTCGCGCAGTTGCTCGACGTACCGGCCGTGGACCTGACCCCGATGGACCTCGACGTCGAGGCGGACGCGATCCTCGACTTCGGCGGCCTCACTCCCGAGGCGTGCAACGAGTACTTCGCGCTTTACCTCGACGACACCGTCGACCCGCGCGACCCGCGCGTGTCCCCGCTGTTCGAGCCGGACCTGAGCGGCCTGCCGCCCGCGGTGATCACCGTCGCCGAGTACGACCCGGTCCGCGACCAGGGCGAGCGCTACCTCACCCGCCTACACGAAGCCGACGTGCCCGCCTCGGCGTTCCGGGTCCTGGCCCACCTGCACGGGGGTTGGATCATCCCCGGCACCATCACTCACGCGCTGGTCGGCGACCTTCGCGCCGCCGCCCTGCGTCGTGCGCTGACGGGCACACTCGCGCCCTGACGCACCGTCAACCCCGAGGGCCGAGCCGCGGATCCGATGTCGGATCCGCAGACTCGCCCTGCCCTACGAGTGCACCGCGCGCCACCGTCCCCCCGCTCTCGCGTGACCTTTGGAGGTCAGGGTGTCCGTCCACATCCCGCGACAAGGACCCGGAATCAGACTCGACCGCCGACGCCGAACCCGGCTCGGCATCACCTTCGCCGCCGTACTGGCCCTGGTGGCCGCGCTGTTCGGCGCGGTACCGGCCACCAGCGCCCCTGCCGCGGCCACCCCCGTTCCCGCCGCGACCCGGCACAGCCAACCGACCTACGGCGTGGCCAAGCAGTCGGGCGTTCCGGTCACGATGGCCGACGGAACGATTTTGCGCGCCGACATCCTGTCGCCCGCCACCAACGGAGTGCCGGCGACCGGGCCGTTCCCGGTACTCCTGACCCAGACCCCGTACGGCCGCGGCGGCCTCGAGGCCGAACTGTCGTGGTTCGTCCAGCGCGGCTACATCACGGTCGCCGTCGACGTCCGCGGCACCGGCACCTCGAACGGCTCGTGGTCCCCATGGGCCCCGATCGAGTCGCAGGACGGCGCCGCCCTGGTCAACTGGGTCGCCGCCCTGCCGCACTCCGATGGCAAGGTGGGTCTGTACGGCGGCTCGTACACCGGCATCAACCAGATCATGACCGCCGCCGCCGTCGGCCCGAACTCGCCGCTCAAGGCCATCTTCCCGATGGTCGCGGGCAACGACCTCTACCGCGAACTGGTCACCATGGGCGGCATCCCCGATGCCGAATTCATGCCCATGTGGCTGCTGTTCACCGGCCTGGGCAACATGACCGCACCGCTGGCCGAGGCGCTGCGCGAAGGCTCGACGCAGAACATCCTCGACACGCTGCGCCTGGAACTCCAGCACCTGGGCGGCTTCGGCTCGGCCAACCTGCCGATCCTCAACGGCCTGCTCGGCGGCGGCGCCGAAGCGTTCGACGGCGCGTTCTGGCAGCAGCGTCGGCCCGCCGACATGCTCGCCAACGTGGTCGCCAACGGCGTACCGGCGTTCCTGCTCGGCGGCTGGCACGACCTGTTCCAGCGCGGCGCGTTGATGAACTACGCCGGGCTCCAGAACGCCTGGGCCGGCCGTCCGATCGGCCAACCGATGGTGGCCGGCCAAGCCGTCACCGACCGCTACCAGTTGCTGATGGGCCCGTGGTACCACGACCCGCGCCAGGACCCGTCGCTCGACCTGCCCGGGCTCCAGCTCAAGTGGTACGACCACTGGCTCAAGGGCATGGACACCGGCATCACCGGCGCCGCCGACCCGAAGCCGCTGCACGTCAAGGAACTGGGCACCAACCGCTGGCTGGACACCCGCACCTACCCCTTCACCGGCGCCGACCCCACCCGCCTCTACCTCGACAAGGGCCGCACCGGCAGCGCCCCCGCCTCCGCCAACGACGGCCTGCTCACCCCGAGCGCGCCCACCGCGAACGGCAGCGAGTGGATCAGCTGGACCGCGTCGAACAGCTCGTGCACCCGATCGGCGGCGCAATGGATCGGCGGGTTCATCAAGGACCCCGCCTGTACCGACAGCAACACCGCCCGCGAGACCGGACCGAACTCGCTCGTGTACACGACGGCCCCGATGACCGAGACGAAGGTGCTCGCGGGACCGATCGGCGCGACCTTGTACGCGCAGTCGAACACGCCGGAGACGCAGTGGGTGGTGACCGTCACCGACGTCGCCCCCGACGGCTCCTCGGTGCCGCTGAGCACCGGCGCCCTGATCGGCTCGCACCGCGCGATCGACCCGGCCCGCACGTGGTACGCCCCCGACGGGTCGATGCTGATGCCCTACCACCCGTCCACCCAGGCGACCACCACCTCGGTACCGCCGAACCAGGTGGTCCGCTACGACCTGGAGGTCTTCCCGACGTTCGCCTCGATCGCCCCCGGACACCGCATCCGGGTGAACGTCACCACCGCCGACACCCCGCACCTGGCCGCCACGCTGACCCAGACGCCGGGACTGCTGCTCGGCATCTACCAGCTCAAGACCGGCCCGAACACACCGTCCTCGGTGACCCTGCCGCTGGCCCCGGCAAGCGCGTTCGGCACGCCGTGCACGAACGTATGCCCCTCGTGACGTCGTAGTCCCCAGGTCGTGGGGCCCACGGTGGACACCTCGTCCGCCGTGGGCCCTTCGGGCGTGGGCGCAGGCATGAAACGGTGCGGCGCGGAGAACGGGCGTGTCGGGTGCCGGTGCGTCGAGCCGACGGTCGGCATCCGCGTTCGGCCCGGGAGCGTCCCGCGCGCCCGTCGTACGCGCCCACGTCGTTCGAACCGGGAGATCGATCATGACCGCTTGGCCCTCCGTGCCGCTCCATGACGGCCGGGTGCTGCCCGCGTTGGGGCTGGGCACCTACCCGCTGGCCGACCACGAGGCCCGGGAGGCGGTGCGCGGTGCGATCGGCATCGGGTATCGGTTGATCGACACCGCCGCGAACTACGGCAACGAGATCGGCGTGGGCCGGGGCATCGCCGACGCGGGCGTCCCACGCGAGGAGATCGTGCTCACCACCAAACTGCCCGGGCGCGACCACGGCTACGAGGAGACGTTGGCGTCGTTCGAGGAGTCCCGCGAACGGCTCGGGGTCGAGTACGTGGACCTGTACCTGATCCACTGGCCGAACCCGCGGGTGGGCAAGTACGTGGACAGTTGGCGGGCGATGATCAAGCTCCGCGACGAGGGCCGAATCCGCTCCATCGGCGTCTCGAACTTCACCGACGACCACCTCGACCAGCTCGAACGCGAGACCGGCGAGATGCCCGTCGTCAACCAGATCGAACTGCACCCGTTCTTCCCGCAGGCCCGGATGCGGGCGGCCGACCGCGACCGCCGGGTCGTCACGCAGAGTTGGAGCCCGCTCGGCCGCGCCAAGGACGTGTTCGATCAGCCCGAAATCGCCACCGCGGCCGAGGCACACGATGTCACGCCCGCCCAGGTGGTGCTGCGCTGGCACCATCAACTCGGCGTGGTGGCCATTCCCAAGTCCGCGTCGCCCGAGCGGCAGCGCAGTAACGCCGCGATCTTCGGCTTCGAGTTGACCGAGGCCGAGATGGACGCGATCGACGGCCTGGAACGCGGTCGGATGGGCGGAGACCCGGAAGAACACGAAGAGTTCTGACCGACGCGCGCCGCGGCCCGCTCCGTCGCCGATCGGGTGACGATCGGTTCGGGCGGGTTCGGGCGACGGCCGGCCGCGGGGGAGACCGGGTTCGGGGGCGATCGGGTTCGGCC
>NZ_WWJX01001301.1 GCF_009865215.1 Streptomyces sp. SID3343 | reverse complement strand
CGAGTCCGGAGTCGGCGGGTCGTCCGTCGGCGCGGCGGGTTCGGGCCGGGTCGTCCCGGGCCGGGGAGGGTGCCGGGTCGGTGCCGGGCCCAGCGCCGGTACCTCTGTGGCGGGCGGCGGGGGCGGGGGGTCGGTGACGACTTCCATGTCCCACCGCAGGGGCTCGGCGTCGTCGGGCGGGGGCCGGTCGGTGTCGCGTGCCCCGCCGTGCAGCCACGTGCGCAGCCGTTCCCAACGCCCGGCGCGCCCGGCGTCGGCGGCTGTCTGTTCGCGGTCGGCGGCTGCCTGTTCGCGGCGTGCGGCGCGTTCCGCGCGGCGCGCCGCCGCCTCGGCGTGCGCGGCTTCGGCGGTGGCCTGGCGGGCGCGGGCGCTTTCGGCACGGTCGTGGGCGCGGTCGCGGGCGTGGTCGCGGGCGGCGCGGGCGCGCATGATGTCGGCCCGTTCGTCCGCGCTCATCCGCATGAGGGCGCGGACATCGTCGTGCATGAGGTCCCACGCGGCGCGGGCGGTCGCGCGGTCACCGGGCCCGTGCGGGAGCAGACTCCAGGCGCGGACGAAATCGCCCACGTTCGCGGCGTGCGCGGCGGCGCGGGCGCGTTCCCAGTCGATCCCGTCGTCGCCTTTGCCCTTGGCCTTGTCCTTGTGTGCCTGGGCGGCGCGTTTGCGCACCCTGTCGTGGTCGAGGAGGTCGAAGGCAGCCGCGCCGGTCGCCTTCGGGTCGGAGGTGGCGCCGATCAGCCGGCCCGCCTTCTCGAAGTCGCCCTGGTGGATGGCGTCGGCGGCGGCGTCCGCCGCCACCCAGTCGACGTCACCGAAACCCTCCGGGCCCTGTGCGACCTTGTCGCGGCCTTTCCCGCCCCGGGCCTTCTCCTTGCCCGAGGGCGGGACATCCGGCCCGTCTCCAGGGCGTGCAGGGCCCTTCCCGGAGCCCTTGCGGCCGTCACCACCGCCGGGCTTCCCGCCACCGGAACCGCCGGACGGGCCACCCGACTTCCCACCGCCGGACGGCCCGGACGACTTCCCGCCGGACGGACCGGACGAAGCGCCCCCGGACGGACCGCCCGAGGAACCTCCGGACGGACCGGACGACTTCCCGCCCGACTTGCCGGACGATGGACCACCGGACTTCCCGCCCGACGAACCTCCGCCGGACGGACCGGACGACCCGCCGGACTTGCCGGACGGACCGCCCGACTTCCCGGCGCCCGTTCCACCCGACTTCCCGCCGGTCGAACCGCCCGACTTCCCGGACGACCCGCCGGACGGACCGCCCGACTTCCCGCCCGACGAACCACCACCGGACGGACCGCCCGACTTCCCGCCCGACGAACCGCCCGACTTGCCGGACGACTTGCCACCGGAGGACCCGCCGGACGGGCCGCCCGACTTGCCGGCGCCCGTTCCGCCCGACGAACCGCCCGTCTTCCCGGACGGACCGCCGGACTTCCCGCCGCCGGTGCCGCCGCCCGAACCGGATCCGCGACCGCCACCCGACCCCGACCCCGACCGGCCGGACCCGGACCCGGCTCCGGAGCGCCCGGAACCGCCGCCCGCGTGGCCCCCCGCCGCGAGCCGGCCGCTGTCGTTCCCGGCCCGGTCGGCGCGGCCTTTCACCCCGGCCTGCTTCAGCTTGGAGTTGTGCTTGGCCATCGCGGTCTCGTGTCCGGTCCGCGATTCCAGCAGTGCGACCTTCCGCGCCAATTCGGCCTCGCGGAATGCGCGCTCTTCCTCCATACGGGCGTGACCGCGCGCGATCCGGTAGTCGATCCAGTCGCCGACGCGGTCGGTGAACGTGCGCGGATATTCGGATTCGGATTCGGAATCCATTTCGTCGTCGGAATCGGGATTCGAGTTCGCATCGGCCCCCGCATTCCGCGTCGGCCGCGCGGTTTCGCGGGCGGCGGTGTCCGCCGGATCGGGAATCGCGGGCACCACGAAAGCGAATTCCCGGAAGCTTTCCGGCTCGCTTTCCGGCTCCGTTTCGTCGGACGGGTCGGGGTCGGGGTAGTCGGGGATCGGCGGCGGCACGTAGTGGTCCGCGTGGTCCGCGCCGGGGAACTGGATCAGCCGCCCGTCGCCGCTCGGCGGGGGGTCGGTGGGGCCGTCGTCGTCGGTGGCCACGGCACTCCTTCCTGGACTTGACAAACGAGGGGCCCTCGTGTGCACGCGCGTGCACGTGCACACGTGCACGCATTACGCGCGCGAGGCCCCCGCGGCGCTTCGCGGGGGCCTCGTACGAGGGCGGGTCAGTGGTGGGGCGGATGCCGGTCGACGACCTGCTCGGCGTACCGCAGCAGGTCGGTCCAGATCCTCGCGTCGCCCGCCGCGCGCCGCTGGATCGCGGTCAGCACCAGACGGGAGATCAACGCGTACGCCGGCCACACATCGGCCCGGCCGGCTTTCGCCTCTTTCGCAATCGCGGTGCGGACCAGACGCAACCAGAATTCCATCGCGCCCTGCTCGCCACGACGTTCGCGGGCTTCCTGCAATTCCCTCTTGCGCCATTCGCGGGTTTTCTCCCGGCGAAGTTCGGCACTGGTCAGCGGGGCCTTCACGCCGACTCACGACCCAAGTCGTAGAGCGAACTCGGAGAAGCAGCATAACCCGCATTCCCACCCGATTGCAATCGCGGGTCGTTCCCCGGATTCGCGAGCGGCGGCGCGGGCCTCAGCGCGGGATTGTTCTTCCGTTCCCGGGCGAGGGCTCGGGCACGGCGCTTTTCCGGGATGTCGTGCATTTTCTCGGCGTAGGCACGGCGCTTGCGGGCGGTCTTTTCCAGGGCGTCCGCGAGGGCGTCGAAATGCTCCAGGATGTCGCCCATCGCGCCTTCGACGGGCCGGGCGCGCCAACGGGCGTCCCAGAACCGGTCGCCCTCGATGTGGTCGCCGCGCAGGCGTACCCGGATCTCGCGGGCGAGGGCCGACATGTCGGCGCTCACGCACAACAGGTTGCGCTGCACGCTCGCCATGTAGGCGGCGCACTCGTCCGGGTCGGCGGCCACCCTGCGCAGCCACGCCGCGCGGGCCTCGGGCGTCGGGGCCGGCGCCTTGTCGGTGCTCTTCACTACTGGGTCTCCTTCGTGGCGGCCCGGGTGGGCCGGCCGATCGGAACGGATCGGGGCGGGGCGGGGCGCTTCGGCGTCCATCCCGCCCGCCCGGCCGGCGCGAGGCCGGACGGGCGGGCGGAAAAGCAGCCGGGCGGGTCAGTCCCGCTCGCGCTCGGCGTCGCGGGCGTCCATCTCGGCCATGAACGCGGCGTACTCGTTCATGTCCATCTCCTCGTAGGCGGCGTGCATCTGTTCCATCTCCCGGCGGCGCGCAGCCGCGGCGGGGTCCTCGAAGTCCTCGAATTCACACACGGGTTCTCCTCCTTGATGCGGGCGGGAACGCGCGAGGGACGGCCCCCGGATCGGGGCCGTCCCTCGCGCGGTACTGCTCGTGTGTCGGTGCCGGGTCAGTCGCGGGCGGGCACCTCCGGGTCGTGTCCCGTGGCCGGGTCGTAGCCGGCGGCCACCAGGGCGACGGCCGCGGCCTTCGTCGTGGACGCGGTGCTCGCGGTCTTGCCGATCGCCTTCTCGATCGCCGCCAGCTCGACGTCCGCCGGGGCCGCCGCGAGGATCATCCGGGCGACGAGGCGGACCCGCCGCTGGTGCGGGGTCAGACTCGCGACGTCCTCCGCCTCGATCGCCCGCCGGGTGTTCTCGGCGACTCGGAGCCGCTCTTCTGCGACTTGCCTCTCGGCTTCGACGACTCGCGCTTCGGCTTCTGCGACTCGGGCTTCGGCCTCCGCCGTTCGCACCCGGGCCTGCGCGGCGCGCTGCTTCTCGACCTCCGCGAGCGCGGCGTCGGCCGCCGCGCGCTTGTCGGCTTCTGCGACCCGGGCCCGCTCTTCTGCGACTCGCCGCCGCTCTTCTGCGACTTGCCTCTCCTCCGCCGCGTCGCCCAATTCGGCGATCGCGCGCGAGCGGACGTCCGCCCGCGCCTCGGCCTCGGCGACCGCCCCGCGGGCCTGCGCCCCGGCCACGCCCTCGGTCGTCGTCAGGTCCGCCCGCAGCGTCGCCATCTCCTTGCGGTGCGCCATGCGGGCCTTCTCCGCCTCGTGCTGGGCGCGCTCGGTGTCGAGTTCCAGTTCGCGGGCGCGCCGGTCGGACTCCTGGCGGCGCCGCAGTTCCTGGCGGGCCATGTGGTCGGGCAGGGCCAGGGCCTCGTCCACGGTCAGGCCGAACGGCTCCAGCTTTCCGGGCAGTCGGGCCAAGGCCTCGGGGCTGCCCTCGGCAAGGCGGGCCTTGCCCAGTTCCTGCTTGTACTCGTTCCAGGCGTTGAAGATCGCCCGTTCGCGTTGGCGGTCCATGGCCTCGGCGTAGCCGACCTCCCACAGCTTCATCGCGCGGAAGATGCGCCAGGTCGGGCGGGGCGCCAGTGCCCAGCGGTGGCCGGGGATGACGTCGTGGTCGGCCGGGAGCGCGGCCTGGTGGACCAGGATCCGGCGGCCGGCCTCGACCCCGATGACGAACAGGACCGGCATCAGGCCGTGGCTCGCGGCCTTGTCCAGGTTGTCGGCGATCGCACCGTGGGCGGCGGCGTTGAAGTAGATGCTCGCCGCCGTCATGCCGTGCGCGAGGACCCGCAGCAGCGGCCAGGAGGTGCGGATGCACGCCATGAACAGGTCCAGGACCAGACAGGTCACGATCGCCACGTCCACGCCGACCGCGAAGATCCTGGCGTCGCCGGTGGAGAACCCGAACACGGTGTGGCCGGCGGAACTGAGGTTCCCGAAGGAGAGGTAGAAGCCGGCGGCGCCCATCACGCACCCGCCGAGTGCGGACGCGATCCCCAGCGTGATCTTCACCCCCCGACCGGTGTCCGCCGAAGTCGCAGAAGGACCGACCGAAGTCGTAGAAGGAGTGGGGCGAGTCGTAGAAGCCGCAGGGCGAGTCGTGGAAGGGGCCTCCGAAGTCGCAAAGGCAAGGTGCCTCTCGGCCCGCTCGGAGGCAGTGTCGAGGACGTACCGCGCGGGAGCCTCGGGGCCGGTCGCAGAAGCGGTCGGGCGAGTCGTGGAAGCGGCGGGCCGAGTCGCGGAAGACCCGACCGAAGTCGTGGAAGGGGCGGGCCGGGTCGTCGAAGTCGAAGCGGCAGCCCGGCCGGGCGCCGTGCCCGGCGGGTCGATCGTCGTCGTCATCTCTCTCCATCCGAGGTGTGGGTACAGCGACGGGCACAGACCCGACCGGTTCGGGGCGGGGCCGCGATCGACCATCGTGGCCGACCGACACACCGACACCGAACCGGCGCGGCGCGGGTTGGCGGTTCTCCTCACCACCGCGACCCGGGGGCGCGGTGGTGGGGGCAGCCGTCAACGAGACGTCCGGTCCGGGCGGGCCGTACCGGATCGTGTCCGGTGCGGCCCGCCCCGGGCCGACGGGGTGTGGTCAGCGGTGGTCGTCGGGCTCCGCGGCGCGGATGTCGTGGCGTTCGTCCCAGGGGCGCAGGATCCACAGGCCGGTGCCGCCCAGGGCCGCTTGGCGGTCGAGGCAGGTGTCGACGACGTCGCACAGCGGTTCGGCGACGAGATCACCGAACGCGGATGCCCAGACGAGGACCTTGCGGCCGAGGAGGGCGTGGTCGCCCAACCACTCGATCACGATGCTCACGCCGACGGCGAGGAGCGCGAGGGGCCCGATCAGCACCAGCGCGGTGGTCCAGGCCGCCCGGCGGCACCGGAGGCGGGCGCTCACGCGGCCCCGTCCGGCTCGGGCACGGACACCACGAGCAGGACCGTGTCCAGGCCGCTCGGGCCGGGCGTCACGGTGTCCATCAAGGCCCGCGCGGCGTGGGCGCGGCACGGGTTGATGTCGAGCAGGCTCCACACCCGGCCCGACGCGCCGGGCACGCCGTCGACCAGGTCGACGGGCACCGCCAGGACGGCGGCGAGCCCGGCCGGGACGGCACAGGGGATCGGGATCGGGATCGGGGGGTCGGCGGGTCCGGGCATCCTGTACTTCACGGTGACTCCTCTGTCTGTCTGTGGGGGTTCGCCGAGCGGCGGGCCGGTGATTCGAGCACCGGCCCGCCGCGTTCATGTAGTCAGGTACGGGGTTTCGGGTCCGGCCGGGTGGGGGTTGGTCCCCGCGGGCCCGAAGGCTTCGGGGGCCGGCCCCCACCCGGGCCGCTCTTCGGCACGCGCCGAACCTCAGTCCCGGTCGGCGTCGGCGCGGCGGTGTTCGTTCGCGGCCCGCGCCGTTGCCGCCGACCGGGCGTTGGCCTCACGCACCCGGCGCCGCAACGCCTGCTCCTGCTGCTCCTGGAGGCGCTTCTCGTCGTCGGCCACCGGTGATCAGCCCTCGGCGGCGGCGCGGGCGCGGTTGCGGGCGGCGCGGCGCTTGAGCGCCCGACGCTCGTCCTCGCTCAACCCGCCCCACACCCCGGCCTCCTGGCCGGACTCCAGGGCCCAGCCCAAGCACCGCTCTATCACGGGGCAGCGACGGCAGACCGACTTCGCCTCCTCGATCTGCAAGAGGGCGGGGCCGGTGCTGCCGATCGGGAAGAACAGTTCCGGGTCTTCGTTCCGGCAAGCAGACGCGTGGCGCCAGTCCATTACTCTCCTCCGGTGGTGTCGGTGACGACGGCGGTGACGGGCCCCTTCGGGGGCACCGGCGGATCGGTCGGCCTCGGCTTGGCCGGCGGCCGGATCGGGGTGGTCGTCGGCATCAGTGGCCCGCCTTCGCTTCGGCCCGGTCCTGCGACTCCTTCAAGCGCCGCGCAGCGGCATCCGCCGCCGCCCGGACGGCAGCGGCCCGCCGCTGCGCCTCCTCCGCCTGACGACGCGCCTCCGCGCTCACCGCTGCGTCGCCTTCGCGGCGCGGGCCTTCATGTCCATCGCCCGCTTGTGCAGCTCGTCGGCGAAGCGGCGCTCGGCCTCGGCGGCCCGCCGCGCGGCGTCGTCGCCGCTGTTGTTCGATGCGATGATGTTCACGCAGGGTTTTCCTCTCAAACGGTGTCCTGCGCGCGGTCCCGGGCTTCCACCCCGGGGCCGCACCTGTTTTCCGGCCGCTCCAGCAGCCGTGAGGGCCGACACCTGTACAGGTGTCGGCCCTCACCGTTCCTGGAACGCGAGCACCCCGGGGCATCGCCCGGGGTGCTCGGTTCGTACGTCGTCGCAAATCAGGTCGTCGCGGCGGCGAGGATGTCGGCGTGGTCGAACGCCAGCGGGGGCAGGTCGTCCAACGGCCACCAACAGGTGGCGGTCGCGTCGTCCCCGGGCTGCGTCGGGGTGTCGGCGGGGACCGTGACGGCGTAAGCGACGGTGACGTAGCGGCCCCTCGGGTCGCGGTCGGGCCGGTCGAACACACCGACCTGGCGCAGGTGACCGGCGGTCGCCTGTACCCCGGTCTCCTCCTCCAGTTCGCGGGCGGCGGCGGCGAGGCTGGTCTCTCCGGGGTCGACGTGGCCGCCCGGCAGCGCCCAGGCGCCCTCGTGCGGTGCCCAGCCACGCTTGATCAGCAGCACCAGGCCGTCCGGCGTGGTGACGATGATGTCGGCGGTGTAGCGAATGATCTCGGCGATCTCGGTCATGTTCGTTCCTCTCCAGTGATGTCCTGTCGCGGGTCCGGCTGCTCCAACAGCCGTCCGGGCCGACACATGGATGAAGGTGTCGGCCCGGACGGTTCCTGGCGGCGACGGCAGCGCCCGGGCGGGTGAGTGGTCACCGCCCGGGCGCGCGATTCGGGTGGGGTCCGGTCAGGCCGGGACCGTGTCGTGCGCCTCGATGTACGCGAGGTGGTCCGTGACGTACCGGCTCAGGTCCCGCGCCCCGCTCACGATCACCTCGAGGTGGGAGTCGGGCATCGCGAGGGTGAACTCGTCGCCGGCGTACGGCGTTTCGTCCGCGTGCCAGATCAGGCGGAACCCGTCGGCGAAATGCATGCTGGCTCCGTCGCGGTGGGCCTGCCACAGGTCGGGGTCGGTCAGCCACACCCCGGCGGTGTCGAGCTGGTAGGCACGCCGCGCCGCGATGTGCTCCTGGTCCCGGTCGACGAGCAGCGCAAGCCGCTCGTCCAAGCCCTCCGGCAACGGCGTGCCCTCCTCGTTGGCCTGCCGGGCCGAGTACAGACGCTGATGCACCGGGCCCAGGATGTGCTGGGCCGCGCCGTCGCCGACGATCGCGGCGATCACGGCGGCGGCCCCCACGATCGCGGCCCGCCACTCACCGGGAACGGTGGTGGTGTGGTGGTACGCAACGACCGCGCCCAGGGCGCCGACGACCACGCAGATCGAGGTACCGACCGCGTCCAGGACGGCGACCGTGATGTGACGGGTCGCCGCGTTGAGCCGGGTGAGCTTGTTGTTGATGTTCACGGGTGCAGCTCCTTGTGGTCGGGTACGGCCGCGCCCCGCCCGTGTGGTGCAGTGCGGGCGGGGCGCGGTCGGTGAATGTGTGTGTCAGGCCTGGTTGTGGGCGAGGATCGCGAGGACCTGACCGACGGTCGCGGGGGTGATCGTCGTCTCGATCCGGGACTCGGCCTGTGCGACGGCGAAGATCCCCAAGTCCGCGTGCCAGACCAGGCGCAGGCCCGGAGCCAGCGCCATGCTCGCGCCACCGCGGCGGTGGTGTTGCCACAGGGTCTCGTCGCCCAGCTGCTCGCCGTCGGGACCGAGGTGGGCGAGAACCTTGTAAGCCATGCCCAGCGGCTCGATCGGGACATCGTGCTCGGTGGGCGCATCGCCCTCAGGCACTTGGTCGCGATCGTCGTCGACCCGCTCGACGGCCGACGCGACACGGGCCCACTCGGCGCTGCGCCGACGACGCGTCGAGGCGTCGGCCTTCGGGGTGGCTTGCGGGACCGACTGTTTCGGGGCTGTGGGGTCCGCCTCCGCAGCCGTGCGGGGCAGGCCCGCCAGGCCGTAGGGCAGGGGCGGCGGGCTCGACGGCTGGACCTTGGTGGTGCGGCGGGCTCCGGTCTCCGCGCCTCCCTGGGCGAAGTGCCGCTGCCACAGGTCGGCGTCGATGTCGAGGGTGAGCAGGCGGTTGCTGCCGATGCAGCGGTGCGGCCGGCCGAGAGTGCCAGCGGGCTCGGTGTGGTGCGGTACCAGGTGAGGAGTGCTGCGGATCCCGGTCATCGGGGTCCAGCATCCGCAGTCCGGGCACACCAAGTGCTCGTGGCCCGGGCTCAAGTCGAGGGCGGTGGGGCGCAGGCTCGACACGGCCAGCGGGGGCCGACTGCTGACGCGCAGCGTCTTGCTGCGGGTCTTCGTGGGTCGCTTCCGGGCGACCTCCGGAACGCGGGTGGGGGTGGGTGTGGTCACCAGGGGCTCCTTGCGGGGGCGGAGGTGGGGCGCGTCACGGTGCTCTCTCCGCCCGCCAGGCCTCCCGCATATTCCGGGTCGTCCTGGTGGACAGACAGCGCAACGGCGCTGCGAGTCGAACAAACAGGGAAGTCGCGAACACCGGGGGATTTGGTGGTGCTATCACCCACGGCCACCTGTAAAGGCGGCGACAACCACCGCTGTGTGAGGCGGTGCACCACAAGGTAGACCACTATCCCCCTCCAGCGCTAGTGGTAGCGCTAGAACGACACGTAAGTTAGTCTCGTAGTGCACCATCGAGCAGAGAGGAGGTAGTCATGTCAGAGCACATCGGATACGCGGATATCGCGGCGCACTACCGGCGCCAGATCCAGGACGGAGAGCTGCGACCCGGCGACACGCTGCCGTCGTTGCGACAGGTCTGTGAACAGTTCGGCGTAGCCCAGACGACGGCCAACCGCGCGTACCGGCGGCTCAAAATGGAAGGGTTGACCCTCGCTAAGGCCGGGGTCGGGACAATCGTCGCGGGCCCAAGCAGCAGCAACATCGCGTCGCGTGTCCAGATGTACGAGGCCACTGGTAGCGCCCTCGGCGGCGGCGAGTCCTCTCACATCCTTGACGTCGGCACGGTCGGCGCGGATGAATTGGTAGCGCCGCGACTTGACGTAGCCCCAGGGACACCAGTCCACGTCCGCCGCCGGCTCGTGAGCCGGGGCGGCTCTCCGGTCCACCTCAGCAGCTCCTACTACCCCGCGTATGTGATCGCCGTGACTCCCGAGTTGACCGAGCCGGTTTCCACCGGAGGATCGCGGGAGCTGGCTGCAGAGCGACTGGGAGCGGCTCAGGACCGAGTGCTGGAAGAGGTGACGTCCCGCCTCGCGACCGAGTCGGAGAAGTCCACCCTCGGCCTCACGGCCGGGGATGTCGTTGTAACTCAAGTCGTGCGCACCGTGTCCCTCGCGGACGACCGCGTCGTAGAGGTGGCCGTCAAGGTGGCCGGTGGATCGACCATCCTCCAGTGGACCACGTCCCTTCGACCACCGATTGACTAAGCCCAAGCCGATCACAGTGACCACCTCTTCTTCCGTCGCGAATAGGGGAAGTTGGCGATCACCTTGCGCCGGCTCGACCGCTGCAAAAAGTGACAAGTGGGGGTGACATCTCGAATGTCACCCCCACTTGTCACCTCCGCACGATCAAGGTGCCGTGTCAGTCTCGGCACCAGGAAGGGCCGGCCCCGCTCCCCGGAGCGCGCGGACCGCGCCGCCTGTAGGACGAGAAAGGGACACGCGATGGCTGATGAACGGCCTGACTGGGCCCGGCGGATGGTCGAAGAACGCGCAGCCCGCGATTGGTCGCAGGCTGACGCGGTACGCGCCATGATGGCTCGCCTCCCGGAGGACCAGGTGGTCGGCGAACAGGACCTTCTACGACAGTGGAAAAGGTGGGAGGCGGGCGACGCTCAACCACTGAAGTACCGGTCCGTGATCGCCCGCGTCTTCGGTACGACGACCGGCGCCTTCTTTCCCCAGAGCAGCCGCCGCGACGGGCGGGCGGAGGTATTGCAGGTCAGCGGGATGGACACCGTGGACATCATCGCCCGGCTACGCGCCAGCGATGTCGACGCGGCAACACTGGATGCGCTGCGGATCACGGCCGACCGGTTGTGCTGCGAGTACGCGTACATGCCAGCCGACCAACTGCTCATCGAAGGCAGGGCTTGGCTGGGACGAGTCGCCGGCCTCCAGCACCAACGGGTGAGCCTGGCACAGCACCGCGAGATCATCGCGCTCGCCGGGAAACTGTCGTTGTTGGTGGGCTGTGTGGAGTACGACTCCGGGCGGCCCCGCGATGCCGAGGCCACCCGCCAGGCCGCGCTGATGCTCGGTTCCGAGTCCGGAGAAATCAGCGTTCAGGGATGGGCCCATGAAATGCGCGCGTGGTTCGCACTGACCCGGGGCGACTACCGCGGTGTCATCGCAGCCTCGGAAGCCGGCATCGCCATCGCTCCCAACGAAAGCGTGGCCGCTCAACTGCACGCGCAGGCAGCGAAGGCTTGGGCACGGCTGGGGGACAGGGCACAGACCGAAGTGGCCTTGGACAAGGGCCGACTGCTCCTGGAACGGCTGCCATACCCGGAAGACATTGAGAATCATTTCGTTGTAGACCCGGCAAAGTACGACTTTTATCGGATGGATGCGTTGCGCAAGGTCGGCGAAAATCGCCTTGCAGAGCAACTGGCCGTCGAAGTCATTCGCGCGAGCACCGACTTCGACGGAGTCGAGCGGTCACCTATGCGAATCGCGGAGGCCCGGATCACGCTGGGCGTGGTCGCGGCCCGCGAAGGCGACCTCGACACGGCGCTGGCCTACGGGGAACAAGCCCTCGCGGGACCCCGGCGATCGCTGCCATCTCTGGCAATGGTGTCCGCCGACCTCGGACAAGTCCTGCAATCTCGCTACCAACACGCAGACGAAGCCCGGGATTTCATCGCCCACCTGCGCGAGTTGCGGGGAGCGCAGTGACCGAACGGCCGCCGACACGGCACAACGACGCACGCTCGGTGATCCCTTGTAGCGGTATGGTGGTCCCGCTTTCGATTGGAAATGCAGAGAGCCCCCAGGACCTTGACCAAGTCCGTACGGGGGCTCCCCCGGCGGCCGATTGGCCTGCCGGTACACACCTTCTAGCACAAGGTGGCTTGCGTGAAGCAGCCTACCCGCACACGCCAGTGTGCATGCAGCACCCCGCCGTGGAAGCGATGCAACGCTGTCGCTCCGGCCGCTACAGCTACTACTCCGCGTTGCCCGGCAACGTCTTCGCCGGTCCGTGGCCCCGTGGCATCTCGGGGACCGCACGACAAAGCCCCCGCTGGGACGGTGACCGTGTCACGTCGGCGAGGGCTCACAGACTCCCGATCGCCCATCCGGCGATCGGTTCCGTCGGCGCCTTTCAGGCGCACCTCTGTTGTGGTGTGGGGGTGGATGACATAGACGCGCTGGGCGGCTGAGCCGCCGGGACGCCGGCCTCCGCAGTGGTGGAACACCGCGGGCCTACTACGTCCCCACTTACAACTACTCGCCCTTGGGCGAGGTCCCGATCTTCCGGCGGCAACCGGTCTGATCAGGGGCAATACGAGGGTTCTCTCCAGAACCAGCACCCGCGAGGCGGGGGCTTTGTCATACCCGCGCGTCGCGCGAGGGAAGGACGTTGTCATTTTGCATGACGCAGGCGGTCCGTGTCTTGTCGGCACGGCCGATTTCACTCGATCCACTGCTCCGCGGAGCCCGGAAACGCAGGTCGGCGGACATCACCTGGCCCCGGATTTCGGCTTGTTTGAGCCGGTCGGCATCGATGTGTCGACGCCTGGCTGGCGACGCGTCGACACGGCGGAGCGATCTTCCTCACACCACCGGGCCGTGCCGATGCGTGTCACACCGATCGGAATTTCGACACCTCTAAGGGGCGTGCACACCTCCGTCACTGCTTCCACCTACCCCTCCCCTGCGCCCAAACCGCCCGCCTCCCCCATCTCGCCTGGCTGCGCCGGGTCCGGGACGTGGCCGGCGGCGTTTCGTCGCGGTGGCCGCCGCGCCGCCGCTGCGGTGGCGTCCGTCGCGTCGTCGACAGCGCGGTCCGTGCGGGGCGCGTACGGGCCCCGCTGTCGTGTCGAGGACTTCGTGCCGGTCGTCGAGGCACAACAGTGGGTCTGGACGACCCGATCGCGGATCGCGGACGCGATGTCCTGGCTCCAGGCGATGCAGTGGTCGGTGGAGATGCTGGTGCCGGGCCTGTCGACGGAGTCGACGATGCCTCTGGCGCGGGTAATGGCTCGGCTGAGCGAGTACCGGCCCGGGATCGAGTACCTCGCGCGGGCGTCCGGGGTGAAGGAGCGGACGGTCTGCAACCAGTTGCGGGCGTGGCGCGAGGCGGGCCTGATCGCCTACGTCCTCAAGGGCGGCCGGCGCGGGAAGCTGCGGTGGGCCTCGCGGTGGGCGCTGGTGATCCCGCCGATGTACGACCGCGCCCTGGGGATCGTCACCGAGGGCCGGGGCCCCGGCCGGCGCATGGTGCGCGTCGTCGGCCGCGCCGGTCGACGGACCATCGCCCGCCTGGCCCGCTTGACCGCCCGCAAGCGCCCGACCCGGACCGGCCGGCGCTCCTCACGGGTGGGTCCGGCGCGAAAGCGTTGCAGGGGAGGGGTTAGGGGTTACCAAGAGCTTTCGACTGCCGGACTTATTGGGTTCCCCCCTGAAGAACTCGGCCACGGGACCGCAGCCGGCTCGATCACGAAGGAAACGGACAAAAAGCCCCGGCAGGGCGGACCGGGGAAGCGGAACTCCTACCAGCTGCGGTGGGCGCTGGCCCGGGACCTGGTCCACCGGGTGCCCTGGCTCGCGCGGGTCGACGTCGCGCGGGTCTCGTGGGTGGCCCGGGAGGTCGCCGACGCCGGCTGGAGCGCCGATCTGGTCGTGGCCTGGCTCGACCAGGCGGGCGGCGACGTCCCCGCCCACGTCCACCGACCCTCCGGCCTGCTCAAGTACCGCCTCGCCGCGGCCGCCCGCGCCTGGACCACACCCGAGCGGCGAGCGCGGGCCCTGGAGCAGTGGCGCGACTCCCGCACCGCGGCCGCGGCCCGGCACCGCGAGTGGGACCAGGCCGCCGACGCACCGCCCTCGGGCCCGTCGGCCGAGGCCGCGGCCCTGATCGCCCGGGCCCTGACCCCGGCCGACGTCACCCACGTCGACGACCAGGAGCACGCGGACGATCTGCCGTTGCGCGAGGACGGCCTGCCCGACCCGGCCGCGATGACCCGCGACCAACTCGCCCGCATCCGCCACGAGATCAGCCACGACCGCAACGACCTCGAGATGAGCGCGATCCCGACCCTGATCGCCTTCACCGAGGACCCCGACTACGTCCGCGCCCTGTACGGCGACGACCTGGTCGACCGCGCCCAACACTGGGCTACA
The DNA here is from genome assembly GCF_009865215.1 of Streptomyces sp. SID3343. Taxonomy (GTDB): domain Bacteria; phylum Actinomycetota; class Actinomycetes; order Streptomycetales; family Streptomycetaceae; genus Embleya. The sequence goes on along the minus strand of NZ_WWJX01001301.1, from coordinate 8,431 downwards.
TCGACCACGATGAAGCTCACCGGGACGGGTACCCGGTGACCGCGCCCACCGACGACGTCCGCCCCCGCGACCTGGCCCGCATCGCGCTGCGATCCGCCCTCGCCGCGGCCCGCGACCGCACCGGCGACACGGCCGCGAACCGGACCCGCACCCGCAGGCCGTCGGCGGCCCGGACCGACGACCGCGACCCGCAACCCCTGGGCGGCCTCCTCGAGCAGCTGCTCGCCGACCACGGCTGGACCGCGCCGGTCACCGGCGGGTCCCTTGCCGACGTCTGGCCCCGGGCCTGCCCCGAGTACGCGGACAAGGTCACCGCCGGCCACTACGACCCCGACACCGGCCGCTTGGACCTGCATCCCATTTCACCCACATACGCCACCCAACTACGGTTGCTGGAAAGCGCGTTGATCAAGCGGATCAACACGGCCGTTGGCGCCGAGACCGTGCGTTCGTTACGTGTGGTCCCACCCGGCAATGCACCCGGCACACCTCCGGCCCGCGCCAAACCCCGACCACACCCCGGCGCCACCGCCGCAACGCCGCAGCACCGCATCCCCGAGGCGCCGCCCCGGGAGTCGGTGCGCGACGTGGACCGACACGGCACGCACGGGCCAGGACCGGCAGGTCGGAACGCGTGGGCCCGGGCCATCGCCCGAGCCCGTCGAGAACGCCACCAGGCCCCAACGGCCCGTCGCGACGGTGAACTCGACCCATCCGGCTCGATCACGAACGACACCGACATCGAAACGAACGGAGCGGTCCGTGGGCAGGATCGGTGACGGCACTCGTCGGCCGTTCCGGACGGTGCATCACGGACGAACGCGGACGGTGACGTAGAGATCCCCGGCTTCTCCTCCGTTGCTCCCCGGTCCACCGAGTCCCTTGAGTCGTACTCGTTGTCCGTCGCGGACGCCGTCGGGAAGACGGACGCGCCTGGTCTCGTACCTCTCTGCCCGACCGGAGCCTTCGCACAAAAGGCAACCGAGGAGGCCGGCCGGCTTCGCCGCGCCGGCGGCGCATTCCGGGCAGGGCCAGGACACGCGGACGGGCACCGGCACCACCAGCGCGGAGACGGTCTCGCCTTGATGGCGGATCGTGATCTCGGTCGTGTCGTCCCGTCCTCGACGCGCTGCGGCCGCGTCGGACGGGCTCCGCCCCAGATCGGTCGTCACCTGTTCGTCGGCCGGCATGACCTTCGTCGGTGGCGGCGTCGTGGCTCGGGGCCGTGGCGAGTCCAACCCGAGGCCGGGGAACCTGAAGAGATCGTCGAACGCCCCAGCAAGGCTCCCCGTCCCGGCCCGGTTCACGCGTGGCGCGGCCCTACCGGACGGTCCGATCGGTTGTTCCCCGGTGTCGGACGGCGCTGGGGCCGGTTGGACCTTGCGTGGGCGTCGGATGTGCCGGAATTTCCGGATCTCATCGAGGATGTCCACCACCTCCCACGCCTTGCTCGGCCGTTCCTCGGGCTTCTTAGCCAAAAGCGAGGCCACGAGGTCGTCCAGGCCGGGATGGGCATCGGGATTCCGGTCCTTCAGCCGCGGTGCCTGCCGGAACCGGTGCTGGTCGGCGAGTTGCCAGGGAGTCCCTTCGAACGGCGGCTTCCCGGTGAGCATCTCCAGGAGGACACAACCGAGCGAGTACAGGTCGGAACGCGATTCGAACTCCCCGTCGAAAAACTCGGGCGCCATGTACGCCGGGCTGCCGGTGAGCACCCCGGCCACAGTGATGTCGTGTCGCCGGTCGGTGGTCTTGGTGATGCCGAAGTCCACGACCTTGGCGCTCACCCCTTGCGCGCGCGAGAACGGGACCATGATGTTGGACGGTTTGATGTCGCGGTGCACCAGGCCGCCGAGGTGCGCCTCGCGCAACGCCGACCCGACATCGATGGCGATACCCAGAGCGGTCGGCAGGATCGGCAGCCGATCCAGGAGCACGGTGCTGAGTGGGCGCCCCTCCACCAACTCCATGACGATGTAGGCGTACAGACTCCCCGAGTCCGTGACCGAACCGAAGTCGTGCACGGTGACGATGGTGGGATGCGAGAGCCGGCCGGCGAGCATGGCTTCCCTGGACAGCCGTGCCAATTGTTCGTCGACGTCCATGTGCGCGCTCACGGCTAGGACCTTGACGGCGACCGCACGTCCGAACTTGCGGTCGAGGGCCTCCCAGACCTCACCGAACCCGCCCGAACCCAGTGGCCTCAGCAACCGATATCGCCCGTCCAACAAGGTCTTTGCGCGCACGACTCCCCCTGAATCCCTGGCCACACGGTTGCGTCCTCCACGCTATGCCGAGCGAAAGCACCGGCGGCAGAGGTTTCGACGACGTTGCGGACCAATGGCCGCAGAAACGGCTCATCCCCGGCCCGCCGGCCCGACCCGTCACCGGACTCGAACGCGGACCCCGTTCGCCAGTCTGGGCGAAGTCCCGCACACGGTGCGAGGTTTCGACAACATGGAGTCACCATCGGTTCGGAGGGGACGTTCATGGGCAGCTGCCAGAGGTCGACGGCCAGGAACAACGGGAAGACCTGCGCCAACCCGACCCGACAGGGACAGCGCTACTGCGGCAAACACGGCGGCGGCAAACGCCCCGGCGGATCCAAGCGCTCGAGGAAGAACTCCGGCGACGGGTGCGGCGGCCTGTTCATCCTGGCGCTGACCACGCTCGTGCTCCTCGCGCTCGGCATCCTCATGTGACCGCGGCATCGAGGCCGCCGACCGTCATGGAACGCCGGACCCGGCGACCCCACATCCGCGTGGCCGGGCCGGCGGCGATACGGCGACCGCCCGGCGTCGTTGGACGGGTATGGACGATGACCTCCACAGCCGGATCGAGACCCTTTCGGACGCCGCCTGCGAGGTGTTGACCACGGTCACCGCCACCGGCTGGTCGCCGTGCGCCGCGACCGACGCCCTCGGGGCGATCGAGACTCTGGTCGGGGCCCTGGGCCGGCTCGGCCCGCCGGCCCGGTCCGCACTGGCGCCGGCCCTGGCCGCGACGGCGACCCTGCGGGCCCTGATCTCGGCGTCGCCACCCGGACACGACGACGCCACGCCGCGGTCGGGACACACGCACCCGGCGGACCCACACCGGCAGCCCGAGTACTGGACGACCCGCGACATGCGTGTGGCGGAAGTGTTGTGGCTGTACGCCCAGGAAGGCCGCGGCGGTGCGATCGCGGACCTGTTCGCCTCGCTGCCGCCCCAGGCGATGGTCGAGGCGGTGGACCGACGCGGCCGAGGCGAAGGCTGGCGCGCGACGGTGGAGGAGTTGGCCCACCGCCACGCCACGTGAGCCGGCCGGGCCGGGTGCGCGGTCCGGTGACCGGACGGGGGTCGACGGACACCGGACCGCGCAAGCGCCGACCACGGGGGGTTGTCGACGCCCCCACGCGCCTACCCGCTCCGTAACCACTGACACCACACCGTGTGAGCGAGCATCGAGCCGGCCGGTCGAAAGGCGATCCGCGTCCCCCGCGATACACACAGCGATACATACGGCAAATGGGGACTGATATTTGGATATCAGCCCCCCGCCGGTGGCGTAAGCGCAGGTCAATGGGCCTGTATGCACCCTCGGATGCGCGCAGACTGGCAGGGAAACTCGACGTATCCCCAATCCCCCGACGCCCGGTGCCCGGCACGACCAGGCGGCGCCGGCCTGCTCGGACCATCCCCTTGTGATCGGGTGGCCGAATCGCCGAACTGCGCGAAGAACAGCTCTTTCTCGCGATAACGTGCAGGTCAGAAGGCCTGCTCCCCGCGCATGCGGGGTTGACCCCTCGCCCACGACCCACCGCAACTGCTGCTGCCGCTGCTCCCCGCGCACGCGGGGTCGATCCCCTGTGGGACGCCGCGGTCACCATCCGCGGATCCTGCTCCCCGTGCATGCGGGGCTGATCCTGATTTGGGATGTTCCGCGCGTCGCCCCGACCCATTTGATGCTCGGTGCGATCGTGTGATCACCGTGTATCGATCAAGGTCGGGGTGCTCGGGTGTTCGCGTGGGCGATGCGGCGTCGGGACCGGCGTCGGCCGCCGGTGGTGATCTGTGGCCACCGTCGGTCACCCGACCTCGAGGACGCCGGCGGCCTGTGGCACTGCCGGCGGTGCGGCTACCAATGGGGGGCGAAGGCGCGGTCTGGGAGCCGCGGCGCCTTGTTCCCTCGCCGCCCACCCGTGCTGAGTGGGGCGCCGTTGTGCACCCGCGCGGACGCCGTCGACGAGCCGACCCGTACGAGGCCGACGACGCCTGACGGCGGGACGGCGAGCACCAGGCGCACGGGCCCGCCGCTCGTCTGCGCGCCGGTCGGGTGTCACCCGTTCGAGTGGGCCTCGCGTACCCCACCGCGGCTGTGGAGACCTGCGCGCCGACACCATCGCCGCGGCGAACGCCGCGCTGATCGCAGCCCAGGCCGACATCCCGATCGTGCAGTTGTGGGGTGAGGGGCTGCCGGCCTCCGTGGACGGGCTGCGCTTCCAGGTGCCGGTCCGCACCATCAACGCCGCCCCGTCGCCGAAGTACTACGGGTTCAAGCGCGGCATCACCTGCCTCAACGCCGTCAACGACCAGGTCGCGGGTATCGGGCAGATGGTCGTGCCCGGCACGCCGCGTGACTCCCCGCATATCCTGGACGCCCTGCTGAACCTGGACGGGGGGTGAAGCGGAGATGGTGGCGACGGACAACGCCTCGTACTCCGACATGGTGTTCGGCCTGTTCAAGATCCTCGCTACAACCTCAGCCCCCGCCTCCGCGACCTGGACGTCAGCGGTTCCGGCGGGCCACGATGCCCGGCGTCGAGACCGGTACGCACGGCCCGGTGGAGGAGCCGGCCCGTAACCGGGTCAACCTGACAAGGTGATCACGCACTGGCCCGACACGCTGAAGGTCGCCGGCTCCCTGGTCACCAACCAGGTCCGCGCCTACGACCTGCTGCGCATGTTCGGCCGCGACGGCCGCCCCACCTCGATCGGGGCGGCGTTCGCCGAGTACGGGCGGATCGCGAGGACCGAGCACCTGCTGCGCGTGGTCGACCCGGTGGACGACACCTACCGCCGCCAGATGAACCGGCACCTGACCGTGCAGGAGTCCCGCCACAAGCTCGCCCGCGACGTGTGCCACGGCAAGCGCGGCACCATCCACCAGGCGTACCGGGAGGGGAGGGAGGACCAGCTCGGCGCGCTCGGCCTGGTACTCAACGCCATCGTGCTGTGGACCACGAAGTATCGACGCGGCCGTCGCCCAGCTGCGTGCCGGGGGCCACGAGATCCGCGTCGAAGATGTCGCCCGGCTCTCTCCGCTCAAGCACCTGAACCTGAACCTGAACCTGCTCGGACGCTACAGCTTCACCGCGAGCGTCCCGGTCGCCGGCACCCTGCGGCCGCTGCCGTGATGCGGACGCCCCGGACCTGGGCGAGGACGACGACGGGCAGGAGTAGCACGCCGCGCGCTCTTCGGCTCAGGTCGCGCGCGGGACGCCGTGGCGCAGGCCGTCGAAGAGGAGGTTGGTGATCTGGCGGGCTTCGTCGAGCCACCCGTCGCTCACGCGCATGGCGCAGATACCGCCCAGGGCTCGTAGCAGGGTGGGGCCGGTGACGTCGCCGCGGACGGTGCCGGCCGTGGCGCCGGCGTCGAGGAGGCGGGTGAGGGCGTCGCCCATATGGGTACGGGCGACGCCGAAGACCGGTGAGTCGCTCGCCATGATGCTCTCCAGCGCGACGGACATGCCTTTGCCCACGGCCGCGTGGTCGACCAGCAGGAGCAGGAAGCGGCGCAGGGCCTCCGCCGGGGCGTGGTGCTCCAGCAGCTGCTCGGGTGCGGCGCACAGGTCGTCGACTTCCTTACGGTAGACCTCCTCGATCAGTGCCTCGCGGGTCTCGAAGTGCCGGTAGAGCGTTCCGACGGCGACTCCGGCGCTGCGGGCGATCTCGTCCACGTGCGCGTCGGTGTCGCCGGCGAGGAATGCTTCGCGGGCGGCCGACAGCAGGGCTTCGCGGTTGCGGCGCGCGTCGGCGCGCAGCGGGCGTGGTGACGGCAAGGGACCTCCTTAAGGTGAGTCCGGTTCCGTTTATGTGTATCGTTTCCGGAGTCAGGTTCATCTTACGGAAGGGTTATCCGATGCCGATCACCGATGAGGGGCTGGAGGGCCTACGAGTCCTGGTCACCGGCGGCAGCCGGGGCCTGGGCGCGGCGACCGTGCGCCGGTTCGTCGCCGCGGGCGCGACAGTGCTGACGGCCTCCCGCAGCCGGCCCGGAGTGAACAGCGGCGCCACCTTCATGCGGGCGGACCTCTCCACTCCGGAGGGGGTGGCCGACCTCGGCCGCCGCGTCATCGACCACGTGGGCGGTGTGGACGTCCTCGTGAACAACGCGGGCGCGGCGAGCGCCCCGGCGCCGACCCTGAGCCGGTCGGACGAATCCTGGCAGGCGGACCTGGGGATGAACCTCCTCAGCGCCGTGCGCCTGGACCGGGCCCTGGTGCCGGGAATGGTCGAGCGGGGCTCCGGCGTCGTCGTGCACGTCTCCTCGATCGCCGGCCAACTGCCTCAGCGCACCGAGGCGTCCTACGCCGCCGCCAAGGCCGCGCTCAACACCTACAGCCGCGAACTGGCCACCGAGGTCGGCGAGCACGGGGTGCGCGTGGTCTGCGTCCTGCCCGGCTTCGTGGTCACCGACGGTGCCACCGCCCACCTGAAACACATGGCAGAGAAGCAGGGCATCACCACCGAAGAGGTCACGCGGCAGATCGTGGACCGCCTGAAGGTCCCCATGGGCCGCCCCGGAGATCCCGAGGACGTCGCCGAGATGATCGCCTTCCTCGCCTCCGGCCGCGCGAAGTGGCTCACCGGAGCGCAGTTCCGCGTCGACGGCGGCATCATCCCGACCGTCTGAGCAACCACCGACCAGCACGAACAGGACTCCCATGCCCATCACCCTGACCTCCGTGATCATCGACGCCGCCGACATCGAGAAGGAGGGCGCCTTCTGGCACCGGCTGCTCGGCGGCTCCCTCACCCCCACGCCGACTCACCACTTCGTTCAGGCCCCCGGCCTCCCGGTGATCGTCGTCCAGTCCGCCCCCGGACACACCGCCCCGAACTGGCCGGACGGCACCTCCCAGCAGATGCACCTCGACTTCGGCGTCGACGACCTCGCAACCGCCGACCGCACGGCCACCGAAGCCGGCGCCACCCGACTGCGCCCCACCGACGAGGTCACCGCGGAAACCCGCACCGGCACTCGCGTCTACGCCAGCCCGGCCGGACACCCCTTCTGCCTGCGCTCGACCTGAGCTGCCGGTCACCGTCCACCGAGCCGCGTCTGTCGTCAAACGATGGCGCCATCATGGGATCAACGCACCGCCCACGGATGATCATGTGGTCGTGGAGGCACAGGTGCGTGATTACGGGTTTTCGCCGGCACAGCAGGATGAGATCGGGAGACGCCGGCGCGAGGGACAGTCGTTCAGCTTGATCGGTCGGGCACTCGGGGCACCGATGCAGAGCGCCCGCCGGTTCCTGTGCCAGAGCGGCGGTGTCCGCCTCACCCCGCAGCAGCGATCGGAGCGGCACCTGAGCGGCAGTGAGCGCGAAGAGATATCCCGCGGCATCGCCGCCGGGGAATCCGCCCGGCAATTGGCCGGGCGGCCGGCCCGATCGCCTTCGACCGTCTCCCGCGAGATCGCCCGCAACGGCGGACGAAGCCGCTACCGTGCCACGCCCGCCGATGCGGCCGCGTACGCGCGCGGGCGACGACCCAAGCAGGCCAAGCTCGCCCAACGACCGGCTCTGCGCGCCCTGTTGGAGGCCAAGCCGGCTCTGTGCTGGTCTCCCGATCGGATCGCGGGGTGGCTGCGACGCCGGTTCCCTGGTGACACCGCCATGCAGATCCCGCACGAAGCGATCCACCTCTCGCTCTACGACCCCCGTCGCCGCCGGGCCATCGACCGCAGCCTCACTCGGCGCCTGTGGTCGGCCCGGCCCATGCACCGCCCGAAGATCGCCCGCCGTCCCACCGGGCGGGGCATCATCCGCGGCATGGTGCCCATCACCGACCGCCCCGCCGAGGCCGAGGACCGCAAGGTCCCCGGCCATGGGGAGGGCGACCGCGTGATGGGCACACGGCCCTCGGCGGTCGCCACGCTCGTCGAGCGCACCAGCCGTTACACGACCATCGTCGCGCTGCCGGACGGCATCAAGGCCGAGCAGGTCGCCCCGCACCTCACCAGGAGCCTCCTCCGCATCCCGCCCCAACTGCGGCGGACACTCACGTGGGACCGCGGCAGGGAGATCGCCGAGCACCATCCACCGCGCACTCCCGAGGGACCGCCTCGACACCGGCCGCGCGCGATGGGTGTGCACCGCGTGCGGGGACAGTCGATCGGTCGTCACCCGCAGCCTCGACGAGATCACCGCACTCGCCGAGCAGT
>NZ_WWJX01001300.1 GCF_009865215.1 Streptomyces sp. SID3343 | reverse complement strand
TGCCCGTCATCCTCCTGCTCGCCGCGTTCGCCCTGCTCGCCTCGAACAAGGCCCCGAAGCTCGCCGGGTTCTGCCTGTTCGTCGCCGGCGTCAACCTCTCCACCACCGCGTTCGCCGCCTCGCTCAACAACTCCACCGCGACGTTCGTCACCGGCATCGTCGACGCCCTCACGTCCGCCATCGGCTGAACGGAGACACCCCGCGTGCGCATCCGCCGCTGGTTCATCTACCGCGCCCACCGCGCCGTCCACATCGAACGAGGCGCCGACCCGCACTGCCCCGACTGCCGCGGTGAAGGCGGCTGGTGGGAAGGCAGCGCCGTCCACCCCGAAGAGCCCGACGTCGTCACATGCCCGTGCAACGACGGCCCGCGCATCCGCATCCCGCTCGGCCGCCGCCCGCGCACCTCGTACAGCGCCGAACCGCCGTTCTAGACCGCCGAATCCGCAGCATCGACAACCAGGAGACACCGATGACCAACGCCCCGCTCGTTCGCATCGTCTCGTTCGGCTACGGCCACGACGACCCGCCCACCGCAACCATCACGTACGACCTGCGGGTGCTGTTCCGCAACCCGCACCGCGACCCCGCGATGCGCTACCTCACCGGCCTGGACGACGCCGTCTACACGCACGTGCTCGCCACGCCCGGCATCGAGCGCGTCGCCACCAACGCGGCCGACACCGCGCGCGGCCTGCTCGCCGACACCGGAGGGCCGATCGTGATCGCGACCGGATGCGTCGGCGGACGCCACCGCAGCGTCGGAATGGCCCGCCGCATCGCCGAACACCTGCACGCGGCCGGGACCGACGTCGACATCGACCACCGCGACGTACACCGCGACGTCCTGCCCACCGTCACCCACCGCGCCCACTGAACCCGCCCCGGGGCGACCGTCTTCCGGCAAGTCGACCGGTCGCCCCGGGCTCCCGCACCACATCAGCAGACAGGAGACAACCAGCATGACAGAGCCCATCCGAGAGGTCCCCGTACCGCGCGAACCGCTGCACGCCGAACCGCGCGGCATCGAGTGCCAGACCGGCGCCGAGAATCGCGCCCTGCTTCACCGCGCGCTCGCCGACGCTCGTGTGCAACTCGGCTCGTACGACCGGCTGATCATCGACTGGTTGAGCAACTGGGACAGCCCCACCGTGCTGACCGTCGCCTCGCTCATCGCCCGAGCCACCGGACCGACCGAGCAGGCGACATGAGCCGACCGAACCTCAACCCCCTCAAGGCCACCGCGCTCGTGCTTGCCGAGCGCGGGTGGCACGTCTTCCCGCTCGCCCCCGGCGGCAAGAAGCCGGTCGTGGCGAAGTGGCCGGAGCGTGCCACCACCGACGCCGAGCGCATCGGCCGGTGCTGGGACCACGGCCCGTACAACATCGGCGTGGCCACCGGCCCGTCCGGGCTGCTCGTGGTCGACCTGGACAAGCCCAAGAGCGCCGACGACAGCGCGCCCGATGAGTGGGCCGAGCAGGGCGCGGCCGACGGTGCCGACGTGTTTTACCTGCTCGCCGACAAGGCGAGGCAGCCCTACCCGGGCGATACGTACACCGTCCGTACGGCAAGTGGCGGACAGCACCTGTACTTCCGCGCGCCCGAGAGCGTCGAACTGCGCAACACGGCCGGGCGGATCGGGTGGAAGGTCGACACCCGCGGCAACGGCGGCTACGTCGTCGCCGCCGGCAGCGTCATCGGCGAGCAGGCATACACCGCGGTCGTGGACAACGAACCGGCCCCGTTGCCGTCGTGGCTCACCGGCTTACTGCGGCCCGCGCCGTTGCCGCCTCAGGAACCGGTTCAGATCGCGATCCCCAACGATCGCCACTCGGCCTACCTGGAAGCTGCGGTATCCGGTCAGGTCGACCGGATTCTCAACTCGGCGTCGGACCGTCACAACATCGCGGTCTACCTCTCGGCGGTCGCTCTCGGCCAACTCGTCGCCGGTGGCGAACTGTCCGAGGTGGACGTGACCAACCGGCTCATGTCCGCCGCGCTTCAGGTGGGACAGGGCGACCGCGAGGCACAGCGCACGATCCGATCCGGCCTTGCCGCCGGCAAGGGTCGTCCGCGTGTGGTCGCCGCGTGAGCGCCACACCGCGACCGGCACTGTCCGAGCACCTGCGCGCCGTCCCGGCCGAGGACGACGGCGCGCAGGTTCCCGCGACACCGCCCAGGATCAAGACCGCGTGGACCGCCGACGAACTCATGGGCATGGACTTCCCCGAACCGCGGTGGGCCGTGCCCGGCATCCTCTGCGAGGGCGTGAGCCTGCTCTGCGGTCCGCCGAAGGTCGGCAAGTCGTGGATGTCGCTGGGACTCGGGCTGTGCGTCGCGTCCGGTGGCCTTGCGTTCGACAGCATCCCCGTGGACGGCGGACCCGTTCTCTACCTGGCTCTTGAGGATACCGCGCGCCGACTCCAGTCCCGGATGGGGAAGTTGCTCGCGGGCCGTCCCGCACCGCACGGGCTCACGTTGGCGACGTCGTGCCCTCCACTCCCCCAGGGTGGGAGCGAGGCAATCGCGAGCTGGTTGGATCGCCATCCGGACGCGCGCATGGTCGTCATCGACGTGTTCGCCAAGATGCGCGGCAACAGCGCGCCGGGAGCGTCCGCCTACGACGCCGACTATGCCGCCGTCGGCCGCGCCAAGGCCCTTGCCGACCACTACGGCGTGGCCGTCGTTCTCGTCCACCACGTCCGCAAGGCGGGCAGTGACGACTTCCTCGCCGAGGTGTCCGGCACCAACGGACTCGCCGGCGCGGCGGACGCCACGCTCGTGCTCAAGCGGGCCCGCGGGCAGGCCGACAGCGTCCTACACGTCACCGGTCGCGACGTGGACGAAGCCGAATACGCCCTGACCTTCACGCCCGAATCCGGTGCGTGGCACCTGCTCGACGGACCGGCGTCCGACCACACCATGGGCGACACCCGCGCGGTCATCCTGCGCCACGTCCGCACCAACCCCGGCGCCAAGCCGAAGGACATCGCCGCCGCGCTGCCCGACGTCGACCCCGACACCGTGCGCCGCACCTGCTCGCGCATGGCGGACGCCGGACAGCTCACCAAGGATGCCGGGGGTCGGTACTACCCGGACACCGCCACCCGGACAGCGACCGGCCCGGAGGTGTCCGAGCTGTCCGGGTGTCCGGTTACCCCACCTGACCTGCGCAATCACCCCGGACAGCTCGGATACGACCTGTCCGGGCTGTCCGGAACCGACGAAAGCGAGGGCAAGTGAAGCGTCCCGCAGCGCTGAAGCTGTCCGAGGTGCTTGAGGAGATCGGCATGTCCCGCGCCGCGTTCTACCGCATGCGTGCTCGCGGCGAGGCGCCCGAGATCACCCCTCTGCCCAACGGTCACCTCCGGATCCACCGGGCCGACCTTGACGCCTGGTGGGCCGGTCTCAAGAAGTCCGCCTGATCTGCCATCGCCGGGCCCGGTCGACCGGGCCCGGCGCCAATCTCGGGGAGAACACCGCATGCCCACCCCTTCGTTCGACGTCCGGATCTGGGCTGTCCGCAACCGCAATGGGCGCAAGACTGCCGAACTCCGGTGGCGGGTCGGTGCCGAAGAGTTCGGATCGACGCACGCCAACAAGACCATGGCCGACGGGCGTCGCGCGGACCTCATTGCGGCCATCAACCGCGGTGAGCCGTTCGACGCCGAATCCGGGCTGCCCATGTCCGAGGTCCGCGCCATCGAAGCCGCGCGCACCGAAGTCACGTGGTACGCCCACGCTCGCGACTTCATCGAGATGAAGTGGCCGCGCAGCTCCGCCAAGAGGCGCATGGGCCTTGTCGTCGGCCTGTCGACGGCGACGGTTGCCCTGACCGCCAAGGACGCCCGTGCGCCCGATCCAAAGCAGCTCTACCAAGTGCTCTACTTGTGGGGCTTCAACGTGCACCGGTGGAAGCAGGAGCCGCCCGCAGAGGCCCACGAAATGCTCGCGTGGATCGAGGCCAACTCACTGCCGGTTCGCACCCTTGAAAGCGCCGACTCTGTGCGCGCGGTGCTCGGCGCCATGTCGGTGCGGCTGGACGGCAAGCGCGCCGCCGCGTCCACGTTCATCAACAAGCGGGCTGTCTTCCGCACCGCGGTCGGCTACGCGATCGAGAAAGAGCGCCTGGACCGCAACCCGCTCGACAAGGTCTCGTGGGAACGCGACGACGACGACAACCAGGTCGAACCGGCCTGCGTGGTCAACCCCACTCAGGCGCACGCGCTGTTGTCGCGGGTCTACGCCCAGGGCAAGAGAGGAAGGCACCTGGCCGCGTTCTTCGGCTGCATCTACTTCGCGGGTATGCGATGTGCCGAGGTCGTCAAGCTCCGCACCGACCAATGCACTCTGCCGAAGCGCGGATGGGGAGAGCTGTGCCCCTCCAAGTCCGGCCCGCGCGTCGGTACCGCGTGGACCGACAGCGGTGACGCGCACGACGACCGCGGCCTGAAGTCCCGCGCCCGGTCGGCGTCGCGCTCGATCCCCATCCCACCCGAGCTTGTCGCCATGCTCCGGTGGCACGTCTACCGCTACGGAACGGCTCCCGATGGCCGGCTGTTCCGCAGTGCCGTCGGTGGCCTTGTCCAGGACAAGGCGTACCGCCTGGAGTGGGCCAAGGCCCGGGAGCAGGTGTTGACGCCCGCACAGGTGGCCTCTCCGCTCGCGAAGCGGCCGTACGACCTGCGGCACGCGTGCGTGTCCCTGTGGCTCAACTCCGGCGTTGCACCGACCGAGGTCGCCCGGCGGGCCGGGCAGAGCGTCGACGTGCTGCTGAAGGTCTACGCCAAGTGCATCGACGGCACGGTGAAGCAGGACAACGACCGCATCTCGGCGACCCTGAAGGCGTGGAAGACGCCGAAGTCCTGACGTGGCCCGCGCATGGCCCGCAAGCGCTGGTCAGGACGTGAATCAGGGTGAGACAGAGTGAGACAAGCCACGCTTTCACGGCATCTCGGACCGAGAGTCGTCGGACCGACTGAAGTCGCAGGTGGCGCCCGGTTTCCCGAGGTCAGGAGTGCGCCTCCCGACCACGGGAAATCCGGACAAAGAGAGGACCCGCTCTCCTCGCCGAAGAGCGGGTCCCGTATCGCGGGCTCCGTAGGTCGAACCCTCATACGACCTACCGGTTCGTGGGCCGAACCCTCATACGGCCCAACGTCCGCGGTCCGTGCCCCTGGCGCACCTCAGGGCAGAGCGCGCCAGGGGACGTTTTTGTGTCACCCACGCAGCCCCGAGGCTTCGCGAGCGAGTTTTTCCACCCGCGACCAGTCGCGCGAGGCGACCGCGTCGACGGGAAGCATCCACGAGCCACCGACGCAGGCCACGTTCGGCAGCGCCAGGTAGGTCGGCGCCGAGGCCGGGGTGATTCCGCCCGTCGGGCAGAACCGCACGTCCGGCACCGGCGAGGCCAGCGACTTGAGGTAGGGCGCGCCGCCTGCGGCCTCGGCCGGGAAGAACTTCATCTCCCGCACCCCGAGTTCGCGCAGCCGCAGCACCTCGGAGACCGTCGACGTCCCCGGCAGGAACGACAGGCCGGTGTCCACGAGTGCCCCGTACAGCGTCTCGGTGCACCCGGGCGTGACCAGGAACCGGGCCCCGGCCGCGGCAGCCGCCTTGGCCTGCTCCGGCGTCAGTACCGTGCCCGCGCCCACGTACGCGCCTTCGACCTCGGCCGCGATCCGCTCGATCGCGCCCAGCGCCGCGGGCGTGCGCAGAGTGACCTCGACGGCCGGCAGGCCGCCCGCCACCAGCGCGCGGGCCAGCGGTACGGCCGACTCGACGTCGTCCACGATCACGACCGGGATCACCGGTGCAAGGTCAAGAGCGGACGTGCTCACGCCGCCACCTCCACGAGTTTGGTGCTGCGCGCGTCCAGCCACGCCTGGGCGCCGCGAAGCGCCGGGTGCGGGGCCACCACGAGTGCCGTGGAGATGCGGTGCAGGTAGGGGGCCATCGTCGGGTTGGTCTCGAAGCCCATTCGGAATTCGCTCTTGAGCAGCATCTCGGTGATCCGCGGCAGGATGCCGCCGGCCAGGAAGACACCGCCGCGAGCGCCCATGGTCAGGGCCACGCCACCGGAGAACGTGCCGAGCAGTCGGCAGAACGTCTCGACCGTCGCGACGCACACCGGGTCGCTCCCGGCCAATGCTCGCGAGGAGATGTCGGCGGGGCTCAGCGCTTCCGCCGGAACTCCGTGTACCGCCGCCGTACAGCGGTGCAGTCGACACAGTCCGGGACCGGAGAGCACGTGCTCGGCGGTCACCGTGCCCAGGCCGCCGCGCTCCTCGCGCAGTACTTCCAGGGCCGCGGCGTCCGGACCGTGCGCCGGGCGGAGCAGGACGTGCCCACCCTCTCCCGGCAGCGGCACCCAGCCGCCGCCCGGGACCGGTACGAGACCCGCCACGCCGAGCCCGGTGCCGGGGCCGAGCACGGCCATCGGCAGCGTCGGGTCGGGTACGCGGTCGCCGACCACGATCAGGTCTTCGCCGGTGAGGTGCGGCAGCGAGAGCGCGAGCGCCTCGAAGTCGTTGACCAGGTGCAGGTCGGGAACGCCCAGCTTGACGCGCGTCTCGGCGATCGAGAGCACCCACGCGCCGTTGGTCAGCCGGAACCGGTCGCCGTGCACGGGGCCCGCGACGGCCGCGCAGATCGCGGCGGGGCGGGCGGTGCCGGAGCGGTCCAGGTAGTCCTCGATCGCGGCGGCGAGGTCCACGTGGTCCTCGCTGCGCAGACCCAGCACGCGATGCGGTCGGCCGCCGGGTTCGGTGACCACGGCGAAGCGCGCGTTGGTGCCGCCGATGTCGGCGACGAGCCACGGGCGGTCCGGTGTCGGTTGTTCCACGATCCCGGTCACGCGCCCGCTCCGTCGAAAGTCACTGCGTCGTGAGTCGATGCGGCGAAAGTCGGCGCATCGGAAACCGCCACCGCGCCGAACACGCCGGCGCCCAGGTCGGCGGGGCCGACCCCGGCGCGCAGCGCGGTGAACAACTCGCGTCCGGTGCCTACCCATTCGGCGTCGGTCAAGGCCGAGCCGGAGGCTTCGCGGGTGGTCAGGTCGGCGTCGACGGTCAACGTGCCCGCGACCGCGTCCACGGTGATGACGTCGCCGTCGCGCACCTTGGCGATCGGGCCGCCGGCGGCCGCTTCGGGAGTGCAGTGGATCGCGGCCGGAATCTTGCCGGACGCTCCGGAGAGCCGGCCGTCGGTGACCAACGCGACATGGTGGCCGCGGTCTTGGAGCACGCCGAGCGCCGGGATGAGCTTGTGCAACTCCGGCATGCCGTTGGCGCGCGGGCCCTGGTAGCGCAGTACCGCGATCAGGTCGTGGTTCAACTCGCCGTTCTCGAACGCCGACAGGAACTCGGCCTGCCCGTCGAAGACCCGGGCGACCGCGGAGACCACGTGGTGCGACGGGTCGACCGCCGACACCTTGATCACCGCGCGACCGAGGTCGCCGTGCAGCATCCGCAGGCCGCCGTCGGGCGCGAACGGCTTGTCGTACGGCCGCAGTACCTCCAGGTCGAGGCTCTCGGTCGGGCCGTCGACCCAGACGATCGAGCCGTCCTCGGTGAGCTGCGGCTCGCGGCGGTAGCGGTTCAGGCCCTCGCCCGCGACGGTGCGCACGTCCTCGTTGAGCAGTCCGCCGTCGAGCAGCGTGCCGATCAGGAACGCGGTGCCGCCCGCGGCGTGGAAGTGGTTGATGTCCGCCGCGCCGTTGGGGTACATCCGGGTCAACAGCGGGACCGCCGTGGACAGTTCGGCGAAGTCGTCCCAGGTCAGGATGATCCCGGCCGCCGCCGCCATGGCCACCAGGTGCAGCGTGTGGTTGGTCGAGCCACCGGTTGCGAGCAGTGCGACGACGGCGTTGACCCACGCCTTCTCGTCGAGCACCTCGCCGATCGGCGTGTACTCGCGCACCAGCGACGTCGGGTCGCCGAGCGCCGTGGTCGCCGCCACCCGGCGGCCGGCCTCGTCGGTCAGCGCCTTGCGCAGCGGCTGGTCGGGGTGCACGAAGCTGGCGCCCGGCAGGTGCAGGCCGAGCACCTCCATCACGAGCTGGTTGGTGTTGGCGGTGCCGTAGAACGTGCACGTGCCGACACCGTGATACGCGGCGGCCTCGGCGTCGAGCAGTTCCTCACGGGTCGCCTTGCCCTCGGCGAAGCGCTGCCGTACGCGCGCCTTCTCCTTGTTGGGCAGGCCCGAGGACATCGGCCCGGCCGGCACGAAGATCGTCGGCAGGTGTCCGAAGGACAGCGCGCCGATCACCAGGCCGGGGACGATCTTGTCGCACACGCCGAGCATCAGCGCGCCGTCGAACATGTCGTGCGCGAGCGCCACGGCGGTCGCCATCGCGACGATGTCGCGGCTGAAGAGCGAGAGTTCCATGCCCGCGCGGCCCTGGGTGATCCCGTCGCACATGGCGGGCACGCCGCCGGCGAACTGGGCCACTCCGCCGGCCGCCGCGACCGCGAGCTTGAGCTGCTCGGGGTAGGTGCGCAGCGGTTGGTGCGCGGAAAGCATGTCGTTGTAGGAGGAGACGATCGCGACATTGGGCTTGACCGGACCCTGAAGGCCGCTCCCGCGCAGTCCGAGCTTGTCGCCGGGCGAGCACGCCGCGAACCCGTGGGCGAAGTTCGCGCAGCCCAACTGGCCACGTGCGGGCGCCTCGGAGGCCGCGGCCCGGATCCGCTCCAGGTACGCCGAGCGGGTGGCGGCACTGCGAAGCGTGATGCGCTTCGTCACCGCGGCCACTGTCGGGTGGGTCTTCTGCTCGCTCACGATCTCCGTGCCCCTGCTGTCACTGGCTTGCTCTGCCGGTTCGGGTACCAAACTAGGGGTACTTTTGCCGGTTGGCAAGCAAAAGAGTGACGCTCGGGTGACGAAGTCGTGAACTTAGGGCTTTGACCGAGGGAAACCCATCCTGGTTCACTTGACGGCATGGCCCGACGCGCGAACCCCATTCCGCACAGCAGCGCCGGCGAGGTCCTTCGCCTCGTGCGCGAAGGGGAAGCAGAGACCCGGGCGGACGTCGCGCGGCTCACCGGCCTGTCCCGATCCGCCGTGGCGGCCCGGATCGACGAGTTGGTCGACGCCGGTCTGCTCGCCGAGCGCGCCGACGGCGTGTCCACCGGTGGGCGTCCGCCGATCCGCCTCGAACTCAACCCCGAGGGCGGCTTCGTGCTCGCCGCCTCGCTCGGCAGCAGCCGCGGTCAACTCGCGGTGTGCGACCTGACCGGCCGGGTGCTGGCCAGCCGCGAGACCGAGATGGCCGCCCAGCGCGGCCCCGACGCGGTGCTCAACGGCCTGCCCGAGTGGATCGACACGATGCTCACGGAAGAGGGGTACGACCCCGCCCTCGTGCGCGGCGTGGGTGTCGCGGTGCCGGGCCCGGTCGAACTCGGTACGGGCCGCGCGGCGGGCGCGCCGACGCTGCCCGGGTGGGACGGCGTGGCGATAGCCCCGACCCTGCAACGCCGGTTGCCGGTACCGGTGTACGTGGACAACGACGTGAACGTGATGGCGCTGGGCGAGTATCGGGCCCGCGCCGACGCGGGCGACCTGGTGTTCGTGAAGGCGTCGACCGGCATCGGCGCCGGGATAGTGGCCGACGGCAAGGTGTACCGCGGCGCGCTCGGCGCGGCGGGCGAGATCGGACACATCCCGGTCGCGGGCGGCACCGGCGTGCGCTGCTGGTGCGGCAACGTGGACTGTCTCGAAGTCCTGGCCAGCGGACGGCACTTGATCGAGACACTGGCCGCGCACGGGGTGCGGTTCCCGGACGGGCGCGGGGTCTCCAGCGTGCGCGACGTGGTGGCGTTGGCGGCGGCGGGGCAGCCGGAGGCGGTCCGGCTGGTGCGCGAGTCCGGGCGGATGCTCGGCGAGGTGCTGGCGAGTGTGGTGAACGTGTTGAACCCTGCGGTCGTGGTGCTGGGCGGCGACCTCGCGGACGCGGGGGATCCGTTGTTGGCGGGCGTGCGGGAGGTTGTGTACAAGCGGTCCACCGCGGTGGCGACCCGGGAACTGCGCATCGTGCCCAGCGTGTTGGGGGAGGCCGCGGGGTTGACCGGGTGCGCGTTCATGGCGCTCGATCAGATCCTGTCGCCCGATTCGGTGGACACGACCCTGGCCCGATTGGCAAGCCGCCGCTCCCTACCAAGCGTGAACCAGGCGCTGCCGGCTTGACACCCTGGCCTTGACGGCTTGCGGCTTGCGGCTTGACGGCGTGACGGGTGGCGCGTTGCGTCTCGGGCTGCGGTCGCGCTTCTGGCGCCTTGGGCTTGCGGTTGGCGGGTGGCGCGGGCCTGCGGCGTGTCTCGGGCGGGTTGGGGCTGCGGATTGCGCTTTTGGCGCCTTGGGCTTGCGGCTTGGCGGGTGGCGCGGGCTCGCGGGGCGTCTCGGGCGGGCCGGAGCTGCGGTTGCGCTTTTGGCGCGCGGGTTTTGTTCCCACCCGCACCACCCGTCGGCTGATCGGGAGCGGCTGCGGATTTCAGGCGACGAAGGCGGCCCCGTCAGGCCCTTGGCCCAGAGGCCCGACCACCCCCACCCCACCGCCCGAACACCGCAGCATCCATCCCAAAACGCCACGGGTGGTGCGGGTGGGAACAAACCCCAGCCCGCCAAAGGCGGAACCGCACCCAACCCGCCAAAGGCACCGACCGCACCACGCACCCAGGCCCCGCCAAAGGCGCCCCGTCCCCACGCGCCGCGCCAAAGGCGGAACCGCACCCAACCCGCCAAAGGCACCGACCGCACCACGCGCCCAGGCCCCGCCAAAGGCGCCCCGCCCCCAAAAGCCCGCCCGCCCTGCCGGCCGAGGAGGTACTCCGCGTGGGGAATGTTGAGGGGGCAACTACTGTTGGAGACGTCACGAGGCTGGGGGATCCCGGTCCGTATCGTCTTCGAGGAGCAGGAGCAGGCCATGCCCGCCGTCACCGTTTCCAACCCGCTGGCCCTGCCGCGTCTGCCGGAACCCGGTCTCGACGCGCGTCCGCGCCCCGTGCTCGCCGTCACGACCGCTCCGAGCGGTGTCGAGGGTGAGGGCTTTCCGGTCCGTCGCGCGTTCGCAGGCGTCAACCAGAGCTACCTCGACCCGTTCATCATGATGGATCAGATGGGCGAGGTGGACTACGCGCCGGGCGAGCCCAAGGGAACCCCCTGGCACCCCCACCGCGGCTTCGAGACCGTCACCTACCTGATCGACGGCGAGTTCGTGCACCAGGACTCGGCCGGCGGCGGCGGGGTGATCTCCGACGGCGACACGCAGTGGATGACGGCCGGGTCCGGCCTGCTGCACATCGAGGCGCCGCCGGAGGCGCTCGTGACGAGCGGTGGCCTGTTCCACGGCATCCAGCTGTGGGTCAACCTGCCCTCCGAGCAGAAGATGACCGACCCGCGCTACCAGGACATCCGCGCGGGCGACGTCAAGCTGCTCGGATCCGACGACGGCGGCGCGCTCGTGCGGCTGATCGCGGGCTCGGTCGGTGGCTTCGACGGCCCCGGCATCACGCACACGCCGATAACCCTGGTGCACGCGTCGGTCAACCCGGGTGCGCGGCTCTCGTTGCCGTGGCGCCGGGACTACAACGCGCTCGTGTACGTGCTCGCCGGTTCCGGCACGGTCGGTACCGACCGCCGACCGCTCAAAACCGGTCAGCTCGCGGTGTTCGGCGAAGGGGACACGATCGACCTCCAGGCCGATGACAAGCAGGATTCGAACAAGCCCAACCTCGAACTGGTCGTCCTCGGCGGTCAGCCGATCGGGGAGGAAGTCGCCTGGTACGGCCCCTTCGTGATGAACACGCACGCCGAACTGGCTCAAGCGTTCGACGACTTCAAGTCCGGGCGGATGGGCCGGATCCCGGCGGACCGGATCTGACGGTCGGTCAAGAGTGGCCGAAGATCATCGGCGGCTCATCTGACACATCGTCAGAGCCCTTAGAGTGCAAGGGAATACGTCCAAGGGGCGATCGTGCGGGCTACGCAACGCAGCCGGCCGGTCGCCCCTTGACGCTGTCCCGCCCACTGGCCACACTGAACAAGGTCAACTGGAACGTACCGGTTTGCCGCGCTATGAGCGCGGCCTGTGCAACGAGGAGCCGAGCCGTCACCTCACCACCGTGAGTTCCGCCGCCGGGCCGACGTGGCCCCGGTCGACGGGCGCAATGCGACACCGGACGAGAGGAGTCCGCGTATGTCCAGGCCCTCCCGGGTGGCACACGGCATCGGAGACGGTGACCGACGGCCGCCCCAGGCTGTAGATTCGGCCGGCTTTCGGCCGTGTCGTCGGCGACGGCACGTCGGCCGTGTCGTCGGGCGATGCCTCCGACGTGCACGCCGACGGGCGACCACGATCGGCAGGTCGTGATGGGTGACCCCTGGCGCAAGAGATTCGTCGAGAACACGGTCAAGAAGCGGGCTTCGTCGACGACTTGGGTCGCGTTGAAGATCATTCACTCGAACGTGCTGACCATGTTGATTCTCGGCACCGCCGCGCTCTTCGCGGTCGTTCTACACCTCAAAGGACGCGCGCGCGATGGCGAGTTTTTTGCCATTGCCATAGCCGCGCCGTGGATACTGGCGGCGTATCGGCACTACCGCAGTTGCAAGCCGTGCCCACGCCAATCGGGAGGTGGCTGAGCGGATGAGCGCGTACGAACCGCCACCGCCCCCCCAGGCGCGAGGACTTCGGCTCGGCGACATCGTGCGTCGGCGTCCCGTGTCGGACCCCGACGACGAGGAACCGGCCTTCCCGGCCTCGCGCCGCGACGAACAGACGAACGAGCCCACACGCGGCTCGCAGTCCCCGCGCGGCGGGCGTACCGACGAGCAGGATTCGTCGTGGCGCGCCGAGTTGAAACAACGCCGGCAGCGCCAGGAGGCGTCCGACCGCGAAGCGGCGGCCGAACGCCGCACGGCGTCCGAGCGCGCCGACGCGGAACGCGCCGAACGCGCCCGGCGTACGAGCGAGCGCGAAACCGCCAAGGACGCCCGCCCGGAGCGTTCCACCCGCGCCGCTGCCGCCGATCGGGCCGAACACCCGGACCAGCGGCGGGCCGACACACAGCGGGCCGACACACAGCGAGCCGAGCGCGGCGCCGACCCCGGAGCCGAGCAGCGGCCCGACCGGCCGACGGTTCGGCATGTCATGAAGCCACGCGACCCCGGCAAACACAACGCGCCCGCGACCCCGGTCGAGCCCGCCCGGAAGAAGCCGTGGCGCAAGGTGACCAAGTCGGGCGCGGCGGCAGGCACGGCAGGCGTAGCGGGCACAGGCGTAGCGGGCGCGGGAGCGAGTGCCGGAGCAGGCGCCGCCCCGGCCGAAGCGCCCTCCTGGTACAGCCGCCGCAACCGCCCCTCCGCCGGCGGCGCCGACTCCGGTGCGAGCGGCGGCGGTTCGGGCATACCCCAGGTGCAGCCCCCCTACATGGGAGGCGGTGGTGGCGATGCGGGACCGTCTCGCGGCCCGTTCAGCGGCATAGATCTCATCATGCTGATCCCCGCGGCGATTGCCGCTTGGTACGGCGCGGGGATGTTCGTGCTGTGCGCACACGAGGCGGGTGGCCGAGCGGCCTTCTTCCTCTGGCTCATGATGGGGTTCTGGATCGTGATCGTCAGCGCGAAGTGGCCGCTGCTGCGGCTCATGCGCTGGGCCTGGGTGCTCGCCGGCCTGATGGCGGCGGCATCCATCCCCATCGGTGGCGGGTGACGGTGCGTTTCGACGTGGGTAGCTTACGAACCGTCACCACACGGGTACGCCAAGGCAAACAGGGACCGGCGGACGACCGCAGGACCGGAGGGGAATCATGCACATGTCGCTGAGCGTCGTAGCCGCTGCGCCGCCCGACTCCATCGTCGGGCTCAATTCCGCGCTGACTCAAGAGACGAGCGCCGCCGGTCGCGGGGTGACCGTCGGCGTTCCGATCCTGATCATATTCATTCTCTTTTACCTGGTCACACACAAGAACTACAAGATCGGTGGTCTGGTCTTGGCGTTCGTGGCCGGCGTAATGCTGTCCGGCACGCAAGTCGCGTCGTCGCTGTCCGAGTTGGTCGACCACCTCGTTACCGCCGGCGTCAACGCGGTCAGCGACGTGTTCAGCTAGGCGAGGACGGGCACGGCGAAGCCGAGCGGGGCGGGCAACCCAAACGGGCAGACGCGGGGCCGGCACGGATGCGGTGACGGTACGTCGTCGGCGATGACGACGTACCCGATCGCCCGTGCGTCCCGTCGGCTGTGTGTTTCGGCGACCGAGGATTCAACGACCGGGGATTTCACCGATCGGGAATTCAACGATCGGGGATTTCAACGACCGGGCGCTTCAACGGCCGAGCGTTTCGGCAGCCGAACGTTTCGGCAACCGAGCGTTCGGGCGGCCGAGCGTTTCGGCGACCGTGGGTACGATCGCCCGTGCGTTTGGAGCGACCGCGCGTGCCGGCGCCGATCCGGTGGTAGTCCCAGGGCATGAGCGACCCCTTGCACGTGATGACCTTCAATGTGCGCGGCCCCGAGAACCCGTCCCCGAATTCGTGGGCCGAGCGCCGCCCGATCGTGCTCGAACTGCTGCGCGCCGAGCGGCCGCACGTGCTCGGTACCCAGGAGGGTCGCTATCACCATGTCCGGGACCTGGCCCGCGAGTTGCGGGCCGACTACGACTGGATCGGGATCGGCCGGCACGGCGGTAGCAGGTCCGAGTTCGGCGCGGTGTTCTATGACGTACACCGGCTCGAACCGCTGGCGTTCGACTACGTCTGGCTGTCGTCGTTTCCGCACATGATCGGTTCGCGGACGTGGGGCAACTGGCGGCATCCGCGGATGATCACCTGGGTGCGGTTCAAAGATGTGGCGACCGACTCCGAGTTCGTGTTCCTCAACACCCACTGGGACCACGTGTCGGCGGTCGCGCGCCGCAAGAGCGCCAGGGCGATGCGGGCGTTGCTCGCGAGGCGGTTCGCCGACACGGCGGCGATCGTGGTCGGCGACTTCAACGTCGGGACGGACAGCGAGCCGTTCGCGACCATGACGGCCGGTGGGCTGCTCGTGGATGCCGGCGCGGCGACGACCACGCGGACGTACAACAACTGGGAAGCGCCGGTGGACGGCGAGCGGATCGACTGGATCCTGGCGTCCCGCGAATTCGAGGTCGAGCGGGCCCGAACGCTCACCTGGCGCAGGGACGATCGGTGTCCGTCGGACCACTGGCCGGTCCAGGCCTGGCTGACCCGGCGTTGACCGACCGCGTCACCCGTCGGTCACCGACACCGGCTCCGGCTCCGACGCCAACGCCGACTTCGGCTCCGACGCCGGCTCCGACTTCACCTCGGTCAGCCAGTTGCCGTGGAAGCCGAACGGCACCCGACACGGCAGGTGCACGGTCGCGACCGGCTCGGCCGCGAGGTCGTCCGCGTCGAGCACCACCAGGTCGCTCGTGTCGCGGGCGGCGTCGTACACGTAGGTGAGCAGCCATCCCGGGCCGCCGGGCCGGTCGTCGGCGGGCACGAACGACGCCTCGCCGGGGGTGCGTCCCGCACCGAACTCGTGTGCGACCACGGCCCCGTCGCTCAGGTCGTAGCGCAGGAGGGCGTGTTCGGTCGCGGCGTACCCGTGCTGGGCCGGGAGACCGGCATGGCGGTCGTCGATGCGTGGGAACTCGGCCGGGCGGTCGTCGAGTTGCTCCTCGCGTACGGTTTCCGCTGCCAGGTCGATCGTCCAACGCCACAGCGTGGCAGGGCTGTCGGGTGCGCCTTCCTTGTACAGGTGCGTGCGGCGCATGACGTGCAGCACGATCCGGTCGGTGCCCTCGTCGTGCGCGTTGAGCGTGTGGAACACGTAGCACGGGTCGATCTCGAACCAGCGCACGGCGCCGTGCGGATCGTCGCGCCGCAGCACGCCCAGTCGGGCGCCGTACGACTCCTGCCACGCGTACGGCATGGTGCCGGCGCGGGCGCGGTCCAGGTCGAACACGACGGGCAGGTCCATGAAGACCACATGTCCGGCGGTGAGATTGAAGTCGTGCATCATCGTGCTGCCCGAGACCTCGATGTCGCGGGTGACCACGAGCTCGCCGCTCGCGTCGGCGCGGTGGTAGGTCAGGTAGGGCGCGACGATCGATCCGCAGCCGAAGAAGTGCAGTTCGCCGGTGTCGGGACAGGTTTTGGGGTGCGCGGTCATCGACGTGCGCAGCCGGCCGGCGAAGTCGTGCGGGCCGATCGTGTCGAGAGTGTCGGTCAGTTCGTACGGGAGGGAACTCTCGACCAGCGCGAGGGTGCGGCCGGCGTGCCGGACGACGTGCGTGTTGGCGGCGCCGTTGGCCAGGTCGCGACTGCCGTCGGGGCGGTGCACCGGTGCCCCGGTGTCGAAGCTCGCGGTGCGCACGAAGCGGTTTCGATACCAGCGGGCCCGGCCGGCGTCGAGGTGGACGCCGTGCACCATGCCGTCGCCGAGGAACCAATGGCCGCTGGGCTTGCGGGGGTTGGGGCCGTTGCGCAGGTAGGAGCCGGTGAGCTGCGGGGGCAGGACGCCGGTGACGCGAAGGTCGGTGTCGGTGCGCTCGTCGGCGACGGGGGCGTGGTTGCCGGTCAGATGAAAGGGCGTCATGTGCCTTGAGCCTTTGTTCTTTCGCGAGGGCGCTGCGGGCGGGGGGAGGAGACGGCGCGGGGCCGGCGCGGTCCGGGCTCGGGCCCGGCTCATGGTCCGGGTCCGGGCCCGGATCCGGGTCCGGATCGAGTTCGGGTTCAGGTTCGGATCGAGTCCGGATCGAGTCCGGATGGAGCCCCGTACGGGCAGGTGAGCGGCCGGGTGGGCCCCGGTCCCGGCCCCGGTCAGGCGCTGTGGCGGGCCTGGACGATCGCGGGGTAGCGGGCCGTGAACATCGCGGGGACGACGAACCCGGCGGCCTGCACGGCGATCGCAACGTTCGAGCTCAGGTCGTGGGAGCGGACGACGTACAGCGCGACGGCGGTAGCGGTGAAGCTCGCGGCCCACACGGCGGTGATCACGACGTTGATCGACATGAAGGCCGGCAACTCCCAGATCTCACGCGGGGTCGAGCGGCGGGCGATCACGAGCGTGAAGGGCTTGTGGGCCGCGATCGAGGCCCACGCGGTGACCGCGAGCCAGGCGAGCGACGCGGCGCCGACGTAGCGGCGGAAGTCGGAGTCGGGGGTGGCGAACGCGAGCGGCGTCACCACCAGGAAGAACGCGGCGGTGCTGTACGCCAACAGGTCCACGCCTCGCTCCGCCCGATGGTCCTGGAAGGCGAGATACAGGGTGACGGCCAGCGCGGCGAGTGCGCCCCACTGCCAGTTCGTCGACGGGACGGCGGCGAAGACGATCCACGGTGCGAAGTTGCGTACGTAGTTCATGGGGACTCCGGGATTCGGGCGACCGCCGGTCCGAGTGACCGTCTCGTTCTGACAGGTCGATGGTGGACCTTCCACCTTTGACATGTCAATTCCGAGTGGTAAAGTTCGGGTCATGAGCCTCCGTCACGCACTCCTCGGACTCCTCTCCTCCAGGTCGGCCAGCGGCTACGACCTGTTGAAGACCTTCGAAACGTCGCTGGCCAACGTGTGGCCCGCGACGCAGAGCCAGGTCTACGGAGAACTGGGCAAACTCTCGGCCGACGGCCTGCTCGACGTCACGGCCGAGGGGCCGCGCGGGCGCAAGGAATACTCGATCACCGCGGCCGGCCGCGACGAACTGCGGCACTGGCTGGTGGAGGTGGAGCCGGAGCGGGTCCGGCGCAGCACCATGCTCCTGCGCGTGTTCTTCCTCGACACGCTCGCGCCCGACGAGGCTCAGGCGTATCTGGCGGCGCAAGCCGAGGCGGCGGCGCAGACCAACGCGGGCCTGCGGGCGGTGGAGACCGGCATCGCGTGGGACGACAGCCCCCTGTCGACCTACGGGCGGATCGCGCTCGAATACGGCCTGCGGCTGTCGCAGGTACAGCGGGACTGGGCGGAGTGGGCCGCGACCCAGGTGGGGCGGGCCGACTGAGCGCGCCGCGGACCGGACGGGCCCGCGACGCGCGTGGACGTCACATACGTCCGGCGAGGCGCGTCGCCGGAACGCGCGCGTGGGAGGTCACGGGAACCGGTGCACCACCTCGATGGGCCCGACGATGTGCCGATTGAACTCGGTCAACTCCTCGGCGGGCACCCACAGTTCAAGGATCGTCCGACCACCCGCCCGCCGGACGGGATAGCGGATCACGTACTCGGTCTCGATCCGGAACCTGGTCACGAAGCCGGCCCCGGAGGCAGGCACGTTCCAGTCCCGCGCGATCTTGATCGCGTAGTCCTCGTCGAGCACAGGATAGAAAATCGGCTGATCGGGCAACCGAGGCGGCCAAGCGGTCCACCCGGACTCGCGCACGAGCTCCAATTCCGCCGGCCCGGTGGGCCGCCAGAGCGTCGTGGTGGGAATGGCGTTCATGGCTTCATGGTGCGTCCGTGACACCCGACCGCGGAAACGAGTTTCGCCCGACTGCCCCGGGGGCGTGATCTGACGCACCGTCATGGAACTTGCCGGCGGGCGCTGCTACGTTCCGCGACATGGAGAAGCGCATCGACCCCGAGCTGCTCGCGGTCCTCCCATACCTGCCGATCGTGGACATCGCCGACATCGTGGGCTTTCGCGACGCGCAACGCGCACGGACGCAACCGGCGCGCCGGCCGGACGGCCTGGTGGTCGAGGATCGGGTCGTGGCCGCGGAGGTGCCGGTACGGATCTACACGCCGAAGGAGGCCGTCGGGCCGCTCGGCGTGCTGGTGTGGTTCCACGGCGGCGGGTTCGTCTTCGGCGACGTGGACAGTTCGGACGGCAGTTGCGTGGCGACCGCCCTCGAGGTGGGCTGTGTCGTGGTGAGCGTGGAGTATCGGCTCGCGCCGGAGCACCCGTTCCCGGCCGGGTTCGAGGACGCGTGGGCGGCTCTGGGGTGGGTCGTGGAGCACGCGGCCTCGCTCGGGGCGGACCCAGGCCGGATCGCGGTGGGCGGGGTCAGCGCGGGCGGCGCGCTCGCGGCGGCGCTTGCGCTTCGGGCGCGGGACGAGGGCGGGCCCGCGCTCGTGTACCAGCTGCTGGACACGGCGGTCCTGGACGACCGGCTCGACACGCCCTCGATGCGCGAGTTCGAGGCCGCGCCGCTGTGGAACCGGCCGCAGGCGCAGCTCAGTTGGCAGTACTACCTGGCCGGGGCCGCGCCCACGGCCTACGCCGCCCCGGCCCGGGCCGAGGACGTGTCGAACCTGCCCCCGGCGTACATCACCGCCAACGAACTCGACCCGCTGCGCGACGAGGCGATCGAGTACGCGACCCGCCTGATCCGCGCCGGCGTCCGGGTCGAACTGCATCACCGCCCCGGCACGTTTCACGGCTCCAACGCCATCCCGGCCGCGGACGTCTCCCGTCGCGCGGCGGCGGACATGCGCAGAGCCCTGCGGGCGGCGTTCGAGCCGGCGTAGACGTAGGCGCCCCGAGGTCGGCTTTCGGACGGCGGCGCCCGGACGTCGGTATGCACGTCCGCACGTCCGCACGCCCGCACGCCCGCACGCCCGCACGCCCGCACGTCCGCACGTCCGCACGTCCGCACGTCCATACGAGCGTCGTCATGGGCGTCGATCCGGGCTTCGGTGTGCCTAGGGTGGGACGGTCCGTGGTCGTGCTGCGAAAGGCTGTGCCGTGATCGTCGCGTTCTCCGTGTCCCCGCTCGGTATTGGTGAAGACGTCGGCGAGGCGGTGGCCGAGGCGGTCCGCGTCGTGCGGGCCAGCGGGCTGCCGAATCGCACCGACGCCATGTTCACCTCGATCGAAGGTGAGTGGGACGAGGTGATGGCCGTGGTCAAGGACGCCGTCGAGGCGGTCAAGGCGCGGTCGAACCGGGTGAGCCTGGTACTGAAGGCCGACATCCGGGAGGGCGTCACCGACGGGCTGACGGCGAAGGTGGAGACGGTGGAGCGGTACCTGGCATAGGCGCGGCGCGCACGGCGGCGGTCGCATAGCCCCGTACGCACGCCACTCCCGTACGCACGCCACCCTCGGCCCGCGCACCTTCGGGCCGACGGTGGCGTGCGCAACCGAAGTGAGCGAGTGTCAGATGGTCACGACGTTCGCCGCGCTGGGCCCCTTCTGACCGTCCTCGATCTCGAACTCGACGGCCGCGCCCTCGGCGAGGGTCTTGAAGCCATGGCTCTGAATGGCACTGAAGTGCACGAAGACGTCCTTGCTGCCGTTGTCCGGGCTGATGAAGCCGAATCCCTTGGCCTCGTTGAACCACTTCACGTGCCCCTGGACCTTGGCCATGTGGATGCCTCTCCCCAACTCCGCAACGCCGCGCGCGGGTACGCGCGATTCGAGCCTGCCCAGCACGAGCGGTACCGGAAACCACGGAGTGCGGGGCGTCGGATCGGGGCGGGACGGGACGGTCGCGACGGTGTGCGCGCGACGGGGGCGCCGTGTCGGCGGGGAGATCGACTCGGGCGACGGCGGGGGTTGCCGAGGCGTCGGTGGGCCGGCCCGAACGGCCGCCTGTAACGCGACGCCCTGCCCGGCACATTCCCCTGGTGACATCGAAACACGGGAGAGCGCGAATGCCGAGCGGATCCGACCCGGACTTCCTGGAGTTCGCCGCGACCCACAGCGGCAGACTCTTTCGGACCGCGTGCCTGCTCACCACCGGGGATTGGCACCTGGCCGAGGACCTGCTCCAGGAAACGCTGGGAAAGCTGTATCCCAAGTGGCGCAAGGTCAGCCGGATGGAGTGGCCTTTCGCCTACGCGCACACCACGCTCGTCCGTACCTATCTCGCACAACAGCGCCGCAAGAGTTCGACCGAGCGCACGACCGACAACGTGCCCGAACAGGCGGTGCGGGCAGCCGGGGACACCGAGCTTCGGCTCACCCTCCTCGACGGTCTGGCCCGGCTGTCGCCGCGTGATCGGGCCGTGCTCGTCGTTCGCTACTGGGAAGACCGTTCGGTCGATGAAGCCGCCGAGATGCTGAACCTCACGGCGGGGGCCGTACGGGTTCGCTCGCTACGGGCGTTGGAACGGCTGCGCGTGCTGCTCGGCGATCAACTGCCCGAACTCGCCCTCGATCGAGCCTGACGACGGGCCGCGCGGCTCGAAAACGCCCTGCGGCTCGACGCGAGCCGGGCGGCGCGTCGCCGCGACGCGACGCGACGAGACGCGGCTCGGGTCGGGTCGGGTCAGGTCAGGTCGTCCGACGCATTCCCAGTACTTCTCTCCACCACTTCCGCCCAGCACTTCCCCTGGTACGTCCCCTGCTACATCTTCTGATGCGTCCCCTGGTACATCTCCACACATACCTCGAAGGGAACGGTGATCGCTTCGTGGCCGCCGCCGGCTTGGGCCCGTCCACGCAGGATCCGGACGGACGGGACCGCCCCGAACCGTACCTGCACGATCCGAACGACCTGCCCGTCTTGCATGGGCGAGTCCCCGAAGAGTCAGCGCATTTCGAGCGGGTTCTGGTCGACGCGATGCGCACCGTCGCCGAGACGTTCCCGATGCACGGCCCCGGCGTGCTCGCCCGCGCCGTCACCCAGGGCAAGCGACGCCGTCGCGTTCGGCGGGTGAGATTCGCCGCGGCCACCTGCGTGTTGACGCTCGCGGCGGTCGGTGGCTGGGTGTCGCTCGACCACGAGGCCGACGGGCAGGCCACTGCGGCGTCCGACCACACGGGTCTCGCGCCCCAACCCGGCGGGCGGGTGACGGGGGAGCAGATGGTCACCACTCTCACGAGCTTGCTGCCGAGTGGGATGAAACTGACCGGCATCGCGGGCACCGGTTCTCAACGGTCCGTGAACGACCCGCCCTTGCTCACGGCGGACCCGACCGTCTCCGCGCGATTCACCGCGCCCGACGGCGGCGCCACCGGTATCACCGTGCTGGTGACGCGGCCCGATCCGGACACGGCCGACGCCCGGATGGCGAACTGCCCGTCGGGGTGGTTCACGTCGTGCGAGCGCGTCGCCGAACCCGACGGCTCGAACGCGACACTCGCCAAGAGCGTGAACCCGTGGGGGGAGGAGCAGCGCCAGACCGCATGGACGGTGTTCCTCGATCGGCGGGACGGCGTCAGGGTCAAAATCGTCGCGTACGGCGGCGGAGACCGTAACGAAGCCGGTCGAGAGGTCGACCCGAAACTGTCCTTCGACCAGCTCACCACGATCGCCGCGAGCCCGAGGTGGAACGCCGCCGCGGTTGCGGCGCCGCCGCCGGAGAAGCGCCCGCTGGGCATCCTCACCAAGCTCGTCCCGACCGGCGCGTACGAGATCGGCGAACGCCGCGGCGGCGACGGCGAGCACGGGCAGCTCCAACTCACCGACCTCAAGGGGCGGTCGACGTTGTCCGTCGTGGCGAGCACCCAGCTTGCGTGGGTCGACACGTGCCATCCGTTGGTCCCCGACTGCTCGGTGACGACCCTCCCGGACGGCTCACAGATCATGACCACGCGTCAGCAGCCGTTGCATTCCCCCGAGGGATCGATGTCGTGGAGCGTCCACGTACGGCGTCCCGACGGCTTGTCCCTCCTCGTCACCGCGAGCAATAACGGCTTCTTGTCGACGACCGGGGGCGTCGACCGATTCGAACCGGTCCTGACCACGGACCAACTCCAGGTGATCGCCACCAGCCCGCTCTGGAACAGCTGAACCCGGCACCACCCACGGACCGCCCCGCCCACTCCCTCGGGCGGGGCGGTCCGTGCGTTTCTCCCTCGATCCGGGGTGTGCTCGGGAACTG
This sequence comes from Streptomyces sp. SID3343, assembly GCF_009865215.1. Classification (GTDB taxonomy): domain Bacteria; phylum Actinomycetota; class Actinomycetes; order Streptomycetales; family Streptomycetaceae; genus Embleya. The sequence goes on along the minus strand of NZ_WWJX01001300.1, from coordinate 8,616 downwards.
TCGCTCAGGCGACCCGCCGTACAGGAAACGCGTACGACGGAGGGCAGTTGCCGGTCTGGAGGCGTTTTGGCCGGTGGGGCCGTCGGTGCGGTTTCCGGTCGGACGGAAACCCGGCTCTATAGGGCCTACCTAGGCGGGCCCCCCTTTCGAGGGGGCCGCCGGCCTAGAGGGGCGATACGTCACTCGCAAGGGGGATTGCGCCGGTCGGGTGTAACCGTGTGTGCTGAGCGGTGACCGAAACGTGATTCGGCCCCCGCCCGGTGAAACAACACCAAACGAGGGCCTGGCCATTCGACGACTCGAAGAAAGAAAAAAATCGCCTCATGACTGTCCTCCAGGATATCGACGTCCCCGCCTCTGTACAGAACCCGACCGTCACCGTGTTGGCCCAATACGGAGCCGTCAAAGGACAGGCGTTCGAAGCCGCCGTGCGCTACGGGGACCAGCCGCCGGGCACCCCTTTGAGCATCGACAAGATCCGCGAACTCCTGGGCGTGGGCGCCCACATCGCCGCCCGCGTACTGCGTGAACTCACCGCCGCCGGGCTGACCGTGGTCGAGCGGATCAAGGACACGATCACCGGCCGCATGCTCGGCCGCCGCACCGTGTGGGCCGGCCCCGGCGGCACGGGAGAGGCCACCACCCCGGAGCAGCCGTCGGACGACACCGCGCGAGCGATGACGCTTCTACGCTCCCTGGGGCGCGCAGACCGCCGATTGGCCTTTCGCGACACGAAGTTGGTCACCCTGGTCCCCTACATCGTCGACCGCTTCGAAGCCGGCGAATCCGAGCACGACCTCTTCCGCGAACTGACCACCCGCCTGCCCGCAAAGGGCCAACGCATCACCTCCGGCTTTCTGTACCACCGCCTCACCAAGCCCCCGAACCCCCCGAAGCCGTCGAAGCCCCCGACCATCCCGGCCCAACGCCTCGCCCGCCCCCGCCTGATCGAATGCGCCGACTGTGGGCGCCCAAGCCCCACCCTGATCCCAGGCGCCTTGTGCCGCCCCTGCCGCACCGGCGAGTGACCGACCCGCCGCCGAACGCCCCGTACAACGGCTCCCCCACGACCACCGCACCGCCGCTTCGGACGCGCGGTCACCACCCGACGCGCTATGCGCTGATGGGCAGTTCGCCGGCTCGACGTCGTGCTTGCGCGCGTAGCTCGGTGAGCCGGGGGTGGAACAGGTTGTGCCGGTTCTGGTCGAGATTGAGCGGCAGGTCGAGACGGCCGATCAGGTCGGACTCAAGGCCCCACGGCTCCGAGTGCTCCAGCCAACACACTCGGGCGTGCTCTGCCATCCACGTGCTCAGATGGCCTCCCGGCCATGCCGAAGGTCAGGCGCTTGCCACTGCTGCCGACCCGCCGCAGCTCCAGGCCCAGCAGACAGCCGAGAGTGAGCCGGAGCGTGGACCCGGCCGCCTCGCGCCTTGTACGCGTGACGCGTGTCGCGTGACGCGTGACGCGTGACGCGTGACGCGTGACGCGTGTCGCGTGACGCGTGTCGCGTGTCGCGTGACGCGTGTCGCGTGACGCGTGTCGCGTGTCGCGTGTCGCGTGACGCGTGACGCGTGACGCGTGTCGCGCCGAGAGCACCGGAAGGCGGCCGATCGGGCGCACCAGGGACGGTCGGACCTCCTCGGGAGCCGGGGCCCCGGGGCTCCGCCACCGATCCGACAGTGCTAGAACTGCCCTCTCCACCAAGGCAGATCCATGGACGGTGCGGCGACCGTCGGCGCCCGACGCAAGATTTTGTCGTCCAACCGCCCAACGAGGACTCACAACTCCCGTGCGGCAGCACGAGGAAGAGCGTGAATGACCTCCTCCAATGAATCCCGATACAAGCCGGGATCACAACCGCACTCGGGGATGCCACATCTGGTCGCGGTATCCGCCGGGTTCAGGCGCGCAGCGGGCCCGTTCGCCAACGACGCCCACCCGACGAGACTCCAGGCCACCATCCCGTCCCAAAACCGAGCCCGCTCAAGGCTCGTGACAGCAGCCTGAGAACCCCTGGACAACCCGGAAACGTGCCGCACTCGCCGTGTGAAGCGATACCGACGGCCATGGCCGGCCCGAACGACCGACGGCGACCTACGCGCCACAACCCCTTGAAATGTTGGTCATACCCGAGAGTCTGACAGACCCGCTCAACGCGAGACCACACCCGTCGGTACGGGCAGGTCGAGGGTTGCCCAGACGGTTTTGCCGGTGGGAAGCCAACGCTCGACACCTCGGCCGGTCACCAAGGCATCCACGAGGATCAGGCCTCGCCCCGATTCGGCGAGGTCGCCTCCGTCGTCGGGTTCGCCGGTCTCACCGGTCTCACCGTTCTCGCCGTCCTCGCCAGGAGGAGTCGCGTCGGCGCTCGGCACCCCGCCCTGACGATCCGAAACCTCGACGCGCACGGTGGCCGTTCCCCGCCGAGCCGACCCGATCGTCAGGCGGAGCTCGAATCCGTACACCGAACTTCCGCCATGCGTCACCGCGTTCGCGGCGAGCTCGGCCACGATCAGGGCTACCGTTCGGGACGAATCGGTGTCCCGAGGCCAACCCCAGGTGCCGAGTTGCTCGACCGCACCGAGCCGAGCGGCCCGGGCGCCGAAGGTGGTCGAAGCGAACCTGCGTACGAAATCCGCGGCGACTGGAAAAAGTTCGGCGGGGGATGTTTCGGGCTTCATGCCCCAGAGCATCCCTTCGCGGACGTACCGTGACCAGGGGCGAAGTCGGTACGAGGCGTACGCGTACGGACGGGCGCGGTCGACTGTCCGGACTGTCGGCCGTGACCGTCCACGCACGTACGCGGGTTGGGCGGTGAACGCTGTGGTGGATATCGGCACGAACGATCAGGACGCGGTAGGACGGGAGCGAAGGCCCGAGCCACCGGAGGATACGGACGGCGCTGTCGACTTCTTCCGGGCCGTCGGCAAGCAGGTCAAGCTGTTGCGCGACCGGGCGGGGCTGACCCAGAAGGAACTGGGCGACCGACTCGGCTACAGCGAAGAGCAGATCTCCTCTGTGGAGCGCGGGCGGCGCACGCCGCAGCCCCTGTTCCTCGACGCGGCGGACGACCTGTTGGGCGCAGATGGCCTGCTGAGGGCGACGAAAGAAGACTTGGCGAAGGCCAAGGCGAAGTCACGGGTCCGACACCCTGCTTGGTTCCGAGACTACGCGCGCCAGGAGACGGACGCCGTCGAGCTGAACTACTTCAGCACGCTCACGGTTCCCGGCATGCTTCAGACCGAGGAGTACGCGCGAGCGACATTCACCGTTCGTCAGCCCCTTCTTGATGAGGAAACCATCGAGGACAGGGTCGCCGCCAGGCTCGCACGCCAAGAGACCTTGACGCGTTGGCCGGCGCCCATGGTCAGCGTGGTACTCGATGAGTCCGTCCTGCGTCGGCCCATCGGGGGCCGGGACGTCCATAGCAGGCAGATCGAACGCCTGCTTCACCTGGGGCAGTTGCGGAATATGACGCTCCAGGTGCTGCCGATGGACTGCGAAGACCACGCAGGCATCGATGGTCCGTTCACCTTGCTCACGCCGAAGGGCCGTCAGCAGGTGGGGTACGTGGAAGTCCAGAGCGTCAGCCGCTTGATCACAGATCCCGAAGAGGTCCGTATTCTGGCGGCACGTTACGGCAGCATTCGAGGGCAAGCGCTCACGCCTCGCGAGTCCTTGGTGCGGATCGAGAAGATGATGGGAGAGGGATGACTACCGAAATTTTCCCGAGCGGTACCGCTGGGCTGAATTGGCACAAGAGCAGCCACAGCGGTGGCGAGGGCGGCGAATGCGTCGAGTTCGCCGCTGCCCTCGAAGCCGCTCACGTTCGTGATTCCAAGGACCCGCACGGCCCCCGACTCACCTTCGCTCCCACCGCCTGGACCGGTTTCCTCGCCTCCACCACTCGCTGAGCCGTACGCGCGGCGGCGGCCCGTACCGGAACGTGAACCCGGCCCGCTCCCCACCGGCCGCTGCCGCGCCGTACATCCGCGTCCGACGCCAACGACCTGTCACGCTCTCGATCAAGGACCCGAGGGCCCGATCCGGTGGCCGACCAGTGCCCCCAGGAGCATGTCGTCGTGCGCGGGTAAGGTGCCCTCCACAGCAGCCGAGAGGGCGTGGGCGTGACAGCCAGGGCAGAAGGCTTCGATCGCCGGATCGACCCGTTCCGTTCGGAGTTGCTGGCGTACTGCTACCGGATGCTCGGCTCGGTTCACGACGCCGAGGACTTGGTCCAGGACACGTATGTGCGCGCGTGGCGCGCGCGGGAGCAGTACGACGAGACCCGTGGTTCACTACGCACCTGGCTCTACCGCATCGCGACGAACGTCTGCCTGACCGCCTTGGAAGCCCGCGGCCGCCGACCACTGCCGTCCGGCCTGGTGGCCGCGTCGGAGCCGCTCGCACCGCTCGTGCCGGGCGAAAACCTCGCCTGGCTCCAGCCCCTGCCGGACTCCATGGTGGACGGGAGCGATCCGGCAGGGACCGTGATCGACCGCAGCACCCTGCGCCTGGCGTTCGCCGCCGCCCTGCAGTACCTGTCGGCGCGTCAACGAGGTGCGCTGATCCTGCGTGACGTGCTCGCCTTCTCCGCGTCCGAGGCGGCGGAGATCCTCGGCACCACGGTCGCATCGGTGAACAGTTCGCTGCAGCGGGCGCGTACTCGTCTGAAGGAGGCCGGGGGTCGGCCGGAGCATCTCGGCGAGCCGTCGACAGCCGAGCAGCGCGCCTGGGTCGATCGCTACATGGCGGCGTTCGAGCGGGCCGATGTCGAGGGTCTCAAGCGGCTGCTCACCGAAGACGTGATCATGGAAATGCCGCCGGTGCTCAACTGGTTCGCCGGCCCCGGCAAGTACGGCCTGTTCATGGAGTGGGTCTTCGAACAGGCCGGAACGGACTGGTCCCTGAAGCCGGTTGCGGCCAACGGCCAACCCGGTTTCGCCGCCTATCGACGCGTCGGCGACGGATACGACCTGCACACGCTCCAGATCTTCACCGTCACCACCGCCGGCATCAGCCGAAATTCGGTGTTCCAGGATTCCGAGGTCTTCGCGTCCTTCGGTCTGGCGACCCGACTCGATACCCGGGGACACGCCGCGACCACCTGACGCCGCCACGTACGGCACCCTCCCTGTGTCGAGCACCCCTCGACACCTCTTCGACGCGGGTTCACCGGGACGCGATGAGTTTCGACCCCGCCGCCGGTATGTAGTGACGAGTTCGCCGGAACAACCCCACGGCGAACCGATCACAAGGGAGATTCGATGTCCGACAGTCGTGCGGAAGACAAGGCCGCCATCCAGGCCGTCCTGGCCGACTCCTACGAGGCGTGGGAGAGCGGCGACGCCGAGGGCATGGTCGCCGACTACACCCCGGACGCGACCGCCATCATGCCCGGCTCGCTTCGCGACAGCCGCGAAGTGATCCGCGCGAGCATGGCCCTGGCCTTCGCCGGCCCCCTCAAGGGCAGCTCGACCTACAACAGGCAACTCGGCTTCCGCTTCGTCGGCAGAGACGCCGCGATCGTCATCAGCAAATCCGGCATCCTCTTCCCCGGCCACACCGAAGTCCCGGACACGGCCATGGTGAACGCGACCTGGGTTTTCGAAAAGCGGGACGGCCGGTGGCTCATCGCCGCGTATCACAACAGCCCGGTACCGGCGCCCGGGCAGTGAACCCGTCCGGTCCCGTCCCGTTCCCGTTCCCGTTCCCGTTCCCGTTCCCCACCACCAACAGTGACGGCGTGCCGCGACACGACTACCCGACGTCGCCGACAAAGACGCCGGACCGCCCGACCGCCCCCAACCCCACACCGGCCTGACCTGCACCGACAACGCACCCGGCCCTCGGGCGCAGCCACACCCACGGCAGCCATCCGCAGCGTGTACCCACCCACGCCGCGGATGGCCTGCCGGCTCCAATTTCGAAGCCGCCCCGACCTCGCGCGGACCCGCCCCGCACAACCAAGCGGGCGGTCCGCACCGGGTACGCACGGACGCCGACCGCCCACCAGGACCCGGCGAGCCGACCCGAAGCCCTCCACCCCCGAAGCGCCAGCGTCACCCGTAGTGGCCTGAGTCCGCTCCACTCGGGAATGAACCCGAACCCGATGAGGCGGACAAATTGTCCGGTAGCTGAGTGGGGTGTTCGCGATCGAGATGGAAGAGGGCGAACGCATGGGTATGCCCAGGCCCAAGCCGCTCGGCCAAGGGCTGTTCGAACTCCGGTTCGATGCAGCGAACCGGGCGATGCGGATCAGCTACTGGATCCGCACCGACGCCCGCACCGACGCCCGCACCGACGCGACCGCGGTGCTCCTGACGGTGTTCCGCAAGCAGAGGATGAACGAGCACGTGCAGGTCGAGCGTGCCAGACAGGTGATGAAGACATGCCAGAACGACCACTCGGGCGGGCCGGTCGCAATCATCTTCGCGGGGGAGCCGCTGGAACTGGGCGGCCGATGACGAGCAACCGGCGACAAACCGGGACGGCCGACGGCGCCGGACGAGACGAACCACGGAGGCGAAACGATGAACGCGCGTGAGGCAATGCGTCGCAGGGCCGCCAAGCCCACCGCCGAGCCGGTCCCGGAGACCTCCCACGCAGACGCGATGACCACGCGCGAGGTCGAGGAGTTCGACCAGGCGTACGCGGAGGCCGCGCTCGGTGACGCGATGGCCCAAGCCGTGTACGACCGCCGCATCGCACTCGGCTGGACGAAGGCCGAACTCGCCCGCCGCGCGGGGATGAACGAGCGGGTCATCCGCCGCCTCGAGGATGGCGGCCGACCGGTGACCACACCGACACTCCTCCGCCTGGGACGAGCCCTGGGCGGGCATTTCATAGTCGCGCTGCTCAGTCACAACCCAGTGGTGACCTTCAAGCCCACCACCCGACAAACAACACGGTCGACGACGCGGTGGGCCTGCCGCACCCCCGCGACTTCAACAAAGCACGGAGGCCGATCCCTGCTGGCCGGCCCCGCCCGCAAGTCGTGCACCACCACCACCGGAAACATGGTGCATCGCCTCAGAGTCAACGCATAACAGGCACGCCCACCCGCTACCGGCAGCCCTGCCAATCCATCGCCGAACACCACCTACCTGCGGGCGAGTCCACCACTCCCCAACCACCCAACAGCACTCAAGCCGCACCCCAGGAGGTGTCGAAAGACGCGCCCTGAGCCTGCGTGCGGGATCGGGATCGATCCGACCGAGTCATGAAACGCGCCGAACGAGTCGGACCCCAAAGACGCGACGCAGCGACACAGTCTTCGGCACCGCCTACACCACACCGGCAACGCCCTCGCCGCCGAAACCGGCACCACCCTCCCAGAACTCATGGACCGCATAACCGCGCAGCCCTGACCCACCAACACGCCCGCGCCGACCAAGACCAGGCCACCACCGAACGCAACCGCGAAGCGGAAGTCCCAGCCCCAAGATCATCACCAATCCGGCACGGCTCCGGCACGCCAGGCGTAGCGGGCCCGGGAACGACGAAGGCCCAGTCCACGGATCATGTCCGTGACCTGGGCCTTCTCACACGAGCGGGCGACGAGAATCGAACTCGCGTTCTAAGCTTGGGAAGCGCCGTTCCCGCAATGCTCGCGAACGCACCCTGACCAGCTCCGCATTCTCGCCTGCGTTGCCGGCTCGACGGTCCGCCAGTACCCCCTGATGACCGCAGATCCCAGCCCGTTCCGGCACGCATCTGGCACGGGCGAGGCCCGGTTTCTCTTGCCGCAGCGCTGATGAAACTGAGAACGTGCTTGAGTGAGTGCTTGGGGGAATTTCGCAATCCAGACCGCTGGGCCCCTGTTAGGCGTTCTTGTCGGCGGCGCGATTGCGGCGATGGTGGCGCGCTGGCAGACGGCCAAGACTCTGACCACGCAAGCCTGGTTGGCATCGAGCCAGCAACTTGCGGACGCACGGTTGGCACGAGCAGAACGAGATCACGAGCGAGCCGTCAATGCATCTAATCGGCTCCTGGAACGGCTGGCGGACCTCTACTCCTGGCTGCCTTCCCTGCCGGACGTCTCCGAGGACGTACCCAGGCTGAGTCCTCAAGCCCGCGAAAACTGCTCGACGGCGCTGGCAAGCATTCGGCGCGGGATGCATACGGAGATCTTCTTGATCCCGGAGCCTGCTGCGCGCGAGCGCTATCGCATTCTGGTGCAACTCGCCTACGACGTCGCGTGGCGTGGGGTAGGTCGAGGTAATCATGAGCGCCAAATAAGAGACGTCACAAACTACCTGCGCTACGTGCAGCACTCCCTTGAAGCCGTCATCGAGGGAAAGCCTCTACCTGAGTTGGCTTCTCCGCCGGTACTGGATCGGGCTGACCCCACTGCGTGGCAGCCCCCAAACCTTCCCCCTCACTGGGGTGATCCGGCGGACGGCAATTAGACCAGATGACAGAGCTACGCACATGGTTCCGGAGCGGGTGTGAGCGCCTTCCCAAAACCGCCGTCTGACCTGCACAGGAACGCATCGGGAGCCCACCAAATCCCAAGATCATTACACGCATGCTGCACAACCAGTCAGCTGCCCCCAAAACCCAACCAAGGAACCCGGTCCACGGCATGCCGGGGACCGGGTGGCATGCCGTGG
>NZ_WWJX01001299.1 GCF_009865215.1 Streptomyces sp. SID3343 | reverse complement strand
CGCGCGGGTCCACGCCGACCGCGAGGAGGATCATTCCGGTGAGTGACACGCCGTCGGCGTCCTCCTCGCCGAGGTCGTAGAGGGTGACCCCGCTCACCGGCACCTCGGTGCCCCGCGGCGCGGCCACGACGTCGAGGGCTCCGGGGTCGATCAGGTCCAGGATCTGGGCCAGCGTCGAGGCTGCGGGCCGGCCAGGGGGTTCACGCTCGGTCATGTCCCCATGATCGCGTGGACACCCCCGGACCGACGGCGTCGCGGTGCCGGGGCCGGTCTTCGTCGATCCGGCGCGGCCCACGAAGACACCGCCTACCGGCCCTGATGCCGCCAGGACTGCTCCGCTCCGTACCCGGTGATCACGCGCCGCCACAGGCCCCTCGGGCGCTGCCCACGACCAGCACATTGCATGATCATGCGGAACAGTGCATACTCTTCCCGTGTCCAAGGTTCTCACTTCCCTGCCCACCGGCGAACGCGTCGGCATCGCCTTCTCCGGAGGTCTCGATACCTCCGTTGCCGTCGCGTGGATGCGCGACAAGGGCGCCATCCCGTGCACCTATACGGCCGACATCGGCCAGTACGACGAGCCCGACATCGCGTCGGTGCCCGGCCGTGCCTCGGCCTACGGCGCCGAGATCGCCCGCCTGGTCGACTGCCGCTCGGTCCTGGTCGAGGAGGGCCTCGCCGCTCTCGCGTGCGGTGCGTTCCACATCCGCTCGGGCGGGCGCTCCTACTTCAACACGACGCCGCTCGGTCGAGCCGTCACCGGCACCATGCTGGTCCGGGCGATGCTCGAGGACGACGTGCAGATCTGGGGCGACGGCTCGACGTTCAAGGGCAACGACATCGAGCGGTTCTACCGCTACGGGCTCCTGACCAACCCGCACCTGCGCATCTACAAGCCGTGGCTCGACGCCGATTTCGTCTCCGAACTCGGCGGGCGCAAGGAGATGTCGGAGTGGCTGGTCGCCCACGGCCTCCCCTACCGCGACAGCACCGAGAAGGCCTACTCCACCGACGCCAACATCTGGGGCGCCACCCACGAGGCCAAGACGCTGGAGCATCTCGACACCGGTGTGGAGACCGTCGACCCGATCATGGGCGTGCGTTTTTGGGACCCCGCGGTCGAGATCGCCGCCGAGGACGTGACGATCGGCTTCCACCAGGGCCGGCCCGTGACGATCAACGGCAAGGAGTTCCCCACCGCGGTCGACCTGGTGATGGAGGCCAACGCCATCGGCGGCCGCCACGGCATGGGCATGTCGGACCAGATCGAGAACCGGGTGATCGAGGCCAAGAGCCGCGGCATCTACGAGGCCCCGGGCATGGCCCTGTTGCACGCGACCTACGAGCGCCTGGTCAACGCGATCCACAACGAGGACACCGTCGCGCAGTACCACAACGAGGGCCGGCGCCTCGGTCGCCTGATGTACGAGGGCCGTTGGCTCGACCCGCAGGCGCTGATGATCCGCGAGCCGCTGCAGCGCTGGGTGGGCACGGCGATCACCGGAGAGGTGACGCTGCGGCTGCGCCGCGGCGAGGACTACTCGGTCATGAACACCTCCGGCCCGGCGTTCAGCTACCACCCGGACAAGTTGTCCATGGAGCGCACCGAGGACTCGGCCTTCGGCCCGGTGGACCGGATCGGCCAACTGACCATGCGCAACCTCGACATCGCCGACTCGCGGAGCAAGCTGGAGCAGTACGCCCGGCTGGGCATCGTCGGCGACGCGCACGCGACGCTCATCGGCGCCGCCCCGACCGCGGCCTCCACGGAGCTGATCGGCGCGATGCCCCAAGGCGGCGCCGAGGTCATCGCCTCGCGCGGCGAGAGCGAGAGCGACGAGGCCCGCATGCTCGACCGCGCCGCGATGGAGTCCGGCACCGACTGACCGATCGCCGAGCGGCACCCACCGTCGATTCGGCGTCGGGCGGACGAGTTCACCACTCGTCCGCTCGACGCCGAAGTCGTTACACCCGGGCGCCGAGGGACGGCCCGAGCGTCGTCCCCGCGGCGGTTACTCGAATCGCGCGGTGTCGCCCGCTCCCCGGCGGACGATCTCGGCTTCGTCGTTGGAGAAGTCGATGACCGTGGTCGGCTGGGTGCCGCAGTCGCCCGAGTCCACCACGGCGTCGACCACGTGGTCGAGCCGTTCCTTGATCTCCCAGCCCTGCGTCAGCGGTTCGTCCTCGTCGGGCAGGAGCAGCGTGCTGGACAAGAGCGGCTCGCCGAGTTCGGCGAGCAGCGCCTGAGTGACGACGTGGTCGGGGATGCGGACGCCGACCGTCTTCTTCTTCGGGTGCATCAGTTGCTTGGGCACCTCGGACGTCGCGCGCAGGATGAAGGTGTAGGCACCCGGCGTCGATGCCTTGATCGCCCGGAAAACGTCGTTGTCCAAGTGCACGAACCGGCCCAGTTGGGCGAAGCTTTCGCACACCAGCGTGAAGTGGTGCCGGTCGTCGAGGTTGCGGATCGTCCGGATCCGGCTGAGGCCGTCACGGTTGCCCAGTTGGCATCCCAGCGCGAAACAGGAGTCCGTCGGGTAGGCGACGAGCGATCCGGAGCGGATCATGTCGACCACGTTGCCGATGGTGCGTTGCTGGGGGTTCTCGGGGTGCACATCGAAGTACTTCGCCATCCGCCGACCCTACGGGACGAAACCCCGACTTCCGGCCGACGGGTGCGGGTATCGAAGCCGGTCGACTCGCCGGCTGCCGGGCCGCCCCGGCCACCGCCGGCTCGGCGACGGCCCGCGCCGACTCAGCGACGGGAAGTGGGGCGCTTCGGGGCTGCGATGCGGACTCGTTTCTCGACGGGCGCCGCCTCCAGGTCGTCCAACTGCGCGACGATCGTGGCACGCAGGTCGTCGTAGTCCTCGAAGACGTGGTCGTTGAACAGCGTGTAGCCCGTCCACATCAGGTTGGCGCACACCCGGGCCGGCACCTTGCCGGTGTGGGCGCCCATGCCGACCAGCGCCACCGATTCGATGCTGCCCGGCGCCTCGGTGTTCTGCCGGTGGATCGCCTGGAACGCGGCCGCGCACGCCAAGGCCACGTTCAGCGTCTCACTGACGTTTTGCGACGACGTTCGCATCGTCGGCGTCGAGATCAGGAACTTCGGGTTGACCGCGCCGGAAGCGACACACACCGCGCTGCCCACCGGCAGGCTCCCCGCGAACCGGTCGCGAATCGCCCGCTGCACGCGCAGTTGGATGCCCGCCCCGAGGTACCGCTTGATGACCGCGTCGACCCCGCCGTCCATCCGGCCCCGGGAGTTGGTCGGGGTGACCCAGGCGTCGACGTCCTCGGCGAGGATCGATCCGTTGCGGATCTCGATCCCGGGGATGTCGGCGAACGCCGCCCGCCACGCCTGGACCACGTCGGCATTGATGTCGGTCAGGACCACCCTGAGCGGCGACTCCCCGCGATTCACGGTCACAACCCACTCCGATCGATAAACGCTGCTTTCACTGATCGAGACGCTATCGTGCGCCGCCGACAATGCGACCGCCGGTGCCGGTTCGCGCTTTGCCGGCCCGATGGCCGGCGTCCGAACCCGGTGCTAGCCTGCCGCGAGATTTCCGCGATTCCATCCGGGCGAGCACGTTATCGACGACCGGACCCACGGGTCCGAGTACGTGGGCGTTTTGAGTTCTTTGCCATCGGGTTCAGGCTTTTCGCACGGAAATCGACCGCGTCGCCGATCATCCCCCATCAGCACGATTCGATCATTCGGAGCCCCCACATGAGCGATGTCACCACCCCCGCCGGTCCCGCAGAGCCCGACCCGAACGACCCACTGGCCCTCGCCGAACTGTTCAAGGGCGGTGGCGAGCCGTGGTTGCCGCTGCTGAAGCCGGTCATCGAGGCGCAGCCGGACGCGGCCTCGTTCATCGGCCCCGGCCGAGGCCCCGCGGTCGTCCCGGTCCGTGAGCTGACATTCCAGGCGCTCAAGCCGAATCCGCCGCACAAGTGGAAGGTCGTCGTCTTCGGCCAGAATCCGTATCCGCGGCCCGAGAGCGCGACCGGCATCGCCATGTTCGACAATACCTTTCACGACTGGAAGGACAGCCAGTTCGGGCGGGTGGTCAGCATTCGCTGCATCATCAAAGCAGCGGCGATGTGGAAGTACCGGATCCCCAAGAAAACCCCGATCGCCGAAATACGAGCCCTTTTGGCGAAGCAGAATGTCGTCCAACCGCCGGAATGGTTCCAGGCGATGCTCACCCAGGGCGTACTGCTGTTGAACGCGGCGCTCACCGCCGACAGCGACGGGGCCAAGGCCACCGACCGGCACACCGCGTTCTGGCGCCCGGTCGTCGAACGGATCGTGGAAGGCATCCTGGAGGCCAAGCGCGACGCCGCCGAGGAGGACCGGAGCGTCGTCTTCGCGTGGTGGGGGGCGCACGCGCGCAACCTGAAGAAGATCGTCCTGCGCCTTCAGGAGAAATATCCCGAGGTCGAGGTCCGGCACATCGACCACGCCAATCCGGCCGCGCAGGGCGACATCTTCTGCGACGGCGAGCATTTCGACATGGTCAACGACGCCCTCGCGTCACTGGGCGCCGACCGGATCGACTGGCTGCCGAGCCAGGGGTGGAACCGGCGTGCGGCAACGGCCGGTGGTACGAACCCCGACGAGGCCGAGCGCATGGGCGCGTTCATCGCGTCCACCATGGAATTGCACCAGCTCTACCTCGAACGACTCGCCGGGGTCAAGGACGAGGGGCTCGATCTCCCCGCGATCACGGGTGTGTTCGACACCGCGCTGATGGATTTCCGCGACGCCGTCGCTCCGGTCGCCAGGCTGCTGTCCGGCCTCGACCGAAGGGTCGAACGATCGCGCGAGTTCGGCAGGACCCGGGCGGACGAGGCCGACGAGGGCCTGTCCGCCGACGCGATCGCGGCCCTGTATCTCTACACCTGCGAATCCGTGTTCTACCGGGAGATCAACGCCATTCTGCGTTCCCCGGACCGGACCAGGGTCGTGCCGTATCTGCCCTACCTGCGCCTGCTGTTCGCGGCGGTGTCCGCGCTGCCCGCCCGTACCGAGCCGTTGTGGCGCGGGGTGCCGCTGGACCTGCGCGCGCAGTACCCCCTGGGGCGGACCGTGACGTGGTGGGGTGTCTCCTCGTGCACGTCGAAGGTCGGCGTGGCCCGGGCGTTCCTCGGCAGCCGCGGCAAGCGGACGCTCTTCGAGGTGCTCCCCGCCCGGGCCGTGGGCATCCGCCGATTCTCCGCGTTCACCGAAGAGGAGGAGTTCATCCTCCTGCCGGGCACACGACTCGCGGTGACGAGCGTCACGACCGAGCGCGGCGGCATGTGCACCGTGAAGCTGACCGAACTGGAGGAGCAGACCCTCGTGTCGTGAGTCGACCCGACCGCCCGACGGCCCCGCACCGAGTTCCCGGCGGTTCCCGCCGCCGAGGCGGTACGCGACTGCCTCACCCGGCCGCGGTCACCCGCGGCGCAGCGACGTCGGCAGGATGCCGCTGCCGTCGATCACGAACTTGGCGCCTCGGGTGAAGTAGGGAGTGAGCGAATCCACGAAGGTCGCCACGTCGACTCGTTTGATCAACTCGGCTTCGGCCGCGGTCCATTCGGGGCACCCGGAGAGGTCCGGCTTGGCTGTCGCGAGGCCGACCAGGCGCTGGTACTCGGGATTGTCGACGGAGCCGAAGTTGAGCCCTTCGGGAGCCTTGGGGCCGCTGAAGAACGGGACGATCTGGTCGGGCTGGGTGAGCGCGACCGGCACCCACGCGACGTCCCATTCACCCGAGGCCAGCACCTCGCCGGTCGTCGAGTTGGTGAGCGGCCGGCGGGTGACCTTCACACCGAAAGACTTCCACTGCTCGACCGCCAGTTCGACGGCGGAGACGAGTTGGGACGACGTCGTGGGGTGGGGCAGCACGATCGACAGTTGCTTGCCGTCCTTGGTCCAGCGCCCGCCGGACTTCTCCCAGCCGGCGGCCCGCAACGCCGCCGCGGCCCGGGCCTTGTCGTGCGGCGGGGTGTTCGCGGTCACGGCGTCGGCCTGGCAGGGGGGCAACTGGACGGTGGCCACCCGGGCCGGCGGGGCGCCCTTTCCACCGGTGGCCACCGCCCCCAACTGCTTGAGGTCGAGCGCGGCGACCAGTGCCCAGCGCACCTGGGGATCGATGGTGACGTGGTTGGGTGCCTCGTTGAACAAGAACATGCCGAACGGGTCGCGCTGGACCTCGTGCTTGAGGCCGGCCGCGGTCAGGCGAGCGCGATCGGCGCCGGGGACGGGCGCGATGTCGAGTTGCTTGTCCAGAAGCAGATTGGCCCTGGTGGACTCGTTGCCGACGACCTTGAAGACCACTCGCTCGGGCATCTCGGCGGCGCCGACGCCGTTGGGCCCCCACGCGTAGTCGGGTCGCTTGGTGTACGTGAAGCGGTCGCCCGGTACCGTCTCGGTGAGCCGATAGGGACCGGTGCCGTCGGATCCGTGGGTCAGCGTGTCGGGCGCCGCGAATCCCGTCGGGCAGACCAACGGCAGGGCCGAGGCCCCTCGCAACAGGAACGGTGCGGGTTCGGGGGTCGTGAGCGTCAGCGTGCGGGTGGCGTCGTCGGCGGTGGCAACGGTTCCGGGGGCCACCGCGAGGCCGTACAGGGGCGAGCCGTTCTTCGGATCGGCGACGTAGTTGTACTGGGCGGCGACGTCGGACGCCGCGAGCGGTCGGCCGTTGCCGCACGTCACGTCGCCCCTGAGGGTGAAGCTCGCGGTGAGGGCGTCGGACGTCCATTTCTCCGCGACGCCGGAGACGATCCGCCCGTCGGGTTCGACGTTGACCAGGCCGTCGTACGAGAACCGGTTGATCATCGACGTGGTCGAGGACAGCGAGGTGAGCGGGGACAGGTTGCCGGGGTCGGCGGTGATGCCGATGGTGACCGTGTCGCCGCCGCTCGTACCCGAACTGTCGGTGCCGCCGCATCCGGTGGCGAGCAGACCCAGCGCCACCGTGGCGCGCGTGGCGCTCCTCATCGCCCACCCTCCGATACAGCGCCGATCAGCGGCCGGGCGCCCCGGGTCATCCGGCCGACGAAACCGGCCACATCGGATCGTCCCATGGTGGGTACCTCCTCGGAAGGCGGCGGAAGTGCCGCAGTGGACGATCACGGTAGGCAGCGCGCGAACGCCTGGAATCGTCGTCGTGAACGAAGAACCAACGCCGAGTCTGTCGGAATCGCCGACGCCGACCCCGACTTCGCCGGGCGATCCTCGGCACGGGGCGTGCCCGGGCCGCGGACGGTGCGGCGAGGAGTAATCGGTTCGCGTGCCGGTGCGCCCGCGCCCTACCCTGCGCACCATGGCAAAGGCACCTGTTCTCACACCCCGAGCGGACGACTTCCCCCGCTGGTACCAGGACCTGATCAACAAGGCTGAGTTGGCCGACAACGGTCCGGTGCGCGGCACCATGGTCATCCGACCGTACGGGTACAGCCTGTGGGAGCGCACGCAGCAGGAGGTCGACGCCCGGATCAAGGAAGCGGGTGCCTCGAACGCGTACTTCCCGCTCCTGATCCCGCAGTCGTACCTGACGAAGGAGGCCGAGCACGTCGAGGGTTTCGCCCCCGAGCTCGCCGTCGTCACGCACGGCGGGGGCAAGGAGTTGGAGGAGCCCGTCGTCGTCCGCCCCACCTCCGAGACGATCGTCAACGAGTACTTCGCCAAGTGGGTGCAGAGCTACCGAGATCTGCCCCTGCTCATCAACCAGTGGGCCAACGTGGTGCGTTGGGAGCTGCGGCCGCGCGTGTTCCTGCGTACGACGGAGTTCTTGTGGCAGGAAGGCCACACCGCGCACGCCACGTACGAGGACGCCCGGGACTATGCCGCGCGCATCCATCGCGACGTGTACGCCGACTTCATGGAGAACGTCCTCGCGATGGACGTGCTGCCGGGGCGCAAGACGGTCCGGGAGCGCTTCGCCGGGGCGATCAACACGCTCACCTTGGAGGGCATGATGGGCGACGGCAAGGCCCTCCAGTTGGCGACCAGTCACGAGCTCGGCCAGAACTTCGCCAAGGCCTTCGACACGAAGTATTTGTCGAAGGACGGTCGCCAGGAGTACGTGTGGCAGACCTCCTGGGGTTCCACCACGCGGATGATCGGCGCGTTGGTGATGATGCACGGAGACGACGACGGTCTGCGCGTCCCGCCGCGTCTGGCGCCGATTCAGGCGGTGGTCGTCGCGGTCAAGGGCGACGACGCGGTGTCGGCCAAGGTCCGCGAGATCGGTGACCGGCTCAAGGCGGCGGGCATTCGCGTACAGGTGGACGACCGCACCGACACGCCGTTCGGCCGCCGCGCGGTCGACTGGGAACTCAAGGGCGTCCCGGTGCGGATCGACCTGGGGCCGCGCGATCTGGAGAACGGCACCGCCGTGCTGGTCCGTCGCATCGCGGGCGGCAAGGAGCCGGTGGCGATCGACGCGCTGTCCGAACTCCTGCCGAGGGTGCTGGAGGAGGACCAGGCACTGCTGCTGGCCCAGTCCCGCGAGCGCCGCACCGGCCGCACCGTCGAGGTGACGTCGATCGAGGAGGCGGTGGAGGCCGCGGCCACCGGCTGGGCACTCATCCCCTGGTCCGTGCTGGGCCCCGACGGCGAGGCGAGGCTCGCCGAGCAGGGCGTGTCCGTACGGTGCCTGGTCGCCGCGGACGGCTCGGTCCCCGACACCGAAGACCAGCCGGGCAACGTCGCCGTCGTGGCGCGCGCCTACTGATTACCGCCCGTGCGGGCCGGGGCGTCACCGCTCCGGGCCCGCACGGGCGATGCGGGCGCGGGCGCCGAGGCCCGGCGTCGTCGGCGCCTCATCGTCGGACGAAGTGCGTGATGAGGACGCCGCCCGCGAACGACGTGCGGTCGGCCACCTCGAAGACGGTGGGGTCGAAGTCTCCGTCGAACACCGAGGTCCCCGATCCCGCGACGACGGGATAACTCTTGACGATCAGTTCGTCGATCTCCGGCAGCAGGGTGCCCGCGAGCAGGCCGCCTCCGCACAGCCAGATGTCCTGCCCCTCCTCTCGTTTGAGGTCGCGGACCAGCGCGAGCGGATTTTCGCGGACCACGGTGACCGCCGGATCGATGTCGGGCGCGATCGTGCTCGACACGACGTACTGGCGCAGGTGCGCGTACGGACTCGTGATGCCCGCGTCCAGGCCGGGCCGGTAACTGCCGCGCCCCATCAGCACCGTGTCGAAGCGAGGGTTGGCGGTGTCCGCGAGACCGTGGGCGGCGCGCATGGCCGTGGGAACGGTCTCGGGGAAGCGTGCGTTGGTCCAGGCCATGTAGGCGGTCGTCTGCTTCTCGTCGCCCGCGGGGTAGAAGTCGTACTCGCCGGCGGGGCCCGAGATGTAGCCGTCGATGCTGACGGCGACGTAGTACACGAGCTTTCGCATCGGGATACCTTGTCTGTAGTACTCTGTTCGAAGTGGTTTGAACGTAGTACTACAACTGGAGTGGTGTCAATGGTGCGCAGGAACGACGAGCGACGGGCCGCCCTCGTGGATGCCGCGATCGAGGTGCTGGCCAGGGAGGGCGCCCGCGGCCTGACCTTCAGGGCGGTGGACACCGAGGCCGCCGTGCCCGGCGGCACCGCCTCGAACTACTTCGCCGGCCGCGACGACCTGCTCACCCAGGCCGGCGCCCGGGTCTACGAACGCCTGCAACCCGACGAGGCGACGATCGCGCGGCAACGGGCCGCCGATCCGGACCGGGAGAGCTACGCGCTGCTGATGCGCGAACTGGTCGACCGGATCAGCGCCTTCCGCACCGGCTACCTGGCGCTGCTCGAACTGCGTCTGGAAGCCACCCGGCGCCCCGGGCTGCGCGACGTGCTGACCGAGCGGGTCCGCGCCGACCTCGCGGCCAACGTGGCCTACCACGAGCAGTCCGGCCTCCCCGGCGACGCGACCGCCGTTCGGCTGCTGTACCTGGCCTTCAACTGGCTCATCGTCGAACAGCTCACCCTGCCGGGAGTCTTCTCCGAAGCCGAACGCGAACAACTCGTCACGGCCGCGGTCGATCGCATCGTGGCACCGTGACTCGCCACCCGAGGATCGTGCGGCCGAGCGTGCCAACCGGAAGAGCCGACCTTCATTTCAGCGGCCGGTCGGCCACTTTCGCAGGGCCGGGCGAATGTCCCCTGTCGATATCGAGGGCGATGCCGGTTCCGTGCGCGCATACGTGGCCTGGACCATGTGGGATCACCGCACGTCGGCCGGGTGCGGTGCCCCGGTAATTGCCGATTCGTGATTCGTGATTCGTGATTCGGAAAAGACGCTCCCTATCCGATGTTGTTCGATTTTCGTCGGAGCCGGTATCGATATTCGATCGTCGAATGCCCGTTCTCGGGACCGTCCGCACATACGCGAGCCCCCGTCCGAAGACGAGGGCTCGCGCGGATGTGCTCGGGCTTGCGCGGGGCACCCCGGCGTGTTGTACGTTCGTATTCCCGTATGCCAAGCCGTCGTCCCGGGCGACGCCCGGGTGGTGGCGGCTCGGCCGGGCCGAGGGTGCCTGCGGTTCTGTCCGTACTTTCACTACGGACAGCACCCGCCGCGGGTACCCGAGGCCGGGCCGATCGGACGAGCCCGCAACCTCCCCGGCACACACGATCGTTCGGTCAGATCGGGAATCCGGTGGGCGGCGGGGACGCCTTGAGGGTGCAGGTGACGGTCAGCCCGGGCGGAGTGATCGTCATGACGACGCTGCCGGGCGCACCCGGGATGCCCGCACTACCGGCCTTTTGCAACACGATGCTGGTGTGGAAACCCGCGCTGATGGCCGTGGGGTTGGCCAGGCCGCTCTGATTGCCGGTGAGGGTTCCCGTGATGCCACCGACCGGGATCGCGGTCGGCACGAAGTAGGTGAGACTGGCCGTCAGCGTGAGCAGGTTGGTCGCACTGCGGGTGAACGTGACGCCGACCGAACTGCCGTAGATGCCACAGTCGTAGGTCGCCTTGGCCGTACCCGCCGCGGAAGCCGGGGTGACCATGGCGGCGGTGGCGCCTATCGCGCACGCCGCGGCGATGGTCGCGCTTTTGATCTTCGACATGAAAAGAAGTCCCTTCGGCATCGACCCGAAGCACGGGACAGCGCAACGCACACGTGGCCCCGAGCGCCGAACGTGATGCAGTGGTTGGCATTCCAAGGACCGGGCCGGGCGGCCCGGGCAGCCGTGCGGTCGCGTAACTCGCCGGAATTTCGGCACATGCGACAAAGCCAAGTTCCCTAAGGATCGTCCGCAGGTCAAGACCCTTCGGCGGGAAACCGTAACGTCGGCGAAACCCGGCCGCGGACGAACGATCTTGGATTCGGGATCGCACTCCGACTCGACACGTGTCACCTCGAATCGATTCTTCGCGCCTATTGATTTCCCGGCCTTTTGCGTACAGATTCTCCGGCACCATTGGAACTCCGCGTGCCGCCCCGGCCTTCGACGGACGCCGATCGGGTCCGGCTCGGAACCGGGACGACTGCGGACGTGATCGCCCACCCGTCCACGACGGGTGGCGGATCGTTCACGAAGGAGCACGGTTTTGGGGCTACGAAGACTGATCCCCCAACGGGCCACCGCCGTCGTGGTGACGGGGATTCTGGGGGCGGTGGGGGCCGCGGTACTGGCGCCGTCCGCGCACGCCTCGCCCATCGAGTACACGTCGCAGTGCACGAACCAAACGCTGCCGGAGATGCCGATCGATCCGTCGCAGACCAAGGTCGACATCTCCGTACAGCCGGTCAAACCCACGTACCGGGTGGGCGAGACGATCACGGTCGAATGGAAGTGGCTGTCGTACGGCATCGTTCCACCGAACACCCCGATCGTGACCAAGGTCGAGAAGGACTCGACGCTTCCGAAGGGCAAGATCGGCTTGTCGGGCGCGCAGACCCGGGAGATGGACGTCGAGGGTGAGCGCAAGAACCCGGAGACCCCGCTCGGCGAGGAACTGATCGTCACGGACATGAAGGGCACCGTCACCCTCACCGAGGCCGGCACGGTGAACCTGACGCCCTTGCAACACTCGACCTGGACGCTGGCTTTCGGCTACGACTCCGAGACCAGGTGTCTGCCCACGACCCCGGTGCCGGTGGGCGCGTCGATCACGGTGGAGCCGGGCGAGGTGCAACTGCCGGTTCTCCAGGCGCCGGATGGTGACGTCTACTCGGGTTCGACCATCCCCCTGACCGGCAGCCGGTTCACCCCGAGCGCTACTCCCCAGGTCGCGCTGTGCAACGCGGACGGCAGTGGGTGCGACGCGAGCAGGTTCGCGATGAACACGCTCGCGATCGACACTCGGGGCAACCTGAGCGGCACCGCGATGTTGTACCCGTTCGGGATCGAGGACGGCCCGTACGTGGTACGCGTTTCCGACGGCTCCAAGGAGGCGACGGACACCCTCTCCATCAAGGCGTTCGTACCGGGTGAACGGGCGCTCACGGCCGACCGGGCCTCGGGACCGGTGGGCACGGTGGTCACGCTCGCAGGCCACGACTGGACACCGAACTACGAACTCCAGATCAGCGGCGTGGACGCCGACGGCAACATCTCCGACGTGCCGATCAGTGTCATGACGTCGCCCGACGGCAAGTTCTCCGTCGAGTACGTGGTCGGCGCCGCCGAGGACGTCGCGATCCGCGCCGTCGCGGGGTTCGAGGACGAGGGCATGACCGTTCCGTTCCGGGTGACCTCCGGGGGCGCTCTGGGGCAGACGCTCACCGGCACCATCACCCCGGGCGGGCTGACCATGGCCCAGACCGGGGCGGGGATCGACTTCGGTACGACAACCCTCAACGGCCGGACGCAGACCGCGAACGCGGCGCTGAACCGGGTGACGGTGGTCGACGCGCGCGGCAGCGATCTCGGTTGGCAGTTGACCGGCACGGTGTCCGACCTGACGTCGGAGACCGGCACCATCCCGGCCGCGAACGTGGCCTGGACACCGTCGTGTGCGGCGGCCGAGGGAAGCCCCTCCACGGTGACCTCGGGCTCGACCGGCCCGATCGGTTCCGGCGCGACCTTGTGCTCGGTAGCACCCGGTACCGCCGGCCCGACCGGCGGCCGTTTCACGGCGGCCGCCGAACTCGCGCTCACCGTACCGGCGTTCGCCAAGCCGGGCAGCTACACCGCGACGCTCACACTGACCCTGTCGTGACCGTCCCCGCCCGGCTCTGAACCCGGGCCGCGCGACCGGCGCCGGCGCGTCGCGTGCTTGTTCGCAAGCACGCGACGCGCCTTTCGTTCGGATCGACGGGTCAGACACGCACCAGGAGCCAGGAGCCGATCCCGCCGCACCCGGTGGCGTTGTAGGTGGTGATGCGGTAGCCGGCCGGGATGGGCGAGCCGGGACAGGTGTACATGCCGTGGCGAGCGATCTGCTGGAACCAGGCACCGATCCCGCTACAGCCGTTGCGGTCGTACATGGTGGTGACGTATCCGGCCACGATCGGTGAGCCCGAGCAGGTCTGCATGCCGTCACGGGCGAGACGGTGGTACCAACCGCCCACACCGCTGCACCCGGTGCGGTCGTACATGGTGATGACGTATCCCGGCACGATCGGCGAACCGGAGCAGGTCCATATCCCGTCACGGACGGGTTGCTGCAACCAGGCTCCCCCGCCGTTACAGCCGGTGCGGTCGTACATGGTGATCACATACCCGGCCGGCACCGGCGTCCCCGGACAGGTCCACCCGCCCGGGCTCGCGGCCCGCGGCGCCTGGCTCACGGCGGCGGCCGTACCGGTGGCCGCTCCGGTGAACACCACGGCCGCGATCAGCGCGATTGCTCCCAGGATCGCCGCGGCCCTGCTTCGAACGGCCGCCATCGTGGTGAGGCTCCCGAGGAAACGGAATCGACTGTTCAATTCACACCGTCCTGTCGACGTGCCCGAATGAAGTCCCTTGTCTGCCAGGGAACATCCGACGGTCGCACAGCACGCACCTTGATCGGCTCCGATCGACGAGACTGGGCACATAAGAGCAAACGGCCTGCGCGGGCGCGAAGACGACGGTCTCTCGGTTTTCGGCCAAGGGCTGCGCACGGATCCCTGCGGGCGTCCCGCGCGGCGGTCGACCCGACGAAGTGGCGCTCCGGCCGGGTCCGGCGGCATGCGTGCGAGGTGCGCCCGTCCCGGCGGGCGAGACCTACTCGTAGACGCGCGCGGCCGACAGTTGCCGGGCCACGGATCTCCACGTCACGGGGTCGACGTGCCCATGCGAAGGGGAAGTGTCGCCGATCCAGGCGCTCCAGGCTTCGAGCCAGTCGGAGAGGGTGCCGTGTGCCCAGCCGCCGTCGGCGCCGGCCGCCTCACCGGGGTCGGTGCTCACCGGGTGTTCGCGTCGGTCTCGGGCGAAATCGGTGGCGAGCACGGCGATGTACCGGCGCAGGTCCCGGGCGGTGTCGACCTGTTCGGGTTCGATGTCGACGTGGGAGCCCGGGGCGGCCCGGGCGTCCCCGTCGGGGCCGAAGCCCCGGTCGGCGGACTCGTGGTCGAATCCGGGCGGTGTCGTGCGGACTGCGTCCAGTTGGTGGGCCAACTCCCGCCAACCGAGGGGGCCGGCGGTTTCGTACACCGAGTCGGTGCCGTCGAGACCACTGCCCAGGAGACGGAACCAGCCCCACAGGAAGCCGTCGATGCTCGTGTGGGGCAGGCGCCGGGCCGTGTGCTCGTCGGGTTCCGGGTCACTGCGGGCCCGCTCACCGTCGCGAGCGAGGAAGCGGAGATACGTGGCGAAGTCCGCTCGGCAGTGCACGAGTTGCCAGGGTTCGAGGTCTTCGAGGTCTTCGAGGTCTCGCGACGTGGGCATGCGGAGAGGCTACGAGCCACCGCGTTCCGCGTCGAGTGGGTCAGGTGCCGGACAGGGCCTCCGTCGGGGTGAGGCGGGAGGCGCGGATCGAGGGGTAGACGCCGGCGGCCATGCCCACCACCACCGCGCCGCCGAAGCCCGCCGCGATCGAAGCCGGCGAGACCACCGCGGGCCAGTGCTGGGACCACGCGTAGCCGATGGTCGCGGCCACCCCCAGGGCTGTGCCGGCGAGGCCGCCGAGGGTGGACAGGGCGACGGATTCGGTGAGGAACTGGCCGCGGATCTGGCCGCGGTTGGCGCCCAGGGCGCGGCGCAGGCCGATTTCCTTGCGGCGCTCCAGGACCGAGATGAACATCGTGTTGGCCACCCCGATGCCACCGACCAGAAGCGCGACGCCGGCGAGGCCCAGGAACAGCGCGGAGAACGTGTCCTCGGTCGCCCGCTTCGCGGCCAGGGCGTCGGAGGGGCGGCTGACGTGGACCATGCCGGGCAGGGCCGGGTTGACCGTTTCGGCCAGCACCGCGCGGACGGCCTCGACGGCCGATTCGGCGGAGCGGACGTAGACGACGGTGGGGTGGCCGTCGAAGCCCAGGTTCGTCCGGGCGGCCTCCCAGCCGACCAGGACCGCGCGGTCGATGTCCGGTGACAGCAGGGCCTGTTCGAGGATTCCGACGACGGTGAACCAGCGGTTGCCGATGACGACCTGAGGCGGGGCCTGGCCCGGCGTCAGCGTGTCGAAGCCGAGCCGGAGCCCGGCCTCGTGGCCGAGTACGACGGTCGGGAAACGTTCGGTGACCGGGTCGAGGAAGCGGCCGGAGCGAACCTTGCCGTGGATGGCTTCGAGAAGGTTGGGCCGGCTCGCCAACACCGCCAGGCCCGAGCCGTCGTCGGGGTCGATCCGGTCCGAACGGCGGACCACCGCGTGCGTGTTCGCGACCGCGCTGGTGAAGGTGACCGGGCCGATCCGCGCGGCCATCGCGTCGGCGGCCTCGGGCAGCAGTACCGGGGGCTTCTGGTCCGGTTGCGGTTCGGCGCGCAACGTGTCGGTGCCCAGCGCGGAGAGTTCGTTCATCAACGCCTTCTGGCTCGATGCCGGGATGCCGATGACGACGATCATCGTCGCGATGCCGATCGAGATGCCGAGCGCGGACAGCGCCGCGCGCATCCTGCGGGTGCGGATGCCGAGCAGCCCGAGTCGCAGGATGTCGGCCGGGGCCAGGCGCACGGGTCGGGTCCGGTCGGTCGCGGTCGCCGCTCGCGCCGAGCGGGCACGGCGGCTCACGGCCGACCTCCCCGGATCGCGGGCTTCGCGGGTTCGGGGCATTCGAAGCCGGCGCCGAACCCCGGGGGCCCGTGCGGTACTTCGAGTGTCTCGGGCCCCGCGAAAGCCGCCGGCACCGGGTGCCCGGTATCGGTGACGAGGCGCCCGTCCCGGATCTCCACGCGGCGTGGCAGCCCGGCGGCGATGTCCCGGTCGTGCGTGATGATCGCGATCGTGGCGCCCTCGGCGTTCAGGTCGTTCAGCAACTCCAGGACCGCCTGCCCGTTCGCGGTGTCCAGGGCGCCGGTGGGTTCGTCGGCGAGGACCAGGGCCGGTGCGTTGACCAACGCGCGCGCGATCGCGACGCGTTGGCGTTCGCCGCCGGAC
>NZ_WWJX01000137.1 GCF_009865215.1 Streptomyces sp. SID3343 | reverse complement strand
CCGACGTGGTGCTCTGGTACGCGCTGTGCGCGTCGCTCGCCTGTCGCTGTACCTCCAGGAAGGCGTGCAGCCAGGCTCCCGACGCGGTCACCGGCGTCCACGTCGACCCGTGGGAGGTGACGTCGTGCGCCGTCGGCGCCGAGGCGGGAACCTCGTGCGTCCGCACCGGCGCGGCGTGCGCGGCCGGTGCGGGTACGGCGACCTGCGCCGTCGCCGCGACGGCCGTACCCACGACCGGGGCC
>NZ_WWJX01001298.1 GCF_009865215.1 Streptomyces sp. SID3343 | reverse complement strand
GCGCCCCGGTCGCGGCCAAAGGTCGCGTCGCCGGCCCCCAGCTGGCTCGCAGCGCAGCTGCGAATTTCTTTGACGTGTCCTGCCTCAGGCGCAGCTGTCGACTGGTAACCGTGTAATCGCAAAACGGCTTGCTCCCGGCTCTATGATCGCGACATGACCGAGAATAGTCATCCGGCGGACTGCCCGATGCCGAACGCACATCGACGCCTTATGGACTGCCACGCTACGTGGCACGCGATGGCTGACGCGTACATGGAACCCGATAGTTTTCGCATGCATCTGAACACGTTGATCCAAAGTCTTCGAAATGTCACCTGGCTCCTTCAGAAACAAAAGAATAATCTTCCGGGATTTGAGACCTGGTATCCAATACTTCAAGAAGAGATGAAAACAAAAGAGGTGATGCGTTGGATCGTGAAATCAAGGAATAGGATTGTCAAAGAAGCTGACCTTGAACTTCTGAGTCAAGTCAAAGTGCAGTGGATGCGCGACTGGCTGAATGGCGGACATCAGGTTTTCTCATTTCCTCCCCGCCTGTCGACCGAGTCAATGATCCAAGGGATTTTTTCGATGCCCAGTCGACCATATGAGGGCGTGCTGACCATCGCGCGGCGCTGGGTTGATAAAGAGCTGCCAGAAAGAGAGCTGCTCGATGCAACCAGGGATGCATATATTGAGCTCAATCGTGTCATATTGGTAGCCCATGAACAGGTCGGGCACGGATATCTCTGTTATTTCCAACAGAGAGAACCTGAGTGCGTCACCGGCGAGTTGGCCAATGAACCGATTATGTGTATGGATACCGTTCCCTCGTATCTCCGGGCCAATATCTCACTCGATGATGAGCGCGTAATAGAGGGGGTGGAGGAGTTTATTCCACATGACCCCGCATTGAATGCAAAAGCTGTTCGTCGATATGGATCATTTTCAACACCTCTCGGTAGCCCCGTAGACGTCGCCCCGAGGTACTTGGAACAAGGCAAAATTATTCTTGCTAAAGACAAGGCTCACCATACGTTCGTGTGGTTGTTTAGAGGTGAGAAAATAGTTCATGAGATGGTGCCCATGTTCCAGGATCAAAACAGTAAGTACTTGGCGCTCAATAGAATTGCAGATGCAGTGGAGTCTGTGCGCGCCGATGGTCTCCTTTTTATGGGAGAATCATGGTATGCGATGGGGGAAAAGCTCACGGATGCCGGAAAAATGATTCCAGCGCGTGACCGTGCGGATAAAAAAGAAGCCCTGGTCGTCGATGCCATCACTCGGAAAGGGGAGGCAAGAGCGCTAATGGCCACATTTGAACGTACCTTCTGGGGGAAGATCATATTTGCTGATGATGTGATCGACGAAGATATATTCCCTAATTTCCTGGTCCCAATTAGGGAGAGATGGACACAAATGGAGAGGCAGGGAAATTAGGTAGGGAGTGATTCCACTTGCGCAGCGGAGGGCCGCGTCGGGACCGGCGGCCACGCCGCACGCGCGGCGTGGCCCGGCGGCGCGCGTAGCGCGACGCTCTTGATCTAGTAGAGCTCAATTCGGCAATGGGTGACGGTATTTGCTCCGATCCCATCGGCGCTTGGACCTGGTCAGGCGTGGCTGAGTGGGTACCGTCGCCCTGTGGCTACCGATGATGATGCTCCCGTGGCTCCGCGTGTTCTCGGTGAGCGGGTTGTCTATGACAACGAGTGGGTGCGGGCCTTCCGGACGGACGTTGAGCTCCCGGGTAGAGAACGGGCCGTGCATCACGTGGTCAAGCTCAAGCCGGCGGCCGTGATGGTCCTGCTGGATGAGGAAGACCGCGTCTTCCTGATGTGGCGGCATCGCTTCGTGGCGGACTCGTGGGGTTGGGAGCTGCCTGGCGGCCTGGTCGACGATGGGGAGGACCCGGAAGACACCGCGCTTCGGAAGTTGATCGAGGAGACCGGTTACCGGTGTCGATCGATGCGGCACATCGCTCGGTTCCAACCGATCGTCGGCACTGTTGACTGCTGGCACGACGTGTACCTGTGTGAAGGTGCGGAGTGGGTCGGGAGCCCGACCGAGACGACCGAATCTCAGCGGAACGAGTGGGTGCCGCTGAGCGAGATTTCCCGACTGATCCAGCGCGGGGAGATCTGGAGTTCGGGCACGCTCGTAGGGCTCATGCAGACGCAACTGATCCGGGGATCTTGATGAACTTGGCATCCTCAAGCGTTGCTGCGGCTCGGGAGCGAAGCCCGGACGATCTTCGTTAGGGCCGGCCTGGCGGCTGTGTGCCCGGTAGCGTCGCTGCGTGGCTACTGACGATGACACTTCCTCGGCATGGGTCGTTCACGGCGAACGGATCATCTACGACAACGAGTGGATGCGCGTCTTCCTGACGGATGTTGAGCTGCCGGACGGGGACCGCTTCGAGCATCACGTGATCAAGCTGCATGCTGCGGCGATGACGGTGCTGATCGATGATCAGGATCGCGTGCTGATGATGTGGCGGCATCGGTTCGTGTCGGACCGGTGGGGGTGGGAGATCCCGGGCGGGCTCGTCGATCCGGGGGAGGACCCTGAGGAGACGGCGGTTCGGGAACTGCTTGAGGAGACCGGCTACCAGCCTGCGACCTTCCGGCATGTGGCGCGGTTTCAGCCCATGGTCGGGATGGTCGACTCCTGGCACGACGTGTTCGTGGGGGAGGGGGCAACTCAGGTTGCCCAGCCGACGGAGACGACCGAGATGGCGCGCATGGAGTGGGTGCCGCTCGCGGATATCCCGGGCCTGATCGCCAAGGGGCGCATCTGGAACTCGGGTGTCCTCATCGGACTTCTGCACGTCCTGGCTTCCCGCGGGGGCGCCAAGCTTGACGAATCGTCAGAGTCGCTCTGACAGGCGGACGAGGCGGCGGCGGGCTCGGGCCGATGAGGTGACGGTGCTCAGCTTCTTCGCCTCGTTCCAGTGGACGCGGGCTTCTTCGGTGCGGTCGTGGGCGATCAATGCTTCGGTCAGGTCGCACCGGAGACCTGCCTCCGCGCGGGCAAAGCCGGTCATGCCGGCCAACGCGTTCGTCAGGCTGTCGATGACCTCGGTGTCGCCGAGTCGGACGAGGCAGGAGCCGCGCCACCTGGCGAGGTGTACGAGATTCAGGGCCAGGAACGGTAGGTCCGGGTCGTTGGGGTCTGCCGGCAGGGCGGCTGAGGCCATGTCCATCGCACTCATCGATGCCGAGCCGTCGCCGAGTGCCGCGTGTGCTTCTGCCTCGGCCCCGTAGAGCCAACTCCGGGTGAGTGCCGGCAGTCGTGAGCGGTTCTCCCCGTGGGCGTATCGGATGAGTTGCAGAGCCGAATCGGCCTGGCCCAACTCCAGCAGCACGTACGCCTGCTCGGCAGTGGCAAACGCCAGAATGCTCGGGTCCTCGGCGATGCTGGCTGCGGCCTTCGCGCGCTCGAAGTGCTCCCAGGACTCGTGCAACGACTCGGTGTCGACTCCCTGCCAACCCGCGAGCGCGGACGCGTCTGCCAGCACGTGAGCCAAGCCTGCCCGCTGCTTGGGCAGCATGGCGTGCTTGAGCAACTGGTCGACCTGCCTTATGTGGGCGCTCATCTCGTCTGCAACGACCGCGGCGCCCAAGCGACGGTCCTTCAGCCGGATCGCGTTCGTCTGGAACCTGAACAGGTCCAACATCTCGTCGTCCACCGCGCGGGCGCTCTCCAAGCGCGTCATCAGCTCCATGACGCCCGGATCCGGCTTACCCCAGCCTTGCTGGTTCGGCTCGTCGAACGCCAAGTCCTCCGGCTCGACTTCGTAGAGCGCGCACAAGATCGCTTGATAGCGCTCATCCGGCAACTTGCGGCCGTTCTCCCAGTCGGAGATGCGGCGCTTGAGGCTGTCGTCGTTGACCAGCTTCGTGCCGTGACGTGCCGCGCTTTGGCGCATGTAGCGGATCAGTTCGCGCTGCGTCCATGACCGCTCGTTGCGGATCCGGCGCAAGCGTTGGGCGTAGAGCGGAAGGCCCTCGTTATCCATCGTCGCCCCCTGGGGGACAGGGGGACATGTCCCCCTGGTCGCGTCCGTGTCATCTTCCGCGCACTGCATCGCGGGGTCAACTCTGAACGCACAGTAACCAAACGCAGAAGCCCTGAAGGGGGCGAAGCTGTGCAAGACACCGTTCTACGCACGATGGAGTGGTTGGCTCAAGCCGCCGAAAACCCGCGAGGCTGCGTCGAAGAGTGGGACCGGGCCCCACTCGTTCCGCAACCGTTGATGATCGGCAAGACCTTCGACCTGGTGACGGTGCACAGCCGCGTCGGAGCACGAGTGCTGGAGATGTACGACCGCGACCACATCCCGGCCGGTGGGGCTGTCGTGGACGTCCGGGTGATGAAGGCCGGATTCCTTGTTTATCGAGACTCGGCTGTGCCTCCGCCGTTGACGATTTCCCTCGCCTGCAACGCGAGTTATCAGACGCGTAGTTCCGGCCGGAAGGGCTTTGTGCTGCTCTGCTCGCCGGAGCATCACGAGGACTCGTCGCCGCGTTGGCTGCGTATCCCGGGTGAGGGCGGAACCTACACGTTCATCCTCAACGAGCTGACGCACAAGCTCGCCGAAGTGGCCCTTGAAGGCGTGGCCTTCCCCATCGACGATGTGCCGCCCCCGGCGCCTTCGTACCGATAACTACGCAAGGGAGCGGCACGGTGCGCGATTCGGAAGAGGCACACGGTACGGACGACGAGGGCGACGCCTGGTACGTAGCCCGTTCCGCGGTGATGGGCCTGCGTGACGTGCTCATCGCGGCCGGCATGGAAGCGGACTTCACCTACCTTTCGGCGGACGTGAACGCGTTCGGCAACGGGATCGTGAATCTCGGCCGCATCACCCCGGCAACGACCCGTCGACTGACCGCGCTGTTGCGGGCGGCGCGTGAGGCGCTGGGTGACGAGGCATTCGCGGTGGAAGGGCGTGAAGGGGAGAACGACCATGGATGACCACAGCAACGACGCTCGCGCGAACCTGCTTCGCCCTGGTGTGCCGTACGTCCGGGGATGGTCGGAAGCACGCGACGCAGCGCGAGAGTTGGCCGAAGAGCTCAAGCTGCTTGGCCTGGCCGACGACTTCGCCTACTTGCAGGGCGACGTGAATGTGGTGGGCAAGGGACACGTCCGTCTCGGCCGCGTGACCAGCGATGCGGCCGGCCGGCTTACGGAAGCGCTCGTCCTTGGCCTGTGCGTGGAAATCGATCGGCTCCCCTGCGCGCAGGAACCCGCTCACGACGACAGGCCGACCCCGGCCTGACCACAAGCTCGGTCGGGCCTCTGGACCTCACCCTCGACCGACGCTCAGGCATGAGGCGCCCCCGAACCGGACCTTCGGAGCGGGGGCGCCTTCCTTTCGACCGCCGACCCCGAGCAAGAGAGCGCGGAAGATGCCCCATCGTTACGCCTGGACCGAACTACCCGCATCGGTTCGAGACATGATCCAATAGCACACTGGACCGATTCGTTCGATGAGGTCACCCGAGTTCGGTAAGTCCTCGGAGTTCTCGGCAGTGCTCGATACGCGCGACGGTCGGGTGTTCTGCAAGGGGGTTCGGGCGGACCGACCCCACTCGTGGACTCTCCGCAACGAAGCTGCGGTGTCTCCGCTGCTGCCCGCATCGCTTGCCCCACAACTGCTGTGGAGCGTCATCGAGGATGGGTGGCACATGCTCGGCTACGAGTATGTGTCGGGACACTATCCGTCGCTGTCGCGGGCCTCCGGTGACTTGGACGTGGTTGGCGACCTGGTCGTCACGATGGCCGACGTGCTGACCCCGTGTCCGTCCGCCGCTCTGCACTCGATCGCCGATAGGTGGGGAAGCGCACCCGGATGGGCTGCGGTCTACACGCAGTCGCCCGCTGACCTTGACCTGTGGGCACGCGCGCACATCGGGGCGTTGGCAACTCTGGAACGTGGCGTCTATTTGGACGGGAACACTCTCGTTCACTCCGATCTGCACCCGGCGAACATGCTCGTCGAAGACGGCCGTGTACGCGTGATCGATTGGGCGTGGTCGGCGCGCGGCGCTGCGTGGATCGATACCGCGTACGTGGTCGTTCGACTCATGTACGAAGGGCACACTCCCGAAGCGGCCGAAGCGTGGGCGATGCACGTGCCTTCATTTGCGAAGGCGCCGGAGTCCGTCCTAACTGCGTTCGCCGCGAAGCTCTCCGGGATGTGGGAGTACTTCGGGCGCTCGCCCAAAGCACGTGCTCATGCCCGGGAGCTCGCCAATACAGCCCGTGAATGGGCGCGATATCGGCTCAGCTAGGCCGATATCCGGGACCTAACCGAAGTCGGATATGAAAAATCCCCGGCAACCGCGCGAACGGTCCCGGGACCTCAGAGTGCCCTTGCTCCACCACGCCCCCGCCCTGTCCGGCCGCTCCGGAACCTGGGCGGGGGTTCTCGCTTGTCCGGTGACTGCGATCGGTCGTCAAACCCTGAGGCTGACGCGGAGAGCTGAGCGCTCTTGGGGCAGGGCAGGCAGCGCTCAGCCTCGAAGTCTGCTCAGATGGGACGGAATTGGGCCCTGAGCCTCGTGCGGCCGATGACCTCGACGTAGACCACCGATTCGCGGACAACATCGAGATTGATCATGGCCGTGTCTTCTTCGCCCAGAAGGCAGACCGTGCGATGACCCGGACCGTAGGAGCCCTCCGGGGCAGGCGCTGTCCTGAAGCTTTGGCAGAAATCGTCCCCACAGTCACACCAAGCGTGGAAGCGCACCATGTGCAGGTCGCCGGCCAACGAATGCTCGCCCTCGGTGCGCAGGAGCCTGACCAACTCGATGTGAAGTTCCGAAAGAGCCTCCGACAGGGGACGAGGCTCGCTCACGACGAAGGGCCGAAGCCGTACGACATCTCCAAGTCGTCGCTGGAGATCTTGAACTCTTCGAGCGCCAACGGTCGGTCGTGCTGATTGAGCGTCAGACGCAGGATGTGGAACAGCGGCACGCCATCGGCCAAGCGAAGCGTGGTTGCCTCATCCGGGAGCGGCATGCGGCTTCGGACGTTCTCGGTCCAGTGGAGTTCGTGGCCGGCCTTCTCCAGTGCGACGTAGAGCGCGGGGGCCGGCGGGGGTGCGGTGCCGGCGTATGGGGTGTTCTCCAGGACGGAGAACGGTACGTACGTGCGGTGTGCCTGGCGTAGCCGGCCGTGGTCGGCGGTCTGCAATTCGTCGTACGTGAACATCGGCTCACCCGGCGACACGCGCAGCATGTCGGCCAACACGAGGGGCGCGTCCGTGCGGGTGGCTGCCGGCTCGTCCTGGGTCGTCCATCGGATGGCGTCGGCCTCGACGTAGCGGCCGTCGCGGTCTCGGCGTACCCCTCGCGGGCGGGTGACGTTCGGCCTGGCGTGCGGAGAGCGGACGAACATCCCGCGGCCCATCAGAACCTCGACCAACCCGACGGCGCGCAGTTCGGTGATGCCCTGGCGGACGGTCGGGCGCGAGACGCCGAATTCCTTGGCCAACTGTTCTTCGCTAGGAAGCGGCTGCCCTGCGGGGAACGTGCCGTCCATGATCCGGTCGCGCAAGTAGTCGGCGATCTGTTGATACCGCGCCTTCTTGCGTGCGGGCTCCATGGGTTTCCTCCGTCGTCGGCCGGGCGGGCTGTGTCCCGCGCTTCCTTTCGGCAGCATCCCGCATGTCCTGTCACTTGACAAGCCGTACTACGGGTGCGCATTCTGAAGTCAGCCCGTAGTACGGGTTGGCGACCTCTTTGATCGAAGGGATGCCTCGGGACTCTGATGGGTGATCCGAAATGGAATCAAGGGCGCAATTTCGGTGACGTTCGCGGCGGTGTTCCCGTTCGAGGCGTTCGCGAAGTCGGTGGCTCCGGTGGCGGACTTCGAGGCGTCGAAGGGCGGGGCGAAGGTCCAGGCGCGCGACAAGGTGACCGGGCTGCCGGTGTGGGCGGTGTCCGTGGTTAACGGTGACCCGGACGCGGTGGAGGCCACGGTCAAGATCAAGGTGGCGGCGGATGCGGAGCCCGAGCTTCCTGACGCGTTGCCCGGCCTGCCGTTCCGGCCGGTGGAGTTCGACGGTCTGACGGTGACGGCCTACCTCAACCAGTCCAACCGTGTGGCGTTCTCGTTCCGGGCGTCGGGTGTGCGGGCTCCGGCCGGCTCGACCAAGAACGTGGCGAAGACGGCGGCCTGACGGGTCGCTTTGGCAAACAGGCGCGGCCCTGGTGCAGCGAGATCTTGGCGGGTCCATCGCACCGGGGCCGCTCCCCATCCGAGTGACCAAGAGATTGATCTTCGAAGGGGTGTCTCCCATCATGCACATTTTCCATCGGCCCGTGGTTCGGATTTGGGCCTTACTTGTGGCCGTGTTGTGGGTGGTCTTCGAGGCGGTGCGGGCGAAGGCCGGTGCCGTCGCCTCGGATCTGCTCGTCGCGGTCTACCTGACCGCCGGGGTGGTGTTCGTCTGGTGGTGGTTGTTCTCGTTCGCGGCGCGGGTGCGGCGTGGGTGGCCGGCGTTGACGAAGGCGATCGGGGCGTGGCAGCAGGAGCCGGTGTCGCGGATCGACGAGACCTTCGAGTATCGGTATCCGCGGATCGTGCGGATCCGGCGGCATGAACTGGGCTTCGACGTGACGGTGTCGTTGCTGCCGGGACAGGTGCCGAAGAACCTCGGTGATCACGTGGAGGGGATCGCGCACACCTGGCATGTCTTCCGGGTGGAGGCGTCGTCGCCGGCGCGTGGAGTCGTGGTGCTGCGGGTCTGGTTCACGGATCCGTTGGCGGTGCCGTTCGAGGCTCCTCTGATGCCCTCTGTCGGGGATGTGGTCAAGCGTGCGGCGGGGCTTGCGGTGCTGCGGTACGGGCGCACCACTCCTGAGCGTGAGGACCCTTGGGTGCCCGAGTTCGCGTCGGCGGAGATCGGGCGGTGTGACGACGGGTCGCCGTGGCGGCTGCGGCTGCACGGGACACACGTCCTGGTAGCGGGGGTGACCGGGGCGGGCAAGGGCTCGGTGCTGTGGGGTGTCGTTCGGGCGCTGCTGCCGGCGGCTCGGGCGGGGATCGTGCAGTTGTGGGCGTGTGATCCCATGCGGATGGAACTGTCGTTCGGGCGGTCGCTGTTTCAGCGGTACGCGTGTGAGCCGGCGGCGATGGTCGAGTTGCTGGAGGCTGCTGCGGCCGAGATGAACCGGCGGGCGCAGACCTTCGCGGGGAAGGTCCGCAAGCACGAACCCTCGTCGAAGTGCCCGTTCGTGGTGGTGATCGTGGACGAGTTGGCGTTCCTGACGGCGTATCAGCCGGATCGGGATCTGCGGAAGCGTGCGGATGCGGCGATTGCGACGCTCACCAGTCAGGGGCGTTCGGTCGGGTTCTGTGTGATCGGGGCCTTGCAGGATCCGCGCAAGGAGGTCATGAACATCCGGAACCTGTTCCCGGATCGGATCGCGCTGCGGCTCGACGAGCCGAATCAGGTCGACATGGTCTTGGGCAACGGTGCTCGGGAGCGGGGTGCGGCGGCTGAGTTGATCTCTCCGGATCCGGAGATCGGTGCGGGGGTGGGCTACGTCAAGCGTGAGACGCAACCCGAACCGGTGCGGGTGCGGGCGGCGTTCGTCTCGGACGAGGCGATCGAGGCGATGGTGCGCGACTACGGGCGTTCCGGCGGCGGCTTCGGGAGTGCGGCATGAACAACAACGACATGGACCCCGTGGACATGGGCCGCGGCGTGACCGTGCTGCGCTGCGTGGCCGACTTCATCGGCGCTCGCCCGATCCTGCCCGCGATGACCGCGCTCGAAGTCGACTGGTCGCACGTCGATCGGCTCTGGACGGTCAAGATCCACCTGTTCCGGGCCTCCACCCGGGACATGGACCGTTGGGCCTCGGCGCTGGACGACGCGGTCACGACCCACTCCGACCGGTCTGACGTGTACCTCGGGGACCACACGCATATCGAGGTGGCCGGCACTGTTCACGGTCATCCGGTGCGGGCGTGGACGCTGCTCGATCGGAGTGGGCGATGAGTACGCATGCTGAGCGTGCTCGGATGCTGCTCGCTCGGGATGTCGTGCGGGCCGTGGCTCAGGAGCACGGTGTCTTTGTCCGGCCGGTTGCCCTGCGGCGTACGGACATCGTGACCGGTGAGACGGCCGTGATCGACGTGCCGTGCGGGGCGACGTTGGCGGGCGTGTGTCCGACCTGTGCGGAGCGCAAGCGGCGGTTGCGGATGGCTCGGTGTCGAGAGGGGTGGCACCTGACCGAGGAGCCGATTCAGGAGGCTGACGAGCCGACGAGTGATCAACGTGTCCTGGCGGAACTGCGGGCGGACTGGACCAAGAAGCACGACCTTGCGCGCGATGACGAGCGGGACGAACTCGCTGAGGACTTGGCGGCGGTCGACGAGGACTTGGCCGAGTCCGGGGCGCGGGGCAACATCGACCCGGATCCGATCGTGCGGCGGGTGCGGTCCACGCGGCGGCGTCAGGATGCTCCGGATCTGCCTCGGCGTGAGGTCGAGGCGCGCACAGTCGGCAAGGCGTACACGTCGCCGGACGGCAAGGTGTTCCGGCCGTCGTTGTTCGTCACACTCACCTTGCCCTCGTACGGGCGGGTGCGTGGTGACGGGACTCCGGTGGACGCGTCGGCGTACGACTATCGGGCCTGCTCGGGACGCGTTGCACTTCTCGAAGTTGGTCGATCGGTTCGTGCAGAACCTGCGGCGTCTGGTGGGCTTCGACGTGCAGTACTTCGCCGCGGTGGAGTATCAGCGGCGGTTGGCTCCGCATGTTCATCTGGCGATCCGTGGCACGGTGTCGCGGGCCGAACTGCGGCAGGTGGCGGCGGCGACGTGTCACCAGGTGTGGTGGCCGGCGTGTGACGAGCCGGTCTACTCGGTCGACAACGCGCCGGTGTGGGATGCGGAGATCGGGGCGTACCTCGGTCCGTCTGCCGGCGTCGAACTTCCCTCGTGGGATGAGGCGTTGGACGACGTCGGGGACGAGCCGGTGCACGGGGCGTGGTTCGGGACTCAAGTGGACGCGAAAGGCGTCCTGGTCGGCTCGCCCGATGCGCGGCGGTGCATCGGCTACCTGACGAAGTACCTCGACAAGTCGGCACACGAGACACACGAGGCCCAAAACGGGGCGCAGAACGCGCACGTGGGCAGGCTAACCATCGCGCTGCGGTACGAGCCCTGCGCGCCCACCTGTGCGAACTGGCTGCTGTACGGGGTCCAGCCCAAGAACGTCCGTGCGGGCCTGTGTCCGGGGTGTTGCAAGGCGAAGGCCCATCGTCGGACACACCTCGGTTACGGCGGTCGGCGCGTGCTGGTCTCGCGCAAGTGGTCTGGCAAGACCATGGCCGACCACAAGACGGAGCGGCGGGCATGGGTGCTCGAACTCATCGGCGATGCGGCCGAGATTCCGGATCCGACGCGCTTCATGTGGGCCCAGGTCGGCCGTGACGACCCGGACGTTGCTCCGCTGTCGCATCGGCTCCTTCGGGCGGTCGCTGAGCGGGTGCGGTGGCGCCAGGCGTGCGGATGGGGCGCTCGACAATTCGGCAACTGCCCGGGGGGAGGGCGGCATGACCAGGAAGACCAAGATCCCGGATGTCGAACTCCTGACGGTTCCGGAAGTCCTCGAAATGTTGGGCGGCCTCTCCCGCCGGACCTTCTACCGCTGGCGTGAACTCGGCCTGGCGCCGGCCTGCCACAAACTCACCAACGGCGAACTGGGCGTTACGCGAAGGGCGTTCGCGGAGTGGCTCGACACGCGGGCGGAGGAAGCCGCATGACGGACAAGACGTACAGGGTCCGGGTCTGGGCCGTGGTTCGGAACAAGAGCAGCAAGAAGCCGTCGTTCGTGGGGCCTTGGACGGTCGCGGGCGAACCGCAATCGGCAACGTTCGGCACGTCGGGGTTGGCTGATCGGTTCCGTGGACGTCTGGTCCGGGCCACTGAGGACGGCGAAGCGTTCGATCTTGAGAGCGGCCTCCCCAAGCCCATGCAGAAGGCCAAGCAGGCGACGTCGGCTCTCACCTTCGCGCTCGCGTACATGGATATGAAGTGGCCGGGTGCGGCGGCGAGGTCGCGCGACAGCATGACGGATGCGTTGGCTACGGCTCCGCCCGCGCTTGTTAAGGACAGCGACGGTCGGCCCGACAGCGTGACTCTGCGCCGTGCCCTTCGGCAGCTGCCTCGGCCGGGCGACGTCGCCAAAGCCGTCACCTGGCTTGAGAAGAGGTCGTTGCCCATCGCGGGGCTCGCGGACGCGAAGACCGTTCACGGCGTCCTGGACGCGCTCGGCCTCAAGCTCGACGGAACTGCGGCCGGCGCCGAGACGCTTCGCCGTAAGCGTTCGGTCGTCTACAACCTCCTCGACTACGCCGTAGAGCTGGAACACCTTCCGGTGAACCCGATCGACAAGCTCAAGCGCAAGCGCGTGATGGTGGCTTCTTCGGTGGACCGTCGCTCGGTCGCCAACCCGGTTCAGGCTCGTGAACTGCTCGCCGCGGTGACCTACGTCGGCGGACACAAGCGGGCCGGTGGTCGACGTCTCCGTGCCTTCTTCGCGGTCCTTTACTACGCCGGTACGCGCACGGCGGAAGCAGTGAATCTGCGGCGGGCCGACTCTGTCCTGCCCACCTCGGGATGGGGGCTCGCCCACCCTGCGCACCACCCGGCCGGTGGCGGGAAAGACCTGGACGGACAGCGGGCAGGCGCACGACGAGCGGGGCTGAAGCGGTTGGCGGAGAAGGACACGCGCCACGTGCCCATTCCTCTCTCCGCAAGTCGTTGCGATCCTGCTTGCGTACATCTAAGAGTTCGGCACGGCGAACGACGGCCGACTCTTCCCGAGTGAACGCCGCGGCGTCCTCGCGTCCTCCACCTACTCCCGAGTTGTGGGAGGAAGCGCGCACGCTCGCGCTGACCGAGGAACAGGTGGCCTCGGCCTCTCGCAGCTCGACCGTGAGACCTGCGGCACGCCTGTGCGTCGCTCTGGCTCAACTCCGACGTGCCGGCCGCTGAGGTTGCCGAACGGCTCGGGCAGTCGGTGGATGTCCTACTCAAGATCTACGCCAAGTGTGTCGACGGACAGCGTGACCTGATCAACCAACGCATCTCGGACGGCCTCGGTGGCGAGAGCTGAGCAACCGTCAGACGGCAGGAAGCCCCGGATCGCTTCGGGGCTTTCGTCGTGTCCGGGTCACGCCGTGCGTACGGCAAAGACGTACTGTGACCTGCGGAAACGTCTCCAAGATCATTACGCGCTGATTACGCGTGGGTCGTCCTACGCCTGCACCCACCTGCGCGCGGTGACACACGGAGTCACGAGGGAAAAGAGCCGGAAAACAAAAACAGCAGCTCACGAGGCTTCGTGGCTGCTGAGGATGTTGACTCTGTGTGCCCCTGGCAGGATTCGAACCTGCGCACACGGCTCCGGAGGCACGATCTGTTTCCCGTGTTTGCGCTGGTCACGGCCTCGTGCCGTCGTTTTTCGCTGCGGTCTGTCCACGCATTGTCCACAGCGGGGCTCCTTGCGATCCGCAAGCCGGGGGTGTCGTTTGGAGTCGCGGCCCCGGCCGCATGGCCGGGGTGTCTGGTGGTGGAGTCCCTCGTTGTCGGCATGCCTCGCAGCAGCGCGCACGGTGCCCGGTGTCAAATCCCCGCTCTTGGGATTTGATTCCGGGTGCCGGGTGTGCTGACCTCCGGTGCCGTCAACGAGGGGCGGAGCCACCAGACGAGAGACGGTGGTCCCACCCGGCCGCAGGGTCCACGCGATGCCCCTCCCCTCGGCAGTTGGCCCGCCGGAGGCATGGGGTGAACCGCAACACGCGGTGCCCATCCGGCGGCGGGGCCTCGGTCCTGGTTCTCCCCGTCTCGCGCCGAGCTCGGCAGGCGCGCGTTCGGAGTCGGCCGACGCTCGCCGAAGGCTGGAGCGGCGGCCGGGCTCCGGGACGCGCGCCCCGCGCCGTGCGCGGGGCGCCTTGAAGACGTAGGGAAAGTTTGAACCAGCCCTGTCCTACACGAGGACGCGTCCGTCATGAGCTCGCACATGTGGCCCGGTGCTGTCGTCCAGGGCATCCAAGACTCGGACGGCATATGCCTCGTTCATGTGCGTGGCCGCTTCGTCTGGCGTCATCCACGTGACCTGGCTGCTTTCCTCCGTCGGGGCAGCCTCCCCCTCGACGGGGCGGCAGCGGAAGAACAGGGCGACGATGCCGCGGGGCATGTTCTTATACACACCTGTCAGGCGCTCGACCTCGACGGATACGCCGGTCTCCTCCAAGATCTCCCGCTCAACACCTGCCTCGACCGTCTCCTCAAGCTCAAGGACGCCACCCGGCGGCTCCCAACGACCGTTGTCTCGGCGACGAATCATCAGGAGCTTTCCGTCCGCACGAACGACTGCGCCGGCGACTGACACAGAGTGGCGCGGCGTTGACTGCTCCTGCTCGGTACCGTTACTCATGTAGAGGAGCATAGGAGGCTCAACCCGGTATGAGGAGTGAGACCACGCGCGGAGTCAGCGTGCCGAGGTACGTGCAGATCGCCGATGATCTTGCACAGCAGATCCGTACAGGAATTCTGAAGGCTGGAGAACTGCTCCCGAGTGAGACGGACCTAGTCGGGCGATACGGCGTTTCCGGTGGGACCGTCCGCAAGGCTGTCGCGGAACTCAGAACATCCGACTTGATCGAGACGCACCATGGCCGCGGATCCTTCGTGAAGGCAAAACCGCCGGTCAAGAGGAAGTCGTCCGATCGCTTTAGGCGGTCTCATCGGAAAGCCGGCAAAGCTGCCTACATCGCTGAGACGGAGCAAGCGGGCGGCGTGCCCTCGGTGAACGTGCTGTACATCGGGCCTACCGAAGCGCCGGCCGATGCGGCAGACCGCTTGGGTGTCACTGTCGGGGATCAGGTCCTGGAGCGACGTCGCCTCTACTTCACGGACGGTGTTCCGACCGAGGTTGCTTCGTCCTACTTGCCGTGGGACGTGGCAAAGGACATCCCGGAACTGTTCGCCGAGAATCCGGGCGGTGGTGGCATCTATGCCCGACTGGAAGAGCATGGGCACATCCTGGCGGAGTACACAGAGACGGTCGTGGCCCGGCTCGCGAGCAAGCAGGAGACGAGTCTTCTCGGCCTGAGCCCGGGAGCTCCGGTGCTTCATCTCGTCCGCAACGCGGTGACCGATGAGGGCCGAGTGGTCGAGGTCTGCGACACGTTGATGGCTGCGGACAAGTTCGTTTTGGACTACCGGATCCCGGCCGGCGACTAGGACAGGACGTCCCAGCAGAAGATCTTCTGTAGAAGAGGTTGACTCATGTACATGAGTCCGTCATTCTCTCCGTATGGCTCATGTACATGAGTGCAGGAGCTTGGCACCTACAGAGGAGCTTGAATGCGCTCGATCCCGGTGGACACGCAGGGTGCGATGGCGATGATGGCCGTGCTGCCCGAGGTGAAGGTGAAGGACCGCAA
Organism: Streptomyces sp. SID3343; assembly: GCF_009865215.1. GTDB lineage: Bacteria > Actinomycetota > Actinomycetes > Streptomycetales > Streptomycetaceae > Embleya. Next base: position 55,949 of record NZ_WWJX01001298.1, on the reverse strand, counting down.
GACGGGTGAGATCGCGAAGGATCTCGACTCGGGTGCGGAGATGATGACGCTGTCGGTGACGTTCATCCTGAACGGTGAGGCGAGCGTCCTTCAGTTGTCGGTGCCGGCGCCGGGTATCCCGGAGGGCCTGAAGCTGGGTATGCCGGTGGCGTTGACGGGCCTGGTCGCGCGGCCGTGGGAGAACGAGTTCAACGGCCAGAAGCGACACGGGATCGCGTTCCGCGCGGTAGCCGTCACCTCGCTGGCGGGCTGACCTCGTGTCTGAGCTGCTGACGGCCGTGGTGGGAGTGGGTGGTCCGGCCGCCGCGGTGGTCGGGGGCGCGCGCCTGGCTCGTCACCGCTTCCCGGCCGTGCACTGGTCGGTGATCGGTCTGCCGACGACGGTGGCGCGGATGCACCTGACCTACCGGGACGTCATGGACTCGTGCGGGTTGACGGCGACTCCTTCGCGTCGGGCTCGGGCGTCCGCTCGGTTGCGGAATACGTCCCCGGTGCCGGCGACGCCTCGTCGGGGACGGCTGCGGCCGAACACGGGCGGGTTCACGATCCGGTTGCGGATGCGCCCGGGGCAGGACCCGTCCGACTTCACCGCGGCTTCGGATCGGCTGCGCCACGCGTGGGGTGTTCAGGCGGTGCATGTGCGCTCGGTCGAATCCGGCTGGGTGGAACTGCGCGTCCTCGGCCGGGACGTCCTCAAGGACGTGCGCATGCCTCGCGTCCGTAGCGACTTCCTTCGGGTGCCGATCGCGCTGCGCATCGACGGTCTACCGCACGTGCGGGACTTCCGATCGGTGCCTCACGAACTGGTGCTCGGCGCGACACAGTCGGGCAAGTCGATGTATCAGCGGGCGCTCGTCCGCGGCATCGCGCCGCAACCGGTCGCGCTGGTGGGCATCGACTGCAAGTGGGGCGTGGAACTGGCCCCGTTCGCCCCGCGCCTGTCCGCGCTGGCCACCGATCCCGATCTGGCGGAAAACCTCCTGAACGTCCTCGTTGACGAGATGGAGGACCGTTACCTCTTGATCCGCCGCTCACAGGGCCTCTCCCTGGACGACGAAGACGCGGAGATCACCTCCGACATCTGGGGTCTGCCGAAGGACGAACGGCCTCCGCCGATCGTGCTGTTGCTCGACGAGATCGCCGAACTCTTCCTGACGGCCGGTGGCAAGGAGGAGGAAAAGCGTCGCCAACGCATCGTCAACGCGTTGATCCGTCTCGCGCAGCTCGGCCGCGCGGCGGGGATCTACCTGGAGGCGTGCGGGCAACGGTTCGGCGCTGAACTGGGCAACGGCGCGACCATGCTCCGGGCCCAACTCACCGGTCGGGTGTGTCATCGCGTGAACGACGAAGCTTCGGCGCGGATGGCGCTCGCGGACATCGGTGACGACGCCGTGATGGCGGCAACGGCGATCCACGCGGACCGTCCGGGAACGGCCGTCGCTGCGGACACCTCGGGTGGGTGGACCCACATCCGCACTCCGGAGCACGACTTGGCCGACGTCTCGTGGGCCTGTGTCGAGTACGCGCACATGGTCCCGGACATGCCCTCGCTGGCACCGTTCGCTCCGTCGGTGACCCTGGCGGCCACTCCGGTACCGGCCACCGTGAAGGCCCCGTAGCCACCTGTTGATCACGGTCGGCGCGACCGCTTCGCGCCAAGTCCTTACCACCGCCATGCCTCGAATCCGAAGGGATAAGAACCATGCCTCGTGGACCGTCCGCCAAGGAGATCTCCTCGTTCCTCAAGGAAGTGCGCGACAACCAGAAGTCCGGCGGCGACCCGGCCGTGCTCGCCTCCCGCAAGGCCGAACTGCTGGAAGGGATCGCCGCCGCGCACCCCGGGGACCGGGAGGCGGCCCGGGTCGCCAAGGCGGCTCGCGCCAAGGCCGACCGCTCGAACGGCCGGTGATCACGATGGCCCCCCGGCGTCCGAAGGTCCGCAAGTGCCCGGTGTGCAACGGCACCGGTGTCGTCCCCGCGACCGTGTACGTCGGCCGGGGCTCCAAGCGCCGTGCGGTCGGCAAGCAGGACGGCATGTGCCTGGCCTGCTTCGGGACGTGCGTCGAATCCATCGCGAAGAGGGCGTGAACCGATGCGCCGTGTCCTGCGCGTGCGGTTCGATCCGTTGCTGATTCAGGCGGGGATCGCCGGGGCGCTCTCGTTCTCGCACCTGCACGACGTCGCCCAGGCGGCGGGCCAGTCCGGGTGGCAGGCGTGGGCCTACCCGATCTCGGTGGATCTGCTCCTGGTCGCGTCCTGGCGTCGGCTGCGGATCGCGCAGTCCTCGAACGGGTCGCTGGGGACCGGTGGGCCGTGGCTGTGGTTCCTGGTGGCCCTGGTCGCCTCGCTCGGGGCGAACGTCGCCACCGCCGGTCTCCTCGACCTGGAGCACGTTCCCGCGTGGCTGCGGCTGATCGTCGCCGGATGGCCCGCGGTGGCGTTCCTCGGCGGCACGCTCCTGGCCCACCGCAACGAACCGACCGACGCGCAACCCGTACCCGCACCCGTGCCCGATCCGGCGCCTGCTGTAGAGGTCGCCGAAGTCGTCCCGGACACGCCGAACGTCGAACTCCCGCCTGTCGCTGCCGTTCCGGAACCTCCGGCGCTGCCTGTCGGTGCCGTCCGGATCGCCCCGGCCCTGCTGGATCACGCCCGGCGCATCGCCGAACAGCACCACACCACGACTGGCGATCCGATCACCGCAGACGTGCTTCGCGCGCGGCTGAGCGTGCCCGAATCCCTGGCCGACTCCATCCACTCCCAACTCTGACAAGGAGACCAACCCGTGTTCATCCGCAAGTTCCGTGACGTCAAGCGCATCGGCCCGGTCCAGGTCGGCACCCGGCGAGAGGCGCGCGGCATCGTCCGCCACACCGCCGTATGCACCGCCAAGGACTGCGGCTGGTCCGCCACCTACGAGTTCGACCAGCGCCCGGCCGCCGAACTCGCCGCCCGCACCCACCGCTGCAAGACCCGCTGACCGGAGGAAATCCGTGAACGTCCACCTGATCACCGCGTCCAACCTCGCCGCCGACCCGGCCGCCACTCCTGCGGGCGGCAGCCCGGTCCTGATTGGCTCCGGCTTGATCCTCGCCGTGGGCGTGTACTTCCTCGCCAAGAGCCGCGGGGCCGTGTTCCTGGCCCTGATCGCCTTCCTCGCCGGTGTCATGCTCGCCGGTTCCTCGGTCGCCGTGTCCCTGGCCCAAGCGGCAGATCACGTCATCAGCGGCATGGCCAACGGCGTCATCGGCATCGCGTCTTGACCGCCTCCCGCTATCCGCGCAAGCCCCGCCCGGTCTGCAATTGCGGCGGCGGCATCCGCCTCACCTGCACCCGGTGCGAGTGGTCCCAGGCATGCAAGGACTGCGACAAGGTCGGCACCTACGTCGTCCACGCGCGGGGCTGCCCGATGGCCGACTACATGACCAACTGACGACCGAACCATCCCACCACTGAAGGAGATCGCCATGGCGAAGTGCACGAACTGCAAGGGCAAGGGCAGCGTCCGCATGGCAGCCAAGGAGACCATGCCCGGCTCGGTACGCAACCTGCGCCGCAACGAGCGCACCCGGTCCTGCCCCGACTGCCTCGGCACCGGTCGCACCCGCTGAATCCGCCCCGGGGCGACCGTCCATCCGACCAAGAACGCCGGTCGCCCCGGGCTCCACAACCCCTCTTCAGAGATCAGGAGATCACCATCATGACCCACTGCCCGGACTGCGGCGGCCAAGGCCGTGCCCTCGTCATCACCGGTGGACGACGTGGCAACCGCGCCACCCGGCGCGTCAACTGCCCCACGTGCAAGGGAACGGGCAAGCGGTGAGTGCCTCGTCCACCGCCACCCGGCGGGTCCCGCCGCGCCGCTGCTCGTCGTGTGAGGGCGTCGGTACCCGTCGCGTCAAGTGCGTGCGGACCATCGACGGCCACACCACGATCATCCCCGGGCGCGAGAAGTGCCCGCTGTGCACGGGCAAGGGCGTCCGCTGACCACTCGCGGACCTTGCCCCTGAAACCTCGCCACATCCCGCTCGCCGCCCCGGACCGAATCGCTCTACCGGTCCGGGGCTCCCCTTCCCCTGCCTCTCGGGAGATGACATGCCCTTCGCCGACGCGACGCTGTCCGCGTCCGTGGCCGGAGTACCTCTGATCGGCTGGGCCACGCACACGTGGTGGCTCGCCCGTCGCCTCGCCGCCGCTCGCCGCGACCCGCTCACCCACCTGCACACCCGGGACGGTTGGACCGCCCGAGCGCACCGGATCGTCACCCACCCGGATGCGTACGTTCTCCTCCTGGACCTCGACGGCTTCAAGCACATCAACGACACCCGCGGTCACCTCGCCGGTGACGAAGTCCTCGCGCAAACCGCGCACCGCCTGGCCTCCTGGTGCGGACCTCATGGTGTCGCCGGGCGCCTGGGTGGTGACGAATTCGTCGCCGCCGTTCGCCTCTCCGGTCACGAGTCGGCGCCTGGCCTCGATCGGTTACGGGACCGACTTCGGGCGCCGGTCGTCTGGGACGGACACGTGATCCCGGTCGGCGTCTCGATCGGGTCCGCACGTGTGGCCGATCTGCCTCTTCGCACGCTCGGGAACGCCCTCGCCCACGCGGACATCGCGATGTACGCAGCCAAGGGCACCCGGGGGCGCCGGTGACCCTCCAAACGATCCCCGACGACGCTGCGCTCAGAGACCTCGCCCGGATCTCCCGGGGCGGCAACGCTCCCGGCCTGGCCCGACAGTTCGCCAAGCTCGGCGGCTGCCTCAACCCCGTGCGCCTGGAAGGCACCCGGCTCGACGTCGACGGACCGACCGGTGAAGTGCTGCGCGCGTTCTCCTCGCACGACACCGCCGCGGGCTGTGTCCTGGTGCGCTGCGGCAACCGCCGCACCTCCCGCTGCCCGGCCTGCGCGGAGACCTACCGCCGCGACACCTACCACCTGATCAGCGCGGGCCTGGCCGGCGGCAAGTCCGTACCCGACACGGTCACCACCCATCCCCGCGTGTTCGCCACCTTCACCGCACCCTCGTTCGGGCCCGTGCACAACCGCCCCACCAACGGGCACCCCTGCCGCTGCGGACTCCGCCACCGCACCGACGAACCCACACTCGGCACGCCCCTCGACCCGGACTCGTACGACTACACGGCCGCCGTGCTGTGGAACGCACACGCGGGCAAGCTGTGGGCACGCTTCACCACCCTCCTGCGTCGCGTCATCGCCGCCGAACTCGGCCTGACCAGAAAGGAATTCGAGCGATCCGCCCGGGTGTCCTTCGCGAAGGTCGCGGAGTTCCAAAAGCGCGGTGCGGTCCACTTCCACGCCGTGATTCGTATCGACGGACCCAACCGGGAAATGGTCGATCCGCCTCCGGCTTGGGCCACGGTCGAACTTCTGGACGCTGCCGTTCGCGTGGCTGTTCTTCGCACCCGTGTGCCGGGCTTCGAAAATCTCGCTGGCGGCTTGCCTGCGCATTTCGTCTGGGGCCGACAGGTCGATGTTCGACCCATCCGCACCCGTGCGTTCGATGGCGGTTCACCGCTTACCGATCGGGCGGTTGCCGCTTACATCGCCAAGTACGCGACCAAAGGCGGTGAGGCGGTGTTGGGCACTCTCGATCGCCGCATTCACCTCCTGGCCGAACTCGCCGCACACGAGATGACCGACCACGCCCGACGGCTTGTGAGGACGGCGTGGAAGCTCGGTGCACGATCCGAACTGGCCGATCTCGGCTTACGCCGTTGGGCTCACATGCTCGGATTCCGCGGCCACTTCTCTACGAAGTCACGGCGTTACTCGACCACCCTCGGTGCGCTCCGGGATGCCCGCACCGCGTGGTGCGACGCCAAGAACCGCGCTGCTGCGCAGGCTGCGGGGGCCTTTGTTCCCGACCCGGACACGACCCTCGTCGTCGCGTCCTGGACCTACGTCGGAAGCGGCCTGGGCGCGGGGGAGAGCTGGCTGGCACGCAGCGCGACACCCGATCCCGCAACGGCTCGTGAAGCACTCGCAGACCTACGTGCCCAGGAAGGAGAAGCAGCGTGAGCGGAAAGAGCGACGAGATGATGACGGTCAAGGAAGTCTGTGCCGAACTCAAAGGGATCTCTCGGCGGACTTTCTACCGCTGGCGTGAACTCGGCAAAGCCCCGGCCGCATTCAAGCTGCCGAACGAGGAACTACGCATCTGGCGCTCGGATTTCACGGCGTGGCTGAACCACCTGGAGCGGCCGTGAAGTCCTTTCACGTCCGGATCTGGGGCATCCGCAAGCGTCCGACCGCCAAGACCTCGTATGAGGTTCGTTGGAAGGTCGGAGAGGAAATCTTCCCCGCGACGTTCCGAACCAAAGGGCTCGCCGACGCCTTCCGGGCAAAGCTGCTCACCGCGTCCAAGAACGGCGAACCCTTCGACACGGTCTCGGGGCTGCCGGACTCGATGGCGCCGGTGGTCGCGTCGGGCACCTGGTACGACTTCGCATGTGCGTACGCCGCACTGAAGTGGCCGTTCGCTGCCGCGAATTCGAGGGACAGCATCAGCGAGACGCTGACCGGGGCCACCTTGGCGTTGCTGGAGGACCGACCCGGCAGACCCACACCTGACACGCTGCGCCGTGCTCTGCGCGGTTGGGCCTTCGTCGCCTCGGAGACGCGACCGGAGATGCCGACCGACATCGCTAACGCGCTGCACTGGGTGGGGAAGGCGTCGCGCCCGCTCGTCGTTCTGGAAGAGCCGGCCGAGGTTCGCGCGCTGCTCGGTGCCCTGGCCCTGAAGCAGTCCGGGCGCCCGGCGGCTGCCGAGACGGTCCGGCGCAAGCGCTCCGTGTTGTACGGGGCTCTTGGTCACGCGGTCGAACTGGGCGAGTTTTCCGAGCACCCCATCGACAAGATCAAGTCGTCTGCACCCAGGGTCGTCAAGCAGGTGGACCGCCGGGTCGTCGTCAACCCGAAGCAGGCGCGTGAGCTGCTCACCGCGTTGACGTACGTCGGGTCGTTCGGGCGTGCTCGGGGGCGTCGCCTGGTCGCGCTGTTCGGGTGCATGTACTACGGCGGCCTGCGTCCGGCTGAAGCCGTTGGCCTCCGCGCGATCGACTGCAAGCTACCCGTGACGGGCTGGGGAGTGCTCTCCCTCCGCAAGACACGACCGACCGCGGGGAAGCGCTGGACCGACTCGGGCGACGTCCACGACGATCGGGGCCTGAAGAACCGTCCTCAAGAGGATGCGGAGGTTCGGGAGGTGCCGATTCCGCCCGTCCTGGTGACGATGCTGCGGTTCCATCTGGCCAGATTCCCGGTTCAGGACGGGCGCGTCTTCGGCAACGAACGAGGCGGCGTCCTCGGCTCGTCCACGTACTCCCGGGCCTGGGAGGAGGCGCGGCGAATGGCGTTCACTCCCGCACAGGTGGCGTCACCGCTCGCGGGCACGCCGTACGACCTGCGGCACGCCGCGCTGTCGTCCTGGCTCAACGCGGGCATGGATCCGGCGGAAGTCGCCCGCCGTGCAGGCAACTCGGTGGAAGTTCTCATGAGTCGTTACGTGAAGTGCCTCGACGGCCGAGACGAGATCAACAACGCGAAGGTGGACGACCTGTTGCGCGACACCGACTGACCGACGCATGATGGCTGGTCCAGGGGATTCCCCGGGGCCTTTCGTCGTTTTCGGGGTCTGACCTGCGGGAACGTGCCGAGCGCCTGTCCACGAATAGTCCACGGCGTGCGTCACAGGGCTGCATATGACGGCTCACGGCTGCATGTGGTCTAGACCCTACAAACAGTAATGGCCCCTGGTGAGGGGCCATATTCGCTGGTCATGCTGTGTGCCCCTGGCAGGATTCGAACCTGCGCACACGGCTCCGGAGGCCGTTGCTCTATCCCCTGAGCTACAGGGGCTCGGGTGAGGTGAACGTTACCAGTTCTGGAGGGATGGTTGCGAAGGGGTTGTGGGTGGGGGTGGGGGAGGAGATCTTGGGAAGTCGTCTCCTTGGTTCGGTGGGGGGCCTAACCTCGGGCTCGTGGGCGGGACTTCGGATGTGGCGCGGGTGCTCGTCGTGGATGACGACGAGGTTGTTCGGCAGCTCATCGCGGTGAACTTGCGGCTTGAGGGGTTCGAGGTCGCGACGGCCTGCGATGGGGAGGAGTGTCTGCGCAAGGTGCACGAGGTGCGGCCCGATCTGGTGACGCTCGATGTGGTGATGCCGCATCTGGACGGGATTCGGACGGCCGCGCGGTTGCGGGCGGATCCGCGGACCAAAGGGCTCAAGATTTTGATGATCAGTGCCTGCGCGCAGGACGAGGATTTTTCGCGGGCTCGGGAGGTGGGGGTAGACGGGTATTTGACGAAGCCGTTTCATCCCGAGCAGCTCATTCGGCTCGTGCGGGCGTTGTCGCCGACAGCGGGGTGAGTCTTGGGAGTGGCGGCGACCCAGGCTGCGGAACAGGCCGGGCCGTGGCGCGGCGTGGCGCGGGGCGGCGGGTGCGCACCGGCGGTGGACGGGCAAGGGACCCGCGGCCCACGTGGTCGGGACTCGCAGCGACCTGGGTGGCCGGAGTGGCGCGTGTTCGCGCGGCCCGAGCCGGGAGCCGCGCGATGTGTGGGCCGGCAGCGGTCCACGCGGTGGTACCCGGTAGCGGAGCAAGTGCCTCGGACCTGGGATGGCCCGTGCGGTGAAGCCCGGCCGGTATACCGAGCAGCCCAGGCGCCAGGGACGGACCGGCTGAGGGATCGGCGGCGGAGCACGTGGTCCCGACGGGACAGTGGCCCGGGTGCCCCGGGTCGGTGGCAGTTCAGGTGACCGAGGCGGACTGCGGTACCGGTGGCGGAGTAAGGAGTAGGAAGTAAGAAGTTAGAGGCCCCGATTGGTAGCGGCCCGACTGGCGGGGACAGGCCGCAGTTCGGGTGACAGGGACCGGCCGAGGAGTGGCCCGCAGAGCACATGCTCCGATCGGCGGCTCACGTGGCGGCGCCCGATCGCGCTGTCGCCGGCGGCATCGCACCCGAACGGGCCGCAGGTGGGCGGTGCCCTGCACAGACGCCCTGCACAGAACGCCCTACACAGACGCGATCAACGTGTCGGCAGCCCGGTCCGGCGGAGCGGCCGCGGCAGTGGCGTCCCCGGCTCGGCACCACCGTGGGGGCGATCCCGGGCCGGTTTCGCGGCCGGGGTCACGCGCTCCGGCCGGCGTGGCATCGCGGGGCCGAGGTGCGGTCCCGTCGGGGCGGCGGTTCGGGCGCTGCGGTGCCGTCACCCGGATGGCCTACGCTAACCCCGGGGCGGGTTGGTGATTCGGTCGCCTAGGCTTGTCCTCGTGACCCCCGCAGAGCTTTCGCAGTCAGTGTTGTCCGCTGTTCGTGCCGCCGTCGAGGCGGGCGAGCTGGCCGTTGTCGTGCCCGAGAGCACCACGGTCGAGCGACCGAAGAACCGCGAGCACGGGGATTACGCGACGAACATCGCGCTGCAGCTCGCGAAGCCGGCCAAGCGGCCGCCGCGGGAGATCGCCGAGTTGTTGGCCGCGCGGATCGCCGCGACGCCCGGCATCGCCAAGGTCGATGTGGCCGGGCCCGGCTTTTTGAACATTACGTTCGACACCGCGACCCAGGGCGAGTTGGCCCGCACCATCGTCGAGGCCGGTGCGGCGTACGGCGGCAACGACGCGCTCGACGGGCTCAAGATCAACCTGGAGTTCGTCTCCGCGAACCCGACCGGGCCGATCCACATCGGCGGGGTGCGCTGGGCCGCCGTGGGCGACTCGCTCGGCCGGATCCTGCGCGCGTCCGGCGCCGACGTGACCACCGAGTACTACATCAACGACGCCGGCGTGCAGATCGACAAGTTCGGCAAGTCGCTGATGGCGGCGGCCAACGAGCGCCCCGTTCCCGACGACGGTTACGTCGGCGCGTACATCAACGACATCGCCAAGGACATTCTCGCGGAGCGCCCCGACGTGCTCGGGCTCGACGAGGCCGAGCAGGAGAAGGTCTTCCGGGACACCGGGCTGCGGCTGATGGTGGCCGAGATCCAGCGGTCCATGGAGAACTTCGGCGCGCACTTCGACGTGTGGTTCTCCGAGACGAGTCTGCACGCGTCCGGCGCGGTCGAGAAGGCCATCGAACGGCTGCGCGAGCAGGGCCATGTCTACGACGACAAGGGCGCGATCTGGCTGCGCACGACGGATTACGGGGACGACAAGGATCGCGTCCTGATCAAGTCCGACGGCGAGAAGACCTACTTCGCGTCCGACGCCGCCTACTACCTGAACAAGCGCGACCGCGGCAACGAGGTCTGCGTCTACATGCTCGGCGCCGACCACCACGGCTATGTGGGCCGGCTCAAGGCGATCGTGGCCTGCGCGGGCGACGACCCCGAGCGCAACATCGAGGTCATCGTCGGTCAGTTCGTGAAGATGATGCGGGCCGGTGAAGAGGTCCGCATGTCCAAGCGGGCGGGCAACATCATCACCATCGACGACGTCGTCGAGTGGATCGGCGTCGACGCCGCGCGCTACTCGCTCGCCCGCTCGTCCACCGACTCCACCATCACGCTCGACATCGACATCCTGACGTCGCAGAAGAACGAGAACCCGGTCTTCTACGTGCAGTACGTGCACGCCCGAACGGCCGGGATCGCGATCAAGGCCGCCGACCGGGGCATCGTCAAGGGCGAGCTCAAGCCCGAACTGCTGGCCACCGAGTGGGAGTCCGACCTGCTCGGCATCCTCGGCGAGTTCCCGCGCGTGGTCGCCAAGTCCGCCGAGCTGCGCGAGCCGCACCACGTCGCGCGCTACCTGGAGCAGGTGGCCGGTCGCTACCACCGCTTCTACGAGAACTGTCAGATCCTGCCCAAGGGCGACGACGAGATCACCGACGTCAACCACGCCCGAATGTGGCTGGTGGAAGCCACGAAAACCGTCGTGGCCAACGGCCTCGGCCTGCTCGGGGTGTCCGCCCCCGAGCGCATGTGACGGATCGAACGGTTCGTCACAGCGCAGGCGACAGGCCGAAGGCCGGGCACGTGCCCGGCCTTCGGCCATTTCGGGACCGACCTACGTACGCACCACTTCCTCACCACCTCGACCCCACGGGGAGCACCACGACATGAGCCGCTCCGCCCACCCCGCCGGCCCGCGTCACGCGGACGTTCTGCCCGACGGCGCGCCGCCCGTCGCGCCCGAGGACCTGGCCCTGCTCGACCCGAAGATCTGGCCCGCGCACACCGAGCGCGGCGCCGACGGCGTGGTCTCGATCGCCGGATTGGACGTGCGTGAGCTCGCGCGCGAGTTCGGTACGCCCGCGTACATCCTCGACGAGGCCGACTTCCGCGCCCGCTGCCGTGCCTGGCGCGAGGCGTTCGAGGGCGCCGACGTGTTCTACGCCGGCAAGGCGTTCCTGTGTCGCGCGCTCGTGCGGTGGATCGCCGAGGAGGGCCTCAACCTCGACGTGTGTACCGCGGGCGAACTCGCCGTCGCGCTGTCCGCGGGCATGGACCCGGCCCGGATCGCCTTCCACGGCAACAACAAGTCCACCGCCGAACTCGACCGTGCCGTCGAGGTAGGGGTCGGCCGGATCGTGGTCGACTCCTTCGAGGAGATCAGCCGGCTCGCGTTCATCGCCGACCGCCGCGGCGTCACCCAGAAGGTCCTGGTCCGGATCACGGTCGGCGTCGAGGCGCACACCCACGAGTTCATCGCGACCGCGCACGAGGACCAGAAGTTCGGTTTCTCGCTGTCCGACGGTCTGGCCGCCGAGGCCGTGCGCCGGATCCGCAAGCTCGACTCGCTCGAACTGATCGGCCTGCACTCGCACATCGGTTCGCAGATCTTCGACACCGCCGGCTTCGAGGTCGCCGCGCGCCGGGTCGTGGGACTGCTGGTCGCGGTCCGCGACGAGCACGGCGTCGAACTGCCCGAGATCGACCTCGGCGGCGGCCTGGGTATCGCCTACACCGCCGCGGACGACCCGCAGACGCCCGCCGCGATCGCCGGTTCGCTGTTCGAGATCGTGCGCCGCGAGTGCGACGCGGCGGGCCTGGCCGTACCGCGCCTGTCCGTCGAGCCCGGTCGCGCGATCGCCGGACCCGGCACGTTCACGCTGTACGAGGTGGGCACGATCAAGCCGCTGGAGGGGTTGCGTACGTACGTCAGCGTCGACGGCGGCATGTCGGACAACATCCGTACCGCCCTGTACGACGCCGAATACACCGTGACTCTCGTCTCACGTGTGAGTGACGCGCCGCCGATGCTCTCGCGAGTGGTGGGACGGCACTGTGAGTCCGGTGACATCATCGTGCGCGACGCGTATCTGCCGGCCGACCTCGCGCCCGGCGACCTGCTGGCGGTGCCGGCGACCGGTGCGTACTGCCGTTCGATGGCCAGCAATTACAACCACGTCGCACGCCCACCGGTGATCGCCGTGCGCGATGGCGCGGCGCGCCCGATCGTCCGACGCGAAACCGAGGAAGACCTGCTGCGTCTCGACGTGGGCTGACCCACACTTGCTCGGCCGCGCGACGGTACGAAAACGCCGGTACAAAACGCCGGTACCAAGTGCCGGCAGCAAGCGCCGGTATCGAAAAGCAGATACCGAACGCAGGTACCAAACGCCAGTACGAAGCGCCGACCCGAAACGCCGGTACCAAACGCCGACCCGAAACGCCGACCCGAAACGCCGACCGGAAACGCCGACCCGAACACCGGCGCATCGCCGGCCGGCCCCGCGAAGGCGCGCCGGCACCGCGACAAGGGAACGAATACCGCAACACCCACAGAACAATCGGGGGTCGCCGTGTGGCGGCCCCCGGGCACGGGAGAAAATCCCGTTGCAACCGGGTCACGCCGCAAGAATCGTAGTCTCGGATCCTGGACCGGCCCTGGTCCGAAGGGTGATCCGGGCGACACTTGACGGCACTGCCGGTGCCGGAGGTCCCCCGGACGGCAGACTCGGACAACGTTTGTCTTCGAGAAGTGAGGTCGGATGATGCGTACGCAGCCGCTGAAGGTGGCGCTGCTCGGTTGTGGTGTGGTCGGCTCCGAAGTGGCCCGCATCATGACGACGCACGCGACCGACCTCGCCGCCCGAATCGGGGCGCCCGTGGAGCTTGCCGGGGTGGCCGTGCGCCGCGCCGGGCGAGAGCGTGCGGGCATCGATCCGGCGCTGATCACCACCGACGCGATGGCGCTGGTCGAGCGGGACGACATCGACGTGGTGATCGAGGTGATCGGCGGCATCGAGCCGGCGCGCACGCTGATGCTCACCGCGATGGAACACGGCGCCTCCGTGGTATCGGCCAACAAGGCGCTGCTCGCCGAGGACGGCTCCACGTTGCACGCCGCCGCCGCGAAACACGGCGTCGACCTGTACTACGAGGCCGCCGTCGCCGGTGCGATCCCGCTGCTGCGTCCGCTGCGCGAGTCGCTCGCCGGGGACAAGGTCGAGCGGGTCCTGGGCATCGTCAACGGCACCACCAACTTCATCCTGGACCGGATGGACTCGACCGGGGCCGGCTTCGCGGAGGCGCTCGACGAGGCCACCGCGCTGGGCTACGCCGAGGCCGATCCCACCGCCGACATCGAGGGCTTCGACGCCGCCGCCAAGGCCGCGATCCTCGCCGGCATCGCCTTCCACACCCGGGTCACCGCCGCCGACGTGTACCGCGAGGGCATCACCGAGGTCAGTGCTGCGGACGTGGCGAGCGCGAAGGCGATGAACTGCGTGGTCAAGCTGCTCGCGATCTGCGAGCGGGGCGCCGACGGCCACACCGTCAACGCCCGGGTGCATCCCGCGATGATCCCGCGCTCGCACCCGCTCGCGTCGGTACGCGAGGCGTACAACGCGGTCTTCGTCGAGTCCGAGGCCGCCGGCCAACTGATGTTCTACGGGCCCGGCGCCGGTGGCGCGCCGACCGCGAGCGCGGTACTGGGCGACCTCGTCGCCGTCTGCCGCAACAAACTGACCGGCGCCACCGGCCCCGGCGAGTCGGCCTACGCGGAACTGACCGTGGAGTCGGTGGGCGTCGCCCGTACCCGCTACCACCTCAGCCTGGACGTGGCCGACCGCGCGGGCGTGCTCGCGCAGGTGGCGGCCGTGTTCGCGCAGCACGACGTGTCCATCGACACGGTCCGTCAGCAGGGCCGGGACGGGGATGCCACACTCGTCATCGTCACCCATACCGCGACCGACGCCGCGCTCGCGGCGACAGTCGCCGACCTTCGGGGTATGGACATCGTCCGCGACATCGCAGGCATCATGCGGGTTGAAGGGGAGTAGAGGGACCGTGAGCGCGCTCAAGGAAGGCGTCCGCACCACTCAGTGGCGCGGGGTCATCGAGGAATATCGCGACCGTCTGCCGGTTTCGGCGAACACACCCGTGGTCACCCTGCGTGAGGGTGGCACGCCGCTCGTCCCCGCCCAGGTGCTCTCCGAGCGCACGGGATGTGAGGTTCACCTCAAGGTCGAGGGCGCCAATCCGACCGGGTCCTTCAAGGACCGCGGCATGACGATGGCGATCTCCAAGGCCAAGGAGGAAGGCGCGCAGGCGGTCATCTGCGCGTCCACCGGCAACACCTCCGCGTCCGCCGCGGCGTATGCGGTGCGGGCCGGCATGGTGTGTGCGGTGCTCGTTCCGCAGGGCAAGATCGCGCTCGGCAAGATGGGTCAGGCGCTCGTGCACGGCGCGCGCATCCTGCAGGTCGACGGCAACTTCGACGACTGCCTGACGCTGGCCCGCGACCTGGCCGAAAAGTATCCGGTCGCGCTCGTCAACTCGGTCAACCCGGTCCGCATCGAGGGCCAGAAGACCGCCGCGTTCGAGATCGTCGACATGCTCGGCGACGCGCCCGACATCCACGTCCTGCCGGTCGGCAACGCGGGCAACATCACGGCGTACTGGAAGGGCTACCGCGAATACGCGGCCGACGGCCTGTCCACCCGCCTGCCGCGCATGTGGGGCTACCAGGCGGCCGGTTCGGCCCCGCTGGTCAACGGCGCGCCGGTGCTTTCGCCGCAGACGATCGCGACCGCGATCCGGATCGGCAACCCGGCGTCGTGGGACTTCGCGATCGCCGCGCGCGACGACTCGCACGGCCACATCGAGTCGGTGACCGACCGTCAGATCCTTTCGGCCTATCG
The DNA here is from genome assembly GCF_009865215.1 of Streptomyces sp. SID3343. Classification (GTDB taxonomy): domain Bacteria; phylum Actinomycetota; class Actinomycetes; order Streptomycetales; family Streptomycetaceae; genus Embleya. The sequence goes on along the minus strand of NZ_WWJX01001298.1, from coordinate 40,838 downwards.
ACTCCTGGCCGCACAGGAGGGTGTCTTCGTGGAGCCCGCGTCCGCCGCGAGTGTGGCCGGACTGCTCCAGGCGGCCGATCAGGGCCGGGTCGACCCGGGCCAGCGGATCGTGTGCACGGTGACCGGCAACGGCCTCAAGGACCCCGACTGGGCCGTCGCGGGCGCGCCCAAGCCGGTCGTCGTCCCGATAGACGCGTCGGCCGCCGCCGCGCAGCTCGGCCTCGACGGCTGACCAAGGCCCACCCAGGCCGACGCCCACCAAGGCTGACCAGGCCCACCAAGGCCCCACCAACAGCCGCCCCCGGCCCACCCATCGGGAGCAGCCTTTACCGGCCAATCCGGCCCGAAAAGCGCGGCGTGATCAAAAGAAGGCGGTCGACGAGCATTCGTCGACCGCCTTCGGTCCTTTTCGATCGCATTTCCGATACCGATCTTCCGACGCCGCGCCAATGGTGTCCCGCGAGGGAACGCACCTTCGGTAGGCTGATCACCGGACGCGACCTTCACTCGTTCCGCGGCGTACGCCGCCCGAGTCTCGCGTCTGTTCCTGCCGTTCCGCAGCACCCGCGATTTCCCGAATGCGTCACCGGTTCGGACCGTCCCGCGAAGGTGCCCGGAACTCCACGAGGAGGAGTGTCCACGCGTATGGCCGGCCCCGCATTCCGCGCCGCCCCAGTCCGGGTTCGCATCCCGGCCACGAGCGCCAACCTGGGCCCCGGGTTCGACGCGTTCGGACTCGCGCTCGGACTGTACGACGACGTCGCCGTCCGGGTCGCCGACGAGGGTCTGTCGATCGACATCGCCGGCGAGGGCGCCGAGAATCTCACCCGCGACGAGAATCACCTCGTCGTTCGTGCCGCCTATGCCGCGTTCGAGGCCATGGGCGGTCGCCCGCCCGGGCTCGACGTCGTATGCGCCAACCGCATCCCACACGGACGCGGGCTCGGCTCGTCCGCCGCCGCCATCTGCGCCGGGGTGATCGCCGCCCGCGCGCTGACGATAGGCGGGGCGGAGCGGCTCGACGACGACGCCACGCTCGCGCTCGCCACCGAGCTCGAAGGCCACCCGGACAACGTCGCGGCGTGCCTGCTCGGTGGTTTCACCATCGCGTGGACCGACGAAGACGGCCCCCACGCGGTGCGTTCGGCCCCCGATCGGGGAATATCCCCTGTGGTGTTCGTACCCGCGACACCGCTGTCCACCGAAGTCGCACGCGGTCTGTTGCCGGCCAAGGTGACCCATCGCGACGCGTCGGCCAACGCCGGCCGTGCCGGATTGCTGGTCACGGCGCTCACGACGCGCCCCGACCTGCTGTTCGCCGCGACCGAGGACAGGTTGCACCAGACCTACCGAGCGCCCGCGATGCCCGCGAGCGCGGAATTGATCGACAAGCTGCGCGCTCAGGGGATGGCCGCGGTCGTCTCCGGCGCGGGGCCGACCGTACTCGCCCTGGTCACATCCGACCGCGTGGACGAGGCGATCGGTATGGCCGGGCCCGATTGGGTGGTTCGGCAACTGGAAGTGGACGGGAACGGAGCAAGCGTCATGCCGCTGGCATGACGGGCGCGACCGGCACGACCTGCGTATTCGCTGTTCGTCGGCAGTACGCCGGCGGACGGGATCAGCAGGCGCGAGGCAGGCACGAGGCAGGCACGAGACGGTTCGCGAGAGCGAGCCGTCGAAATGCCGAAGACGACCGCCGACGCTCGTCGATTCGTTCACTCCACTGCACTACCGCACGAAAAAGGGCTGCGCCGGGGGAGCGATGGGGTGGGGGAATGTCTCTTGGGTCCGGTAGTGTTAGCGTCATCACCGCACCAGATCCCCCGCCCGCATAGGGTTGGGCGCGTTCGGTGCTCTGTGGCCACGATCCCTTGGGAGTCTCCCCTCCTGCTTGTCCTTCGTGACGAACGTGGCTCCCCGAATCCGACCGGCGGAAGCACCGTGCCGTGTCGAGCTCACCCCGGGGTCCCGAGGGCACTTTCCCGACAGGAATACGAGCCCCCACAGGCACATACACACATGAGCCCGATCCCCGCAGTACTGGGCACATTTTCGATGATTCCCGCCATCCGGCGGACCACCGCACCGGACCGCGCTGGAAGCGGAACGGACAGCACAACCGGTCGCCGTGCCCCCTCAAGGCCGACGCCCGCTCCAGGGAAGGACCCTTCGTGAGCGACACCACCGAACTCATGGACGCAACGCCACAGGCCGCGTCCACCTCGGGTGACGCGGCTGCCACCGCGGACGCCCCCGCTCCCGCCACCCGGCGCCGCCGTTCGACCGGCACCGGCCTCAACGGCATGGTGCTCGCCGAGCTCCAGCAGGTCGCCACCGGTCTCGGCATCAGTGGCACCGGCCGCATGCGCAAGAGCCAGCTGATCGAGGCCATCCAGGCGAAGCAGGGCGGCTCCGACGCGGCTCCCGCCGCTGCCGCCACGAAGCCGGCCCGCGCGAGCAAGGCCAAGGCCGTCGCGGCGGACAACGGCGCGGCGCCCGCCGAGGCCCAGGCCCCCCCGGTCGCCGAGGCGCCCGCGGCCCCCGCGGCGGAGGCGCCCACGCGTACCCGCCGTGCCGCCCGGACGCGCGTCGCGGTCGAGACCGCGTCGCAGATCGAGATTCCGGAGCAGGCCGCCGCCGAGGCCCCCGCCAACGGTCGCGCCCGTCGTGACCAGGGCGAGCCCGCGGCCGAGGCCGGCGAGGCCACCACCACGCGCCGCCGTGGCGAGCGCACCGAGCGCCCCGAGCGCACGGGCGACGAGCAGGGCGAGCAGCGCGAGGGCGGCGAGCGTGAAGGCCGTCGCGAGCGTCGCGAGCGCGGCCAGAACCGTCGCGACCGCGGCGAGCGCAACAACAACGCCAACGCCGACCGGGCCGAGCGCCCGGAGCGCGGCGAGCGGGCCGAGCGTGGCGAGCGCAACAACGAGCGCACCGACCGCGCGGAGCGCACCGACCGCAGTGACCGCAGTGATCGCGGCGACCGTCCCGAGCGGGGCGAGCGCGGCGACCGTGCCGAGCGTGGCGACCGCGGTGGCGACCGCGGCAAGCAGCAGCAACAGCAGCAGCAGGACAACGACCCCATGGGTCCCGACGACGACTTCGAGGGTGGCGGCCGGCGTCGTCGCGGGCGCTACCGCGACCGCAACCGTCGCCGCGGCGGCCGCGAGGGCTTCGAGACGAACGAGCCCGTGCTGGCCGACGACGACATCCTGGTGCCCGTCGCGGGCATCCTGGACATCCTCGACAACTACGCGTTCGTGCGGACCTCGGGCTACCTGCCCGGCTCCAACGACGTGTACGTCTCGCTCGCCCAGGTGCGCAAGAACGGCCTGCGCAAGGGCGACGCGATCGTCGGCGCGGTGCGCCAGCCGCGCGACGGCGAGCGCCGCGAGAAGTTCAACGCGCTCGTGCGCCTGGACACGGTCAACGGCATGGAGCCGGAACAGGCGCGTCAGCGCTCCGACTTCAACAAGCTGACCCCCCTGTACCCGCAGGACCGGCTCCGCCTGGAGACCGACTCCAGCGCGCTGACCACGCGGATCATCGACCTCGTCGCGCCGATCGGCAAGGGGCAGCGCGGACTGATCGTCGCGCCCCCGAAGGCCGGCAAGACGATGGTGCTCCAGGCGATCGCCAACGCGATCACCGTGAACAACCCCGAGTGCCACCTGATGGTCGTGCTCGTGGACGAGCGCCCCGAAGAGGTCACCGACATGCAGCGGTCGGTCAAGGGCGAGGTCATCTCCTCGACCTTCGACCGTCCGGCCGAGGACCACACGATCGTCGCCGAACTGGCGATCGAGCGGGCCAAGCGCCTCGTCGAGCTGGGCCACGACGTCGTCGTGCTGCTCGACTCGATCACCCGCCTGGGCCGCGCGTACAACCTCGCGGCGCCGGCCTCCGGCCGCATCCTGTCCGGTGGTGTCGACTCGACCGCGCTGTACCCGCCGAAGAAGTTCTTCGGCGCGGCGCGCAACATCGAGAACGGCGGCTCGCTGACCATCCTCGCCACCGCGCTCGTCGAGACCGGCTCGCGCATGGACGAGGTGATCTTCGAGGAGTTCAAGGGCACCGGCAACATGGAGCTCAAGCTCGACCGCAAGCTCGCCGACAAGCGCATCTTCCCGGCGGTGGACGTGGACGCGTCCAGCACCCGCAAGGAAGAGATCCTGATGGCGCCGGACGAACTCGCGGTCGTCTGGAAGCTGCGCCGGGTGCTGCACGCCCTCGACCAGCAGCAGGCCATCGAACTGCTCCTGGACAAGATGAAGAAGACCAAGAGCAACGGCGAGTTCCTGATGCAAATCCAGAAGACTACGCCGATGCCGAACGACTAGACCGATCGGGGCGGAGGCGTGGGGTCCGGGGGTCGCTCCCGGATCGGCACAGTAGAAGACCACGCCGATGCCGAACGACCAGGTCCTCGGATCTGTCGCTCGGAGCGGGCGGGTCGGCCTCAGGGCCGGTCCGCCCGTGAGCAAGACCGAAAGAACAAGACACAGCGCGCTGACCAAGAGGGGGCGGGAATGCCCTCACCCCGGTCGTGGTTGGGCGGTACAGACCCTGATTTGGGTCCGGCTGCCCCCTCCTGGCAGACTGCTCTGTCGGTCCCGGTTCACGTGATGCCCATTCGGGTGTACGACCCGGTGCCCTCCCGAACCTCAAGGAGATTCCTGTGAAGCCCGAAATTCACCCGGAGTACGTGGAAACCACCGTCACCTGTGGCTGTGGCTCGACGTTCACCACCCACAGCACTGCTACGAGCGGCCAGATCCGCGTCGAGGTCTGCTCGCAGTGCCACCCGTTCTACACGGGCAAGCAGAAGATCCTCGACACGGGCGGCCGTGTCGCGCGCTTCGAGAAGCGCTTCGGCAAGCAGCCGGTGGCCGGGAGCAACTAGCGACCCTGCGGCGCCGGAGGAGCGGTGGGCCTTGTTCCAAGGCCCGTCCCGCTCCTCCGGCGCCGTTCGTTTGTCTGCGTGATCCGGGGTGCGGCACAGCCCGGCGCCTCGTCACCGAGCGCGCCGGCCGCAGTCCCCCCACCCCTTCGCCGCCCGCACCGCGCTGCGCCACCGATCCCGCCGAGTTCGCGGCCATAGACAGAGGAGCCCCTGTGTTCGAGGCGATGGACGACCTGCTCGCCGAGCACGCCGACCTGGAGAAGCAGCTCGCCGATCCGGCGGTGCACACCGACCAGACGCGCGCTCGCAACCTCGGTCGGCGCTACGCCGAACTCGGGCCGATCGTCGATGCCTACCGGCAGTGGGCCAGTGCGAGCGACGACGTCGAGGCGGCGCTCGAACTGGTCGCGGAGGACCCCGACTTCGCCGCCGAGGCGGAGGAATCGCAAGTGCGCCGCGAGGAGTGGGCCGAAAAGCTCCGCCGGCTGCTCGTGCCGCGCGACCCGGCCGACGACAAGGACGTCATCCTGGAGGTCAAGGCGGGCGAGGGTGGCGAGGAGTCGGCCCTGTTCGCGGGCGACCTGCTGCGGATGTATCTGCGCTACGCCGAGCGCGCCGGTTGGAAGACCGAGATCCTCGAAGCCAACGAATCCGACCTCGGCGGCTACAAGGACGTCCAGGTCGCGGTGAAGACCAAGGGCAACCCGGCGCCCGGCGAGGGTGTCTACGCCCGGCTGAAGTTCGAGGGCGGCGTGCACCGCGTACAGCGAGTGCCCGCGACCGAGTCGCAGGGCCGCATCCACACCTCCGCCGCCGGTGTCCTCGTGTTGCCCGAGGCCCAGGACGTCGAGGTCGAGATCAACGCGAACGACCTGCGGATCGACGTCTACCGCTCGTCCGGCCCCGGTGGGCAGTCCGTCAACACGACCGACTCCGCGGTGCGCATCACGCACCTGCCGACCGGCATCGTGGTCTCGTGCCAGAACGAGAAGAGCCAGCTCCAGAACAAGGAGTCGGCGATGCGCATCCTGCGGGCGCGCATGCTCGCCGCCGCACAGGAGGAGGCCGACAAGGAAGCCTCGGACGTGCGCCGCAGTCAGGTGCGTACGGTAGACCGTTCGGAGCGCATCCGGACGTACAACTTCGCGGAAAACCGGATTTCGGACCACCGCGTGGGCTACAAGGCGTACAACCTGGATCAGGTGCTCGACGGCGACCTCGACCCGGTCATCCAGTCGTGCGTCGACGCCGACATGGCCGCCCGGCTCGCCCACCAATAACGGAGACGAGATGAACCTGCTGCTCGCCGAAGTGGCCCAGGCCACTTTGCGACTGGCCGACGCGGGTGTTCCCTCTCCGCGCTTCGATGCCGAGGAACTCGCGGCGTTCGTGCACGGCGTCAAGCGCGGCACCCTGCACACCGTCGCCGACGGCGACTTCGACGCGCGCTTTTGGGAGGCCGTCGCCCGGCGCGAGGCCCGCGAGCCGTTGCAGCACATCACCGGGCGCGCGTTCTTTCGCTACCTCGAACTCCAGGTCGGCCCCGGCGTCTTCGTGCCCCGCCCGGAGACCGAGGTGGTCGTGGGCTGGGCGATAGACGCGCTGCGGGCGATGGACGTGGCCGAGCCGCTCGTGGTGGACCTGTGTACCGGCTCCGGCGCGATCGCGCTGGCCGTCGCGCAGGAGGTGCCGCGCTCGGTCGTGCACGCGGTCGAGCTGGACCCGGGCGCCTTTCGCTACGCGACCCGCAACGCGAGCGGATCGCGCGTCGTGCTGCACGCGGGCGACGCGCTGACCGCGCTGCCCGAACTCGACGGCACGGTCGACCTCGTGATCAGCAACCCCCCGTACATCCCGCTGGAGGAGCGCGACGAGGTCGCCCCCGAGGCGCGCGATCACGACCCCGAGATGGCGCTGTTCTCGGGGCCCGACGGACTCGACTTCATTCGGGTCCTGTCCAAGACTGCCTACCGGCTGCTGCGACCCGGCGGACTCGTCGTGGTCGAGCACGCCGACACGCAGGGCGGCGCGGTGCCGTGGATCTTCAACGAGGAAGCCGGTTGGGTGGACGCGGCCGATCACCGCGATCTGACCAACCGCCCCCGCTACACGACCGCCCGCAAGGAAGGCGCGTGAACCGCGCCTCCTCGATGCCGCGTTCGTGGTCGAACGCGGCACTCGGCACGAGTTCGTCCGTACCGCTTCAGGAGGTAAGAGCCCGATGAGTCGACGCTACGACTGCTCCGACGTGATGGATCGCGGGCTCGGGCTGCGTGAGGCCACCTCGGCCGTCAAGCGCGGCGATCTGGTGGTCCTGCCCACGGACACGCTGTACGGCATCGGCGCGGACGCGTTCACGCCGCACGCCGTGCACGCGTTGCTCGACGCCAAGGGGCGGGGCCGCAACATGCCCTCGCCCGTCCTGGTCGGCTCCCCGAACACCCTGCACGGCCTGGTCACCGGCTTCCCCGAGTTGGGGTGGGAGCTGGTCGACGCGTTCTGGCCCGGCGCGCTGACGATCGTCGCGTTCCACCAGCCGTCGCTGATGTGGGACCTGGGCGACACCCGCGGCACGGTCGCGGTGCGGATGCCGCTGCACCCCGTCGCGATCGAGCTGCTCACCGAGACCGGCCCGATGGCGGTCAGCAGCGCGAACCGCTCCGGGAATCCGGCGGCCACCACGGTCGACGAGGCGCAAGCGCAACTGGGCGACTCGGTCTCGGTCTACCTCGACGGTGGTACGTGCCCCACCACCGATCCGTCCTCGATCATCGACCTGACCGCCGGGCGGCCGCGTCTGCTGCGCGAGGGTGCCCTTTCCCTGGAGACGTTGCGCGAGGTCGTACCCGACCTGGAGGGCGTGAATTGACCGCCCCGCCTACCGGTGGGCCCTCGTATGGATCCGGGACGTACGGTTCTCCGGACCTGTTTCGGATCCTGTTCGTGTGCACCGGCAGCATCTGCCGCTCGCCCATCGCGGAGCGCCTGGCCAAACTCGGCCTGGAGCGTCGGCTCGCGGCGGACGACAGCGTGCGGCTGTCGCTGGAGAGCGCGGGCACGTGGGGGCACGAGGGCGCGCCGATGGAGCCGCACGCGGCCGAGGTGCTGCTCGAGTACGGCGCCGACCCGGGCGACTTCCACGGCCGTGAGCTGCTCGACGAGCACGTCGCCGAGGCCGACCTCGTGCTGACCGCGACCCTGGACCACCGGGCGCACGTGGTGTCGATGGGGCACGCCTCGGGGCTGCGCACGTTCACGCTCAAGGAGTTCACCCGCCTGGTCGCGGTCCTGGAGCGCGCGCCCTATCCCGAGCGCGACCTCGTCCGCCGCAGCCGCTCGCTCGTGCGGGCCGCCGCCGCGCTGCGCGGGCGCCTCGCCGCGCCCGACCCCGAGTGGGACGAGGTGGCGGACCCGTACGGCGCTCCGCTGAGCGTGTTCCGGGCCTGCGCGTCCGACATCGGCTCGGCCCTGGATCCGGTGCTCACCGCGCTCACCGGACACCCCGCGCACATCGCCTGAGGCGCCGCGTCGGGCGGTCGCCGGCGCGTGGGGGGTCACGATTGCGGAATGGGCCGCGAGAGCCTGTCCGCGCACCATGCTCCGGCCTATGGTGGGAATGTCCCTGCGGCCTTGAGGAGCAGTGCATGGGCACCCCCGACTCCACGTCAACTCCCTTCTGGGGACCGGATTTCGCGTCCCTTCAGCACGCGGACCCGGAGATCGCCGAAGTCGTCTCGGGAGAACTGGCCGGGCAGCGCGAGGGACTTCGGCTGATCGCCGGCGAGAACTTCGCCTCCTCGGCCGTGCTCGCCGCCCTGGGCAGCACCCTCGCCAACAAGTACGCCGAGGGATATCCGGGCCGGCGTCACCACGGTGGATGCGCGCAGGCGGACCGCGCGGAGGAGCTCGCGGCCCGGCGCGCGCGGGAACTGTTCGGCGCCGATCACGCCAACGTCCAGCCGCACTCGGGCTCCGCGGCCAACCTCGCGGCCTACGCGGCGGTGCTCGTCCCCGGCGACACGATCCTGGCGATGTCGCTCCCGCACGGCGGTCACCTCACCCACGGGTCACGGGTGAACTACTCGGGACGCTGGTTCGACACGGTCGCCTACGGGGTCCGCGAGGGCGACGAACGGATCGACTACGAGCAGGTCGAAGCCCTGGCCCTGGCTCATCGGCCGCGGCTGATCGTGTGCGGCGCGACCGCCTATCCACGACTTGTCGATTTCGCGGCATTTCGACAGATCGCTGATCGTGTGGGCGCCTACCTGCTGGTGGACGCCGCGCACATCGTCGGACTCGTCGCCGGGCAGGCGGTGCCCTCGCCCGTCCCGTACGCCGACATCGTCACGGGCACGACCCACAAGGTGCTGCGCGGCCCGCCCGGCGGGATGATCCTGTGCCGCGCGGCCCTCGCGGAGCGGATCGACCGCGCGGTGTACCCGTTCACCCAGGGCGGCCCGCACATGCACGCCGTGGCCGCGAAGGCGGTCGCGCTGCGCGAGGCCGCGACGCCCGCGTACCGCGCCTACACGCGCCAGGTGATCGCCAACGCGCACACACTCACCCAAGGGCTCCAAGCCGAGGGCATGCGCGCGGTCTCCGGCGGCACCGACACCCATCTCGCGCTGCTCGACCTGCGCGGGATCGGAGTCAGCGGCCACGACGCCGAACGGCGCTGCGAACGCGCCGGCATCACGCTCAACCGCAACGCCGTCCCGTTCGACCCCGTGAAGCCGACCATCGCCTCCGGGATCCGGGTCGGTACGGCCGCGGTGACCACGCAGGGCATGACCGAGGGAGACCTCAAGGAGATCGCCGTGCTGATCGGTCGCGCGGTGCGAGAGGACGACGACGCGACCGCGCGCGGCGTGCGCGCCGCGGTGGCCGAACTCGTCTCCACCCATCCGGCCTACCCGCGTGGCTGATCCCGACGACTACGATTACCGCCCCGGTGTGGAAGAGACACGGGGGGCTGTGGTTACGTGTGGGGCGACGGGCCGGTGGCACTGCTGCCGAGCATCGTGCGATCGTCCGACGCCGGGGCAGGTTCGGCGGTTCCCTGTGGGAGCGACGGCACGTCTAGTCTGATGCCCGTGCTGCCGCTGGGATGGTCCGAAGCCGGGGACGGTTGAGTCTTGCGCGAATACCTGCTCACGCTGTTCGTCGCCGCAGCGGTGACCTACCTGCTGACGGGCGCGGTCCGCCGGTTCGCCATCGCCGCGGGGGCGATGCCCGAGATCCGCGCCCGCGACGTGCACAAGGAGCCGACGCCGCGACTGGGCGGCCTCGCGATGTTCGGGGGCCTGTGCGCGGGCCTGTTGGTCGCGCGGCATCTGCCGGTCCTGGCCGAGGTGTTCACCGCCTCCACCGACGTGCAGGCGCTGCTGTCCGGGTGCGCGCTGATCTCCGTGCTCGGGGTGATCGACGACAAGTGGGGCGTCGACGCGATCATCAAGCTGCTCGGCCAGGCGCTCGCCGCCGGCGTCATGGTGTGGCAGGGCATCGTCATCCTGTGGCTGCCCATCCCCGGCTACGGCACGGTCGGCCTGCCGCCGACCCAGGGCGCGCTGCTGACCATCGCGATCGTGGTGATCACGATCAACGCGGTCAACTTCGTCGACGGCCTCGACGGGCTCGCGGCGGGCATGGTGTGCATCGCCGCCCTCGCGTTCTTCGGCTACTCGTATCGGCTCTGGTTCGGCTACGGCATCTCGGCCGCCGCCGCGCCGACGCTGTTCACCGCGCTGTTGGTGGGGATGTGCATCGGCTTCCTGCCGCACAACCTGCACCCCGCGCGGATCTTCATGGGCGACTCGGGCTCGATGCTGATCGGCCTGATGCTCGCCGCCGCCGCCGTCACCGTCACCGGCCGGATCGACCCCGCCTCGATCGCCGCGCAAAACGACGGATCGATGTCGTTCACCACGCACAAACTCGTTCCGGTCTACATCCCGCTCGTGCTGCCCTTCGCGGTGCTCGTGGTGCCGCTGATGGACCTGTTGATGGCGGTGGGCCGACGCGGTTGGGCCGGGCGCTCGCCGTTCGCGGCCGACAAGGGCCACCTGCACCACCGGCTGCTGGAGATCGGCCACTCGCACAGCCGGGCCGTACTGATCATGTATTTCTGGTCCGGCCTGATCGCGTCGTTCACGGTGCTCATCTCGGTCCGCCCGGAACGGCGCCCGATCGTCTACGCGGGCCTGGGTCTGATCGCGGTCGGCCTGGTCGTCCTGATGCTCCCGAGGTTCAAGCCGCACGTGCCGACCGAGATCCACGGCGTGGTCCCACCGCGCTACCGCAGGCTGGGCCGCCGCAAGTCGGCCGCGAACGAACCGGGTCCCCGGATCGTTCCCGGCGAATCGGACGGCGTACGGCTGAACGGAGCAACCGCAGCGCCCGGTCCCCAGTCGTCCCAGGAACCCCAGGACCCCTCCCCACCTGCGGATTTGCCGGCCGGGTGGGGGGCCCGAAAGGGTGACCGTGGCCTGTGAGCTTGTACACACGAACGGGTAAAGCTCTGCTCAAATAGTTTGTGATATCGTTCACGAACCAGGATCACCGGCCGATGGACCTTCAATAGCGAAGGTTCCGTGCTTTTACGGCCACTCCGGAACAGCGCTTGGTTTCGAGGCACTGTTTCGAAGCTTTGTTCCGGTTCGCCTACCGCCCCCCACTGATGCCGGAGTCACCGACATGCAGGCCAATGACGTCCGCCTTCTCCGTGGCTCGGCCGTTGTCACGGCCGCCGCAGGAGTAGTCGCGGCCATCGCGGCCCTGCTCGCGGCCGGCAGCAAAGGACTGATCGGCGCCCTCTTCGCCACCGTCGTGGTCCTGGTCTTCTTCTCCATCGGCCAGGTCGCGATCGGGCGCATCTCCAAAAAGAACCCCTACATGATCATGAACATGGCGCTCTTCACGTACATCGTGCAGATCATGCTCTTGGGGTTGGTCCTGTTCCTGTTCAAGGGCACCACGGCGTTCGACACCAAGGTGTTCGGACTGACGATCCTGGGCGCGACGCTGGTCTGGGTCGCCTCGCAGGTCTACGTCTTCACCAAGCTGAAGATCGCCTACGTCGAGCCGGATGGAGAGCGATGACACACGCACAGCGCCCTGCCCCGACGACGTGGCGTGCCAGGACCGGATGTGTTGACGTCACGGCGGTACTGCTATCGTCCGGGGCGTCATGAGCGAGAGTGGCCCCCGTCCGCCGGACCGAGAGAATCGGCTGTTGGACGGTGCCGCATGGTCGAGTGTCGGTTATCTGCTGAGCGGCATGCTGTTCTACGGCGGAATCGGCTGGCTGATCGACCGGTGGACCGGCCACGACGCGCTGTTCCTGCCGATCGGACTGATCGTCGGAATCGCTCTGGCCCTTGCTCTTGTCTTTGTCCGCCACGGCAGGTCCTCCTGACCGGGCCCTGTTGCGTGCCGCTCCGTGGCAATCAGCCACGCCGACACATCGAGGTAGCCGAAACCATGCTTCACGACGAAGGAGTCGGTGGTGACTGCTGACGTCCAGACGCTCGCCAGTAGCTGTCACCTGTTCGACAAGGGATGCGGGTTTCCCTCGCCGGGATTGAACACCTTCGAGTTCAAGCCGATCTTCTCCATCGGGGCATTCGACTTCACGAAGCCGATGCTGCTCGCGATCGTCGCGGCGCTCCTCGTGGTCGGTTTCTTCTGGAGCGCGTTCGCCAGGCCGAAGCTGGTGCCCAAGGGCGCACAGAACGTCGGCGAGCTGGGCTACCTGTTCATTCGCGACAGCATTTCGCGGGAGACCATCGGCAAGAAGGGCGACCCCTACGTCCCCTTCCTGTTCTCGATCTTCTTCTTCGTCTGGGTCATGAACGTGCTCTCCATCGTGCCGTTCGCCCAGTTCCCCGCGACTTCGCGAATCGCCTTCCCGGCCTCGATCGTGTTGGTCGTCTGGGTCACCTACCTGGCGATCGGCATCAAGAAGCAGGGCTTCACCGGCTACTTCAAGTCGATGATGTTCCCGCCCGGGCTGCCGACGTGGATCTATTTCCTCCTGGCGCCGATCGAGCTGCTGCAGGGTCTCATCACCCGCCCCTTCACGCTGGCCGTCCGACTGTTCGCGAACATGTTCGCCGGACACATGCTGATCGTGACGTTCAGCGTGGGCGCCTGGTACCTGCTCGGTTTCCACATCGGAGCGCTCTACTCCGCGACCTCGTTCGTCGTGGTCGTCATCATGACCGCTTTCGAGTTGATGATTCAGGCGCTGCAGGCGTACATCATCACGTTGCTCGCAGCGTCCTACATCTCCAGCTCGCTCGAAGCCGAGCACTGAGAGACCCGCAGACTTTCTCTCTCCTCGACCGTCGTCCGGTGGATCGTCCACCGGCCTCGAAAAAAGGATCAGTTCTCATGAACCTCGCCGCTGAAGTATCCGGCAGCCTCGGTTCCATCGGTTACGGCCTCGCCGCGATCGGCCCGGGCGTCGGTATCGGACTCATCTTCGGTAACGGTGTGCAGGCCATGGCGCGTCAGCCCGAGGCCGCTGGTCTGGTTCGCCAGAACATGCTGCTCGGCTTCGCCCTCGCCGAGGCGCTCGCCCTCATCGGCGTCGTGATGCCGTTCGTCTTCGGCGTCTGATTCCGCAGATACGGACGGAAGGTCCCACACCGTGATTTTCCTCGCCAACGAAGGGAAGCAGAACCCTCTGCTTCCCCCGCTCGACGAGATCATCATCGGTGGCCTGGCGTTCCTCATCGTTTTCGGTGTTCTCTGGAAGATTCTCCTTCCGAAGATCGCCAAGACGCTGTCGGACCGTACGGACGCCATCGAGGGCGGTCTCAAGCGCGCCGAAGAGGCGCAGGCCGAGGCGCAGGCCGAGTTGGAGCGATACCGCACCCAGCTCGCCGAAGCCCGTCGTGAGGCCGGCCGCCTTACCGAGGACGCCCGCGAGCAGGGTGCGGTCGCCATCGCGGAGATGCGCGCCGAGGGTCAGCGGATCAAGGACGAAATCGTCACCGCCGGCCACACCCAGATCGAGGCCGACCGGAATCAGGCTCAGAACGCGCTTCGTCAGGACGTCGGCCGACTGGCCGTCGGACTGGCCTCGCGCATCGTCGGGGAATCGCTCGAGGACGAGGCGCGTCAGCGCCGAGTCGTCGACCGCTTCCTCACCGAGCTCGAAGCCCAGGCGTCCGCAGGTGCGATCTCCGAGCAGGTGCTCTGATGCAGGGCGCCAGCAGGGAATCGCTCGGCGCCGCCCGTGAGCGTCTCGACACGCTCGCGACCGTGCCCGGTACCGACATGGTCCGGCTGGCCCAGGAGCTCGACTCCGTGGTCATCCTGCTGGACGACACAGTGTCGCTTCGACGCGTCCTCACGGACGCGACGCGTTCCGGGGAGGCCCGCGCGGCCTTCCTGGCACAGCTTCTCGCCGGTCAGGTCTCGGGTACCACCGCGGACCTGCTCGGCGGACTCGTCCGCACGCGCTGGTCACGCCCCCGTGACCTGGTCGACGCGCTGGACGAGCTTTCGGTCAACGCCGAGCTGATCGCCGCCGAGCGCGACGGCAAGCTCGACGATCTGGAAGACGAGCTGTTCCGCTTCGGCCGGATCGTGATGGGTGACCGCGCACTGCGGTCCGCTCTGACCGACCCGGGTGTCGCGAACGCGCGCAAGGCAACCCTGGTCTCCGGACTGCTGGAGGGTCGGGCCCAGCCCGTCACCCGGCGGCTGATCACCAGGCTTGTCGCGCACCCGCGCAGCCGTAACCTTGAACACGGGCTCGAGTCGTATGCGCGCCTTGCCGCCGATCGCCGGCGTCGGATGGTCGCGTTGGTCACGGTCGCCCTGCCCCTCACCGAGGAGCAGCGCACCCGCATGGCCGCGGCGCTGGGCCGGATGTACGGCCGCGAGGTCAACCTCAACGTGGAAATCGCAGCCGACGTCATCGGCGGGGTCCGAGTGGAGATCGGTGACGACGTCATCGACGGCACCGTGACCACACGTCTCGACGAAGCGGGCCGTCGGCTCGCCGGTTGAGACACCGGACGACGGGGACGTCGCGGGTCGCCCGAGGCAACACCTCGGACCGAGCGGCGACACCCCACAGCAGCACCGCGGTTCCGTACGACAAGCGACGGACAGCGGACCGTTAACCCCACCACCTAGGAGAGCAGGGACACCAGATGGCGGAGCTCACGATCCGGCCGGAGGAGATCCGGGACGCGCTGGAGCGCTTCGTCGCCTCGTACGAGCCGGAGACGGCCGCGCGCGAAGAGGTCGGTACCGTCACCGAGGCGTACGACGGTATCGCCAAGGTCGAGGGCCTGCCCTCGGTCATGACGAACGAGCTGCTCAAGTTCGAGGACGGCACCCTCGGCCTCGCGCAGAACCTCGACGTCCGCGAGATCGGTGTCGTCATCCTCGGTGACTTCAGCGGCATCGAAGAGGGCCAGAAGGTCCGTCGTACGGGCGAGGTTTTGTCGGTACCGGTGGGCGACGCCTACCTGGGCCGCGTTGTCGACCCGCTGGGTCAGCCGATCGACGGCCAGGGCGAGATCGAGTCCGAGGGCCGTCGCGCGCTCGAACTCCAGGCCCCCGGCGTCATGATGCGCAAGTCGGTCCACGAGCCGATGCAGACCGGCATCAAGGCGATCGACGCGATGACCCCGATCGGCCGCGGCCAGCGTCAGCTGATCATCGGCGACCGGCAGACCGGCAAGACCGCGGTGTGCCTGGACACGATCATCAACCAGCGCGACAACTGGCGTTCGGGCGACCCGAAGAAGCAGGTCCGCTGCATCTACGTCGCGATCGGCCAGAAGGGCACGACCATCGCGTCCGTGCGCCGTTCGCTCGAAGAAGCGGGCGCGCTGGAGTACACGACGATCGTCGCCGCCCCGGCCTCCGACCCGGCCGGCTTCAAGTACCTCGCCCCGTACACCGGTTCGGCCATCGGCCAGCACTGGATGTACCAGGGCAAGCACGTCCTGATCGTGTTCGACGACCTGTCGAAGCAGGCCGAGGCGTACCGCGCCGTGTCCCTGCTGCTTCGTCGCCCGCCGGGGCGCGAGGCGTACCCGGGTGACGTCTTCTACTTGCACTCGCGTCTGCTGGAGCGTTGCGCGAAGCTCTCGGACGACCTCGGTGGCGGTTCGATGACCGGTCTGCCGATCATCGAGACCAAGGCGAACGACGTGTCGGCGTACATTCCGACCAACGTCATCTCCATCACCGACGGCCAGTGCTTCCTGGAGTCCGACCTGTTCCTGCAGGGCGTGCGCCCCGCGGTCAACGTCGGTATCTCGGTCTCGCGAGTCGGTGGCTCCGCGCAGATCAAGGCCATGAAGGGCGTCGCCGGTCGACTTCGCGTCGACCTCGCCCAGTACCGCGAGCTTGCGGCGTTCGCGTCCTTCGGTTCCGACCTGGACGCCACCTCCAAGGCTTCGCTCCAGCGTGGTGCGCGCATGGTCGAGCTGCTCAAGCAGGGCCAGTTCGAGCCGTTCTCGATCGAGCTCCAGGTCGTCTCGATCTGGGCCGGTACCACGGGCAAGCTCGACGACGTGCCGGTGCAGGACATTCGGCGCTTCGAGAAGGAGCTGCACGAGTACGTCCAGCGCGAGCACGGGGCACTGCTGACCGGCATCGTCGAAACCGGCAAGCTCGGGGACGACGCCGTGGTGGCGCTCACCGACGCGGTGACCTCCTTCAAGCAGACGTTCACCAAGTTCGACGGGGAGCCGCTGATCCAGGACGTGGCGCCTGCCGGTCTGAAGAAGGAAGACGTCGGCCAGGAGAAGATCACTCGTCACGTGGCCAAGTCCGAGTAGAGAACGGAGAACCCTGACCAATGGGAGCCCAACTTCGGGTCTACCGGCGTCGGATCCGTTCCGTGTCGGCGACCAAGAAGATCACGCGCGCCCAAGAGCTCATCGCGGCGTCGCGGATCGTGAAGGCGCAGCAGCGCGTCGCGGCCTCCAAGCCGTACGCGGACGAGCTGACGCGCGCCGTTTCCGCGGTCGCCACCTTCTCCAGCACGCAGCACCCGTTGACCACCTCGGTGGAGCGGCCCACCAGGGCCGCGGTGCTGCTGGTGACCAGTGACCGCGGTTTCGCGGGCGGCTACAACTCCAATGTCATCAAGGCCGCCGAGCAGCTCACCAAGCTGCTGGAGGACGAGGGCAAGGAAGTACGCCGCTACGTCATCGGGTCCAAGGGCATCGGGTTTTTCCAGTTCCGCGAAATGGACCTGGCCGGGCAGTGGAAGGGTTTCTCCGACCGCCCCGAGTACTCCGACGCCAAGAAGGTGGCAGGTGAGCTGATCGACGCGTTCGTGACGCCCACCGACGAAGGCGGTGTCGACGAGATTCACCTCGTCAGCACCGAGTTCGTCTCCATGCTCACGCAGAGCCCGGTCGCGGTGCGGGTACTCCCGTTGGCGGTCGAGGAGACGGACGAGCCGCCGGCCGGCGGTCCCTTCCCGCTCTACGACTTCGAGCCCTCGGCCGAAGGTGTTCTCGACGCACTGCTGCCGCGGTACGTCGAAAGCCGGATCTTCAACGCACTGCTGCAGTCCGCTGCCTCCGAGCACGCGGCCCGCCGTCGGGCGATGAAGTCGGCCACCGAGAACGCCGAAGACCTCATCCGGACCCTCTCTCGCCTGGCGAACAACGCTCGCCAGTCCGAGATCACCCAGGAAATCAGCGAGATCGTCGGTGGCGCCAACGCCTTGGCCGACGCGAACGCGGGGAGTGATTAGGAATCATGACTGCCACTGTTGAGACGGCCGCTGCCACGGGCCGCGTAGCCCGCGTCATCGGCCCGGTCGTCGACGTGGAGTTCCCCGTCGACGCGATGCCGGAGATGTACAACGCCCTGCACGTCGACCTGGACCTCTCGGGCCAGGGCGAGGACGAGGGTAAGACCACCCTCACCCTCGAGGTCGAGCAGCACCTTGCCGACGGCATCGTGCGCGCGATCTCGATGCAGCCCACCGACGGCCTCGTTCGCGGTGCCGTCGTCACCGACACGGGCGCGCAGATCTCCGTGCCCGTGGGCGACGTCACCAAGGGGCACGTGTTCAACGCCCTCGGTGAGGTCCTCGACGTGGACCGCGCGTCCTTCCAGGTCACCGAGCGCTGGCCGATCCACCGCAAGGCCCCGGCCTTCGACCAGCTCGACTCCAAGACCGAGATGTTCGAGACCGGCATCAAGGTCATCGACCTGCTCACCCCGTACGTCAAGGGTGGCAAGATCGGCCTCTTCGGTGGTGCGGGCGTCGGCAAGACGGTCCTCATCCAGGAGATGATCGTTCGTGTCGCCAAGCTTCACGAGGGTGTGTCGGTGTTCGCCGGTGTCGGCGAGCGCACCCGTGAGGGCAACGACCTGATCGAGGAGATGAAGGACGCGGGCGTCTACGACCAGACCGCCCTGGTCTTCGGTCAGATGGACGAGCCGCCGGGCACGCGTCTTCGCGTCGCCCTGTCCGCCCTGACCATGGCGGAGTACTTCCGCGATGTGCAGAAGCAGGACGTGCTGCTCTTCATCGACAACATCTTCCGGTTCACCCAGGCCGGTTCCGAGGTGTCGACGCTGCTCGGCCGGATGCCCTCCGCGGTGGGTTACCAGCCGACGCTCGCCGACGAGATGGGCACCCTCCAGGAGCGCATCACCTCGACGCGTGGTCACTCGATCACCTCGATGCAGGCGATCTACGTCCCCGCGGACGACCTCACCGACCCGGCCCCGGCGACCACGTTCGCGCACCTCGACGCGCTGACCGTGCTCTCGCGGCCGATTTCCGAGCTGGGCATCTACCCGGCGGTGGACCCGCTGGACTCGACGTCCCGGATCCTGGACCCGCGCTACGTCGCGCAGGACCACTACGACTGCGCGATGCGAGTCAAGAACATCCTGCAGAAGTACAAGGACCTCAAGGACATCATCGCGATTCTGGGTATGGACGAGCTGTCCGAAGAGGACAAGCTCACCGTGCACCGCGCGCGACGTATCGAGCGGTTCCTGTCGCAGAACACCCACGTGGCGAAGCAGTTCACGGGGCTCGACGGTTCGGACGTCTCGCTGTCCGAGACCATCGAGGCGTTCAACGCGATCGCCGACGGCAAGTACGACCACGCCCCGGAGCAGGCCTTCTTCATGCTCGGTGGTCTGGACGACCTCGAGAAGAAGATCGCCGAGCTCAACAAGGGCTGACGATCGCCTGATCGACGAGGGGCGGTCCCGAACGGGCCCGCCCCTCGTGTCGGTTCCCGGTCCGGCAACTTCACGGACCGAAACCGCCGGCCACGGAGTCGGTTGGAGCCAGGCCCTCCCGGGCCACTATCCTTGAACCCCACCCGTCCCGTGAGGGCGGAGGCGAAGACCCGCGCGTCTTCGACCCGACATGAGGAGCCACGTTGGCTGAGCTGCACGTCGAGCTGGTCGCGGCCGACCGCAAGGTGTGGTCCGGCGAGGCCACCATCGTCATCGCACGCACCGCGGACGGCGACATCGGCATCCAGGCCGGTCACCAGCCCGTTCTCGGTGTACTGGAATCCGGTCCGGTGACCATCCGTCAGGCCGACGGGTCGGTCGTCATCGCCGCCGTCCACGGCGGGTTCATCTCGTTCGCGGACAACAACCTCTCCCTGCTCGCGGAGATCACCGAACTGGCCGACGAAATCGACGTCGCCAGGGCGGAGCGGGCACTCGAGCGCGCCGAGTCGGCGAAGGACGCGAGCGCCGAGCGCCGCGCCCAGACCCGTCTCATGGCCACTCAGCGGTCCTAGGCCGCGCAGCGGTCCCAGTGCCCCGGTACTGGTCGCACCCGAGCCCGGACCGATTCACGGCCGGGACCACTGCTCTACGCGCGAACGAGGAGGTCGATCGGGATGGTCCTCGTAGTGCTGAGTGTGGTTCTGGCCGTTGTCGTCGTCTTGGTGGCCGGTGTCGCTGCGTTCGCGTTGCGGCGACGGCTGATCCAGCGACCGGGGGGTACGTTCGATTGTTCGCTTCGGATGCGGCCACCGGTGACGGTGGACCCCGAAGCCGGTGAGAATTCCGCGGCGTCACCCGGGCACGATTCGGGGGGCGCCGCGGTGTCGTCTGGCGACTCGGGCTCGGGGCCCGGTGGTTCCGGCTCTTCCGGTTCCTCCGGTGCGGATGTCGCGGGTGGCGCCGACGGGGATCCGGATCACGGCAAGGGCTGGGTCTTCGGGATCGCCCGGTACAGCGGGGACCGGATCGAGTGGTTCCGGGTCTTCAGCTATTCGCCGCGGCCGCGTCGGGTGTTGCAGCGTGGGCGCATTCAGGTGATCGGGCGGCGGGAGCCGGCCGGGCAGGAAGAGCTGGCGCTGTTGGCGGGGGCGGTGATCCTGGTCTGCGAACACGCCGACGCGCGGATCGAGTTGGCGCTCAGCGACGATGCGCTCACGGGGTTCCTGGCCTGGTTGGAGGCCGCGCCTCCGGGGCAGCGGGTCAACGTGGCGTGATGGCGGGTCGGCGTGGCCTCAGGCGCCGGCCGGACTGATCCATCCAGCCCGGCCGGCGTTCGAGGCCACCGCGGTGCTTCAGCGGTTGGCGCCTGGGACCCACAGGACGTCGCCGATTTCGCGGTTGGCGTGGCGGGCCAGGATGAAGAGCAGGTCGGACAGGCGGTTCAGGTATTTGACCGTCAACGGGTTCATCGAGTCGCCGTGTACCTCGAGGGCGGCCCACGTGGTGCGCTCCGCGCGGCGGGCGACGGTGCGGGCCTGGTGCAGCAGGGCCGCGCCCGGGGTGCCGCCGTTGAGGATGAAGCTGCGGAGCTTGTCGAGGTTCTCGTTGTACTCGTCGCACGCCGTCTCCAAGGCGTCGATGTAGCTCTGCTCGACGCGCAGTGGGGGATGGGCGGGGTTCTCGACGATCGGGGTGGACAGATCCGCCCCGAGGTCGAACAGGTCGTTCTGGATGCGGGTCAGCAGCTTGACGACATCGCCGTCGAGGTTGCCGAGCGACAGCGCGACCCCGATCACCGCATTGGTCTCGTCGACGTCGGCGTAGGCCGCGAGCCGAGGGTCGGTCTTCGAGGTACGCGACATGTCACCGAGCGCGGTCGTACCGTCGTCTCCGGTACGCGTGTAAATCCTGGTGAGATTGACCATCCTCGAAGATTAGCGCCGCGCTTGGCGGGTGTTCGGCGGCGTCCGTGAACCCGTCCGGGAATCAGTACGATCACCTGATGGACAGGTTCCGAGTGACAGGTGGTCAGCGGCTCGCCGGCGAGGTGCGGATCACGGGTGCGAAGAACAGCGCGCTCAAATTGATGGCTGCCGCGCTTCTCGCGGAGGGCACGACGGTGCTGGAGGACGCGCCTCGGATCCTCGACGTGGAGATCATGAGCGAGTTGCTGCGGCGGCTCGGGTGCGAGGTCGAGGGGGAGACGACCGGCACCGTGCGCATCGACGTCCCCGCGGCGCCCCGGTTCGAGGCGGACTACGACCTCGTGCGCAGCATGCGGGCGTCGATCTGTGTGCTCGGGCCGTTGCTCGCGCGGTGCGGTGAGGTGCATGTGGCGTATCCCGGTGGGGACGCGATCGGGTCGCGTGGACTCGACATGCACATCGAGGGGTTGGTCAAGCTCGGTGCCACCGTGGAGAACTCGCACGGGGTGTTGATCGCGAAGGCTCCGCACGGGTTGCGCGGGACGACCGTGTGGCTGGACTTCCCGAGCGTGGGGGCCACCGAGAACATCCTGATGGCCGCCGTGCTCGCGCAGGGCAGGACGGTGATCGACAACGCGGCTCGTGAACCGGAGATCGTCGACATCTGCTCGATGCTCACCGAGATGGGCGCGAAGATCGAGGGCGCGGGTTCGTCGACCCTGGAGATCGAAGGGGTGGACGGGCTCAAGCCCGTGCGCCACCGCACCGTGCCGGACCGGATCGTGGCGTGCACGTTCGCGGTCGCCGCCGCGATGACGCTCGGCGACGTGACCGTGCGCAACGCGCACCCCGAGCACCTGGAGATCGCGCTCGACAAGCTCACCCTTGCCGGGGCGAGCGTGTCCACGGTGCGCGACGGCTTCCGAGTCGTGATGGACCGGCGGCCCAAGGCCGTGGACGTCGTGACGTTGCCGTATCCCGGTTTCGCGACCGACATGCAGCCGTTTTTCGCCGCGATGAACTCGATCGCCGAGGGCTCGGCGATGATCACCGAGAACCTGTTCGAAGCGCGGTTCGTGTTCCTTCAGGAACTGCTCAGGCTCGGCGCGTCGATTCGTACCGACGGGCATCACGCGATCGTGCGCGGGGTCGAACAGCTCTCCGGCGCGCCGGTGTTGACCGCCGACATCAGGGCCGGGGCCGGCCTGGTGCTCGCGGGCCTGGTCGCCGACGGGGACACCACGGTGAGCGGGGTACACCACATCGACCGGGGCTACACGGGCCTTGAGGTACAACTCCAGTCACTC
This sequence comes from Streptomyces sp. SID3343, assembly GCF_009865215.1. GTDB lineage: Bacteria > Actinomycetota > Actinomycetes > Streptomycetales > Streptomycetaceae > Embleya. Next base: position 18,504 of record NZ_WWJX01001298.1, on the reverse strand, counting down.
GGCGCGAAGATCGTTCGGGAACCGGAGCCGGAGAGTACCTCGCGTTTCTGACGGTCCGTCAGGTGGGCGCTCGTCCAGGCTACCGACGGGTACGGCTACGCTCCCGGGCAACCGTCGTTTGTACCGGAAGGTAGCGCTGTGACCAAGAAGATCGCCGTCATCGGAGCCGGGCTCATGGGATCGGGCATCGCCCAGGTCGCCGCGCAGGCCGGCTACGACGTCGTCCTGCGCGACGTCACCGACGCCGCCCTGACTCGTGGGCTGAGCGGAATCACCGCCTCCTACGACAAGTTCACCGCCAAGGGGAAACTGAGCGCCGAGGACGCGACCGCCGCGCTGGGTCGGCTCACCACGACGACCGACCTCGACGCGGTCGCCGACGCCGACATCGTCGTCGAGGCCGTGTTCGAGAAGATCGAGATCAAGCAGGACGTCTTCCGCGACCTGGACCGGATCTGCAAGCCCGGCGCGATCCTCGCGTCCAACACGTCGGCGATCCCGATCACGCAGATCGCGGCCGTGACCGGGCGGCCCGAGTCGGTCGTGGGCATGCACTTCTTCTCGCCGGTGCCGTTGATGAGCCTGTGCGAACTGGTACGCGGTTTCAAGACCTCCGACGAGGCGCTCGCGTCCGCGCGCGAGTTGGCCGAGGCGATGGGCAAGACGTGCATCGTGGTCAACCGCGACGTCGCCGGCTTCGTCACCACCCGACTGATCACCGCGCTCACGGTCGAGGCCGTGAAGCTGTACGAGGCCGGCGTCGCGACCGCCGAGGACATCGACATCGCGTGCCGACTGGGCTTCGGCCACGCGATGGGGCCGTTGGCCACGGCCGACCTCACCGGCGTGGACATCATGCGCAACGCGACGAGCAACATCTACGAGGAGAGCAAGGACGAGAAGTTCGCGCCCCCGGAGCTGTTGAACCGGATGGTCACCGCGGGCGACCTCGGCCGCAAGAGCGGCAAGGGCTTCTACGACTACTCGTAACCGAGGCCCCGGGCCGGCGGCCCGCCACTTTCGATCGCGCTCCGCCGGCCTACCCGCCGCGGTGCCCCCATCCGACCGGCGCCAACGCTCTCACCTCGGGAAAGCTGTCCCCATCGGCCCGTTCGGCCCGTTCTCTCCCCTCACACCGGTCGGCCGGCTGCCGTGCGGGACGCGCGCGCCACCGCAGGAGGGCACGGTGGTGCGCGCGTCGATCACGAGATGGGGTCCCAGTAGTTCTCGCCGAAAAACAACGGAATCGCTGACCTGCACTGATGCGCCTCGATCCAACCGGCATATCCGTCTGACCGCCGAGAACGACGAACACAACCGTCGCCGGCCGCGATCACCACGAGGGTGACCCACTCGACCTGACGCCGGGAGGCGGGGAGTTGCCCCGACCGCGGTTCGGTTCAGGGAGTGAGCCCGAGCCACGTGGCGAGGCGGGTCAGGTCGGGGTTGGATCTGCGGTGCAGGCTGATGAGGACGCGGGCGGTCTCGCGGACCATGGGGTGGAAGCGGGTCTGTTCCGGGGCGGTCTTGCGGGCCCGGTGGAGGGTGTCGAGTGCGGCCCGGACGTTCCCGGTGTCGGTGTGGGCGACGAGGCGATGATCTGCCCCGGCGCCCTCCTGCTGGAGGACCCCGCCCCACGGGCCACCACCCCGGACGGGCACCGCAAGACCGCGTCCGACTTCACCCGGGCGCCCGTCACCGTCGGCCAAGGCGCCACCATCGGCGCCGGCGCCGTCCTCGCGCCCGGGGTCCGCGTCGGCGATCACGCCTTGGTCGCGGTCGGCGCGGTCGTCGTGCGCGACGTCCCCGCCCACGCCCTGGTCGCGGGCAACCCCGCCCGCCGATGCGGCTGGGTGTGCCGCTGCGGCCGAACCCTGGACGCGTCCCTGCGATGCCCCGCCTGCCCACGCTCCCACCGGATCCAGGACGACACCCTGATCGAGGACCACCCGGCCGGGTGATGATCGCACCGTTTTGTCACACCCCTGTCGCAAGCGCCCGTGCCGCCGCGAACGGGCGGCGGCACGGCGCTAACCTCACGCGGCATGAGCCATCCCCTTCCCCCCGCCGAGTACTACGCGACCCTGCCCAAGCACATCGGCGGCGCCGGCACGATCCTCCACGACGAGACCGGGCGGATCCTGCTCGTCGAACCCTCCTACGGCGACGGCCGATGGGAGATCCCCGGCGGCGCCATGGACGCCGGCGAATACCCGTGGGACACCGCGCACCGCGAAATCAAGGAGGAACTCGGCCTCGACCTGGCCCCCGGCCGGCTCCTGGTCGTCGACTGGGTCCCCCCGCAACCCGACGGTCGGCCCGCGCTGGCGAACTACCTCTTCGACGGCGGCACCCTCACCCGAGCCGACGCCGAGACGCGCGTCCACCTCGCGGCCGGTGAACTCATGGCCTGGCACCTCGCCGAACCGGCCGAGTGGGACGTCCTGATGGCACCCCACATGGCCCGCCGCCTGCGGGCCTGCGCGAACGCGCTGATCAACGGCACCACCGCCTACCTGCACCACGGATCGGATCCCGCGACACACAGAAGCTGACCGCGCACCGGGTTTCCCGTGCCGGCCGGCGCCGACACGGAAGGGACCACCCACGTGACCTCTCCCATCCCGCTCGCCCACGCGACGCCGGACGAGGCGGACATCACCGCCGCCCTACGCGTCCTGCGGAGCGGCCGGCTCGTCCAGGGCCCCGAAGTCGCAGCCTTCGAGACCGAGTTCGCCGCCCTGGTCGACGGCCGCGAATGCGTCGCCGTCAACTCCGGCACCTCCGCGCTGTGGCTCAGCCTCCTCGCGCTGGGCATCGGCCCGGGCAACGAGGTCGTCCTGCCCGCGTTCACGTTCGCCGGCACCGCCGCGGCCGTACGCCTGACCGGCGCCGCCTGCGTCTTCGCCGACATCGACCCCCGCACCTTCTGCCTCGATGCCGCCGCCGCGGCGGCCGCGGTCGGGCCACGTACCGCCGCGCTGCTGCCCGTCCACCTGTACGGACACCCCGCCGCCATGCACGACCTGGTGCCGCTCGCGCGCCGACACGGCCTGGCCTTGGTCGAAGACGCCGCCCAGGCCCACGACGCCGCCCTCGACGGACGCCCCGTCGGCGGCTTCGGCGACGCCGCCGCGTTCAGTTTCTACCCGACCAAGAACATGCAGGCCGTCGAGGGCGGCCTCGTCGCCACCGCCGGCCCCGAACTCGCCGGCGCCCTGCGGCTGCTGCGCAACCACGGCGCACAGGAGCGCTACCGGCACGAACGCGTGGGCACCAACGCCCGCATGAGCGACGTCAACGCCGCCATCGCCCGCAGCCAACTCCGCCGCCTGGACGAGCGGACGACGATCCGCCGCCGCAACGCGGACCGCCTCGACGCCGCCCTCGCCGACGTCCCCGGCGTCATCACCGCGTGGACCGCGCCCGGCGCGCGACACGTCCGCCACCAATACACCATCCGCGTGCGCGAAGCGGCCCTATCCCGCGACGAGTTCGCCAGGGCGCTGTCCGCGCTCGGGATCGGCAACGCGGTCCACTACCCCGTCCCCCTTCACCGCTCGCCCGCCTACCGGGACGCCCTCGACCTCCCGCACACCGACCGCGCCGCCGCCGAGGTCCTGTCCCTGCCCGTCCACCCCCACCTGAGCGAATCCGATCTCGACCGCATCGCCGGCGCCGTCACCGCCCTGGCCCGCGGAAAGAAGGCCACGACATGACCGAGCACACCCTGCGCGTCGCCGTCGTCGGCCTCGGACGCATGGGCCGCCTGCACGCCCGCGTGCTCCGCCGGCTCGATGGCGTCGACCTCGTCGCGGCCGTCGACCCCGCCGGCGACCTCCACCGCGCCGCCGAGGGCATCCCCCTCTTCGCGGACCTCGACGCCCTCACGAACCTGGGTATCGACTACGCGGTCCTGGCCTGCCCCACGCTCCTGCACGAAGCCCTCGCGGTCCGACTCGCCGCCGGCGGCATCCCGACCCTCGTCGAGAAGCCGCTCGCCGCGACCCCCCGCGCGGCCCGCCGCATCGTCGACGCGTTCCACACGGCCGGAGTGCCGGCCCGCGTCGGCTACATCGAACGCTTCAACCCCGCGCTCATCGCGCTCCGCACCCGCCTGGAGGACGGCCAACTGGGCGACGTCTTCGAGGTCGGCACCCGACGCACCGGCCCCTACCCCGCCCGGATCACCGACGTGGGCGTCATCCACGACCTGGCCACCCACGACCTCGACCTCACCGCGTGGGTCACCGGCCACCCGTACACCTCGATCGCCGCCCGCACCGCGCACCGCAGCGGACGCCCCCACGAAGACCTCCTCGCCGCTCTCGGCCAACTCGACGACGGCACCATCACCCACCACCAGGTCAATTGGATCTCACCGATGAAGAGCCGCACCACCATCGTCACCGGCGACCACGGATGCCTCGTCGCCGACACCCTCACCGCCGACCTCACCTACTGGGCCAACGGCCGAACCCCGCACGAATGGGAGGCCCTCAGCGCCTTCCGAGGCGTCACCGAGGGCGACGTCACCCGATACGCCACCCCCAAGAAGGAACCCCTGGTCGCCGAACACGAAGCCTTCCGCGACATGATCACCGGACGCGACCGACACCCCGGCGACCTGCGCGACGCCCTGCGGATCGTCCTGACCGCCCACGCCACCGCCGAAGCCGCACGCACCGGCACGACGGTCCCGATCCCGGACCCGACGACGGACGAGCCGTTCCCCGGTTCGTTCGCGGTCCCGGTGAGCACGCCCGACTGAACGCGGGGATCCGCACACCGCCTCCCGGCACGACGGGCTTCGCCCGCACGATCGCCAACCGACCGCTCCCCGTCACGGCCGTTCGGGGCGCTTGGCCCGTGGTTTACGCATCGGGGCGGGCGTCCTGGTAGGCCCGGGTCATCTGCTCAAGGCGCCGGATGCACGGCTCGCACACGTAGAACGGCGCGGCGCCGTCGTAGTCGGTGTGGATCGGACCGAGCCACATCACCGACACCTCGGCCTGCTCGCACCGCCAACACACACCGACCACCCAACTGCGATGCACGCGGCACCCGTTCCCTGACGACGTCGGGCAACCACCGTCCGCGCAACCGGAGAAGGGCCCTTCCCTCTCCCACGACACGACCGGGCGCCCGACCCACCGCCACGACATGACCGAGTCCACCGGAACCGTCACGAGTGACCCCCTTCCGTCACCGAGACCTCGGCCCACACCCGCTTGCCGACGGGCAGCACGTCCACGCCCCACCGGCCTTCGGAGAGGGAATCGACGAGCACCAGCCCTCGCCCGTGCACGGCCGACAGGTCCTCGCTCCGGGCGATCGGCATCCGGTCCGATCGGTCCGCCACGCCGATTCGCACCGTGCTCGGTCCCATCCGGCGCACGCTCACCCAGACCGTCGCCTCGGTGGCGTGCCGGACGGTGTTCGACACCAGCTCGGAGACGATGACGCCAACCTGTCCGTCGTCGTCCGTCAGGTCCCACGCCGAGAGCGCGGACGCCATCAACTCCCGCGCGTCGCGCGCGGACTGTGGTCGCCTCGGGAGGGCCAACGTGTACGCCGGGCCCCCCGAGTCCGCTGCCGCCGGTTCGGTCACCATGCCGTCGTCGCTCCTCACGAGCGGGCGGACGCCACGGTCCGCCGGCTCCCGGGTATCAGGTGTCGTCGCCCGTTTCGCCGCCAACGCACCGCCGGCCCTAACCACCCAGACCACCACCCGCGGTTCGACCCGCCGCGACGAGTTCGGCAAGCGGCACGGACGAGCACCACCGCGACTTGCCGCCGGGGACGACCCACCACGGGCGCTCGTCACCGGCCGGCGCGCACACACCGGGCGCGGGCACCAGGACCATCGCGCGAGGAGAGCAGGCTCGTGTGCCCGGCTCCTCCCACAGCCGCCCCTCGCTCACCCGGAGCAGCGCCGTGTACGCCGGCCCACGACCGGCCCCCGGCGGCCGGTAGAACAGTGGCCCGCCGTCCAACGCCCGCGCGAGCAGCGGCGCGCACTCCTGCGGGCTCGGCCGATCGACGGCCGCGTGGATCAGGTGGGCCGGGACAGTCACCGCCGTCCACAGGTGGCCGGGGCGCAACCACGCGGCACCGGCCTGGTACCACTCCGTGTGGGCCTGACCTCGCGAAGGGGCGGCCAACACGAGCCATTCCCCGAACTCGACCAGCGCGTGGATACGCGCCTTGTCGGTGGCGGTCTTCAGGATGAGCCCGGCGCGGCGGCCCCGGTCGAGCCGGGCCGAACGAGACGGAGGGTCGACGGGCTGGGCCCTCTTCGGGACGTGCGGCATCGTGTCTCCTGGCATGAGTGGGCACGGGCGCGGGTCCGGCTGACGGTCGCTCATCACGCCTTACGACCCGACAGGTCGGGCGCGGGGTGCTGCGCCAACTGGGCGCCGAGATCGCCGTGCAGGTCCCACCCCTGTACGAGAGACAGATCGATGTCCCGGGCCCCGGGCAGGCCGTGATCGATCCGGAGCCGGATCGGCCGGGCCGGATCGGGCGACGGAACCGCACTAACCAGATAGGACGGTGCGGGAAACTTCGGCGAATTCGCCGCCGTGCGGTCGTTCATGGATACCCCCAAGCGGCATTTCTGCCCATTGCGTGATGTCACGCAATGCAACCGGAGCTACCGTGGGAGCGACAGCACGGATCCAGGACCGATCTACTTACGCCGCTTAACGCCCTGCTCGGGAGGGTGCACACAGCGTGAAAGACACGCGCACACGGAACGAAGCGCTCTGCGACGCCGTCAAAGAGGCCTGCCTGACCTACGATCAGCTCGCCGCCGACATCCGCCGCACAGCGGCCGAGTCGGGCACGATCCTGCGGACGAACTCCTCCGCGGTTACCCACTGGGCCGCCGGACGACCGCCCGCACCGGGCACAGCCGGGTACATCGCCGAAGCGTTGTCCCGACGCCTCGGCCGGCACATCACGCCGGTCGATCTCGGCTGGACCGACCCTGAACATCGAGCGGACCGGGCCGGCGCTGCGCTTGGGACGAGCGTTGGGCCCGATCCAATCGACATCGTACGGCGACTCGGGGAGGCCGACATCAACCGCCGACAGATCATTACCGCAGCCGCGTACAGCGTCGCCGCAGCAGCACTTCCCCTGGGCACAGCGCAAGCCGCAGAAGCCTGCCTGCGCGCTGCCACCACCGCCGGCGGACACGTCGGCGCAGCCGACATCGCCGCCGTTCGCGCCATGCTCCAGGCGTTCACCCGCATCGACGAACGACAGGGCGGCCAACATGGCCGAACCGCAGTGGTCCAGTACCTCCGATCCGACGTCGCCGACCTCACCCGCGGCCGCTTCGCCACCGAGACCGACCGCAACGACGCGCTCGGCACCGCCGCTGCCGTGACCTACCTGTGCGGATGGAAGGCGTACGACGCCGGCGAGCACGGGCTCGCACAGCGCTACTACCTCCAAGCCGTCGCCCTCGCACGCGAATCCGACCACCCTGCCCACGAAGCGTGGATCCTGCGAACACAGGCGAACAGCGCGATGGGCATCTCCCGACCGGAGCACACCCTCGACCTGGCCGACGCCGCTCTTTCCCTCACCGAAGGCCGAGTCTCACCGGGATACCTCTCCCTGTTCGTCATCACCCGAGCCCGAGCCCTTGCTCTCGCGGGACGTGGACCCGAAGCCGCCGCCGAGATTCGTCGCGCCCAAGACCTCGTGCTCCGAAAGAACGAGAGCACCGAGGAACTGCCGTTCTGGGCCTCGGTGTGGACGTCGCGGAACACCGCCAACGTCGCCACCAACGCCGCGAAGACCCTCGTCAGCCTCCGAGATCACGCGAACGCCGAACGGCACTACACCACAGCCGCCTCCACGTTCGACCGAGTCGCCGGCAAAGCCCGTGTTACCGCGCTCTCGCTGTCCGACCTGGGCAGGGAGCAGGCCGCACAGGGCCACCTCGAACAAGCCTGTTCGACTTGGGGCCGCGCCCTCGACTACTTCGAAGGCATCAATTCCGACCAGGCCGCGAAACAAGTGACAGGCATTCGCCGGCAACTCCAGGCCTTCGAGCGCCGAGGCGTCGGCGCGGCCACCCATCTCGACCATCGCGCCCGAGACTGGCAACTCGCCCACGCCTGAGACGAAGAGGGCAGCGTGATGTCCAAGGCGACGTACGAGCGATACGAGGGCCGGCAGGCCGCAGAACGGCTCGACACCTTCATGCCGGCCTACGAGGAGGTCTACGCCGAACCGCCGTAAGCGAAGGTCCCTCCGACGTGGCCCAGTTCATCGACCACTACCTTCTCCACGCGCAGCGGCCGGGGATGCGTCTGATCATCGCCCGCGACGGCGAGGACGTCATCGGCTTCACGTACGGATACCTGCTCCCGCGCGACACCCGATGGTGGGCCAACGTCGACCGGGTCCTCGCGGACGACTTCACGCGCGAGGACGGCAATCGCACGTGGGTCATTCTCGAACTTGCCGTTCGTGAGCAGTGGCGCCGTCGAGGTATCGCCGCCGCTCTCCACGCCGCGCTCTTGGAGGGCCTGCACGTCGAGCGGGTGACACTCACCGTTCGCCCGGAACCGGAGGCGGCCCCGGCACAGTCCGCGTACGCGTCGTGGGGTTACCGCACCGTCGGCCGGTCGCACCCGTGGGAGAACGCGCCGTTCTACAACGCCATGATCCTCGAACTCGACGGCCGGCCCGCCCAAGCCTGACCGCCCGCGCACACAGTGCATTGGGCGTCGCTCACGCCGGGGGGCACGGCCACCGCCCGCTCAAGCCCGGATCACCCCACTCTGTGCCGGCCACCCGCACCTGATGCAGCGCGATCACGACACCGCACACACTCGCTTCCGATCAAGACGGCCGCGCTGCCACGCTGGGCCCATGGACGAGCAGACCCCCCACACGCCGGACGTCACGATCCACACCGGCGGGCCGCGCCATCCGGACCCGGGCGAGATCCGCGCCGAACTCCCGGACGACCTGCGCGCGGAGTTCGACGACGAGTACCGGCACGCACTCAAGGTCGCGGACGACCTCGGTGACCTTTCCCAGCTGGCCCACGTCTTGGCCCAGTGGCAGGGAGAGATGTGGCTGCGCCGCAGCCCCGACGCCGACCGTAACGCCGAGATCATCGCGCGTTTGAACGCGGGCCTGCCCGTCGACACCGTCACCGCCTGGCCCCCACCCGATCAGGAGGACACGTGAGCTACCGCGTCCAATCGCTCTGGCAAGTCCAGCAAAAGATCAAGTCGTTGAGTGCCGAAGGACAGTCCGCGTACGCCTCCTTGACCCGTTCCCTGGCCTCCGATCCCTGGCACGTCGGCAACCCCACCCGCTCCAAGAACATCAGGATCTCGGGGTTCTTCGAGCTGTACGAGGCCACATTCCAGATCGAGGAAACCCACGTCACCGTGACCATCATCGAAGTGCGCTGAGCCCCCGCCGTGAGCCAACGGGCCTGCCACCGCGCGGCCCCGGTCACCCCACCGGCGCCCCGGCCGCCTTGGCACCGCGCACGGCGGAAGCCCCTTACGACATGCCCGCCCGGGCACCGCGACCACAAGATCCCGCGCCGCTGCCCGCACTCGCAGGCCCGACAAGCAGCCGAGCCCACCCGGCGACTCCCTCGCGACGTCCACTCGGCCACCCCCTGGCGCGTCAGCGCCCACTGATCGATCGTCGACCAGTGATCGACGAGCCTGCGAGGAGAGCGGCCGGAGGCCGCCGGCGGCGGAGCCGCCACCGCGCGCAGCGCGGCAACAGAGGAGTGGCCGCGCAAAGCGCGGTCACGCGGTCACGCGGTCACGCACCCATTGCGTGCAAACCCCCGTCGACGTGGACGACCTCGCCCGTGGTCTTCGGGAACCAGTCCGACAGCAGCGCGCACACGCCCCGCGCCGCCGGGTCCGCGTCGCGCAGGTCCCAGCCCAGGGGGGCCTTCTCGTTCCAGACGCCCTCGAACTTCTCGAAGCCCGGGATGCTGTTCGCGGCCATCGTCTTGACCGGGCCGGAGGAGATCAGGTTGACCCTGATGTTCTTCTCGCCCAGGTACCTGGCCAGGTAGCGCGAGGTCGACTCCAGCGCGCCCTTCGCGACGCCCATCCAGTCGTATCCCGGCCACGTCACCTGTGCGTCGAAGTCGAGGCCGACGATCGAGCCGCCGTTCTCGCCCATCAGCGGCAGGCACGCCATCGTGAGCGACTTCAGCGAGTAGGCCGAGACGTGCACCGCCGTGGCCACGTCGTCCCACTCGGTGTTGAGGAAGTTGCCGCCCAGGGCGTCCTTGGGACCGAACGCGATCGAGTGCACGACGCCGTCGAGGCCGTCCACGTGCTCACGCACGCTGCCGGCGAGCGACGCGAGGTGTTCGGGATTCTGGACATCCAGCTCGATCACCGGGGCCGGCTTCGGCAGCCGGTTCGCGATGCGGTTGACCAGCGAGAGCCGGCCGAATCCGGTCAGTACGACCTCGGCGCCCTCCTCCTGGGCCCGCTTCGCGACGTGGAAGCCGATCGAGGCGTCGGTGATGACGCCGGTGACGAGAATGCGCTTGCCCGCAAGCAGGTCGCCCATGAATTCAGTGCCCCATTCCAAGTCCGCCGTCCACAGGGATGACGGCTCCGGTGATGTACGACGCGGCGTCGGAGGTCAGGAACTTCACGACTCCGGCGACCTCGTCCACGTCGGCGTAACGACCCAGCGGGACCTGCTTGAGGATCTCCGCCTTGCGCTCGTCGCCGAGCACCTCGGTCATCGCGGTGTCGACGAAGCCGGGCGCGACGACGTTGGTGGTGATGTTGCGCGAGCCCAGCTCACGCGCGATCGAGCGGGCGAAGCCGACCAGGCCGGCCTTGGAGGCCGCGTAGTTGGCCTGCCCCGCCGAGCCGAGCAGCCCGACCACCGACGAGATCAGCACGATGCGACCCTTGCGGGCTCGCAGCATGCCCTTGCTCGCCCGCTTGACCACGCGGAACGTGCCCGTGAGGTTGGTGTCGAGGACGCTGGTGAAGTCCTCTTCGCTCATCCGCAGCAGCAGCGTGTCGCGCGTGATGCCGGCGTTGGCGATCAGCACCTCGACCGGGCCGTGCGCGGCCTCGATCTCCTTGAACGCCTGCTCGACCTGCTCGCCTTCGGTGATGTCGCAGCGCACCCCGAGCAGCCCCTCCGGGGGTTCGCCCGAGCGGTACGTGATCGCGACCTTGTCGCCGTCGGCGGCGAAGGCCCGCGCGATGGCCAGGCCGATGCCCCGGTTTCCTCCCGTGACCAGTACGGACCGGCTCAACGGATCACTCCTTCGTCGTCGTCCGGCCCCCGGGTGGGGCCGTCGGCTTGCGTCACGATGACGCTATCGGGCTACCCCGGGGTAAGGGGAATCGGTCCGGGACAGCGTGCCTGCGGTGATCGTTGTGGGAACCCGACAAGAACCGACGAGCAACACCACGAACCGCACGACGGGCACCACGACGAGCACCACGACGGGCACCACCCCCGAGCCGCCCCGCACGCGAACCCCCACCCACCTCCGCCACTCCCACTCCCACGCCCACGCCCCACCGCATCCCCACCCGCGAGATCCGGCCGGCCTCCCCCGCACAGGTTTCACGCCCCTCCCCCGCGCGCAGGACCCGTCCGATCGGAAAGCGCACGACCGCCCGCCGGAGGACACCGCACGGGTGCGGCCGGAACGCCGTCGACACGCCGTCTGGTTGACTGAACGACGCGAGCCGACAGGCCGAACGTATGGAGGAATGGGTGCCCAACGAGATCGATCCGACGTTCCTCGCTTATCCCCTGCGGGAGCTGGCCGACGCGGCCCTGTCCCGGGCCAGGGAACTGGGCGCCGAACACGCGGACTTCCGCTTCGAGCGCGTACGAGACGCGTCCTTCCGGCTGCGCGACGCGCGCACCGAGTCCTCGGTCGACGTCACCGACGTGGGCTTCGCCGTACGGGTCGTGCACGACGGCGCGTGGGGCTTCGCGGCCGGCGTGGACCTGACCCCCGAGGCGGCGGCGCACATCGCCGAACAGGCCGTCGCGGTCGCCCGGGTGTCGCGCTCGGTGAGCGTGGCCGCGGGCGCCGGTCGGGGCGAGACCGTCGCGCTGGCCGAGGAGCCGGTACACGCGGACGAGACCTGGATCTCGGCATACAAGATCAACCCGTTCGACGTCCCCGAGGCCGAACGCATCGGGCTGCTCGCGCGCTGGAGCCGTGAACTGCTCGCCGCCGACGGCGTGGACCACGTGGACGCGACGTGCATGGTGGTCCAGGAGAACAAGTTCTACGCGGACACCGCGGGCACCACCACCACCCAGCAACGCGTACGCATGCACCCGGCGCTGACCGTGATCGCGGTCGACCGCGAGTCCGGCGCGTACGAGACCATGCGCACGATCGCGCCACCGGTGGGCCGCGGCTGGGAGTACGTCACGGGTGAAGGTTGGGACTGGGACGAGGAGTTGGCCTCGCTTCCGGAGCTGCTGCGCGAGCGGCTCGCGGCGCCGACCGTCGAGGCCGGCGAGTACGACCTGGTGATCGACCCGAGCAACCTGTGGCTGACCATCCACGAGTCGATCGGACACGCGACCGAACTCGACCGCGCGCTCGGCTACGAGGCCGCCTACGCGGGGACCTCGTTCGCGACGTTCGACAAGCTGAACAAGCTTCAGTACGGCTCGCCGGTCATGCACGTCACCGGTGACCGCACCGTGCGGCACGGCCTGGCCACGATCGGCTTCGACGACGAGGGCGTCGCGACGCAGACGTGGGACCTGGTCACCGACGGCGTGCTGACCGGCTACCAACTCGACCGGCGGATGGCCCTCATGCAGGGCCTGGGCCGCTCCAACGGCTGCGCCTACGCGGACTCCCCCGGGCACGTGCCGGTGCAGCGGATGGCCAACGTGTCGCTGCAACCGGGCTCGGACGACCTGACCACGGCCGAGCTGATCGGCCGGGTGCACCGCGGCCTCTACATCGTCGGCGACAAGTCGTGGTCGATCGACATGCAGCGCTACAACTTCCAGTTCACCGGCCAGCGCGCCTACCTCATCGAGGACGGCCGCATCGTCGGACAGGTCAAGGACTTCGCGTACCAGGCGACCACGACCGACTTCTGGGGCTCGATGGAGGCCGTCGGCGGCCCGGGGACCTACGTTCTCGGCGGTGCCTTCAACTGCGGGAAGGCGCAGCCCGGGCAGGTCGCGGCGGTCAGCCACGGCTGTCCCTCCGCGCTGTTTCGCGGTGTGAAGGTCCTCAACACGGTTCAGGAGGCGGGTCGATGAGCGGGTCGATGAGCAGGCAGACCGTGGTGACGCGGCCCGGCGAGACGGTCGAGCGGGCGCTCGCGCTCTCGAAGGCCGACGGGTGTGTGGTGATCGCCGAGGAGACCTCGGCCGCGAACCTGCGCTGGGCCGGCAACGCGCTGACCACCAACGGCGAGACGCGCGGCCGGCGGGTCACCGTCGTGGCGACGGTGGCGGGCGCCGAGGGCACGGCGTCGGGGACCGTCTCGCGCAGCGGCGTGACCCTCGATCAGCTGGAGAGCCTGGTACGGGCCGCCGAGGCGGCCGCCCGGGACGCCGCCGGGCCGGCCGAGGACGCCCAGCCCCTCCTGGGGCCCACCGGCGGCCCGGACGGGGGTTTCGACGAGGCGCCCGCGCAGACCTCGATCGGCGTGTTCGAGGACTTCGCGCCCGCGCTCGGTCAGGCGTTCGGGCGGGCCCGGGGCGGCGACCGGTTGCTGTACGGGTTCGCGTCGCACCAGTTGACCTCGACCTACGTGGGCACGTCCGCAGGTCTGCGCCTGCGGCACGATCAGCCCACCGGACACGTCGAGTTGAACGCCAAGTCGGACGACCTGACCCGCTCCGCGTGGGCAGGCGTACCGACCCGCGACTTCCGTGACGTGGACCTGGCGGCGCTCGACGCCGATCTCGCGCAGCGGCTGGCCTGGGCGGCCCGTACGGTCGACCTCCCGGCGGGGCGCTACGAGACCCTGCTGCCGCCCACGGCGGTCGCCGACCTGCTGGTGTACATGTACTGGCAGTGCAGCGCCCGCGACGCGCAGGAGGGCCGTACGGTCTTCAGCAAGCCGGGTGGCGGCACCCGACTGGGCGAGCGGCTCACCGAGTTGCCGTTGACGATGTACAGCGACCCGCGCTACCCGGGCCTGGAGAGCGCGCCGTTCACCATCGCGCACTCCTCCGGCGACGCGGCGTCGGTGTTCGACAACGGGCTCGGCCTGGACCGGACGAACTGGATCACCGACGGTGTGCTGAGTTCGCTCCTGACCAACCGCCACACGGCCGCCCTGACCGGGCTGCCGGTGGCGCCGGAGATCGACAACCTGATCATGGACGGCGCGCCCGACGGCCCGTCGCTGCCGGAGATGGTCGCCTCGACCGAGCGCGGTCTGCTGTTGACGTGCCTGTGGTACATCCGCGAGGTGGACCCGCAGACGCTGCTGCTCACCGGGCTGACCCGGGACGGTGTGTATCTCGTCGAGGGCGGCGAGGTGGTCGGCGCGGTCAACAACTACCGCTTCAACGAGTCGCCGGTGGATGTCCTCGGCCGCGCCGTCGAGGTCGGGCGCACCGAGCGCACGTATCCGCGCGAGTGGGGCGACTGGTTCACCCGCGCGGCGATGCCGCCTTTGCGGGTCGCGGATTTCAATATGTCGTCGCAGAGTCAGGCCATGTAGGACGAACCGCCCGAGCATCGGCGGCCGGCCTGAGGCCCGCTGTCCTCAAACGCCGGACGGGCTGACGTCAGCCCGTCCGGCGTTTGTCTGCGGACCGCCCCGTCCGCCCACTCACTCGCCGAAAATCGCTGTCCCCGTACGGGATTTCGTGCTTTCGTCGAGGGGTTATGGACATTGTCAAAACCTCGAAATATCTGTCCCGAGCCCTCCGGCATCAGCCCGAGCGCCTCGGCATCACCCTCGACGACGCCGGCTGGGTCGACGTCGACGCCCTGCTCGCGGCCTGCAACGCGCGCAACTTCAGGCTCACCCGGGGGCAGTTGGACCGGGTCGTCGCCGAGAACGACAAGCGGCGGTTCGCCTTCTCCGCCGACGGCACCCGGATCCGGGCGAGCCAGGGCCACACCGTCGCGGTGGACCTGGGCCTGGTCGTCCAGGCGCCGCCGGCCGTGTTGTACCACGGTACGAACGTCAAGGCCGAGGCCGCGATTTTGGTCGAGGGCCTGCGGCCGATGAGTCGCCACGACGTGCACCTGTCCGTCGACGTCGAGACCGCGCGCCGGGTCGGCGGGCGGCGGGGTCGGCCCGTCGTGTTCGTCGTGCACGCCGGGCGGATGGCCGACGACGGCCACCGGTTCCGCCGCTCCGACAACGGGGTGTGGTTGGTTCCCGCCGTACCGCCGACCTATCTGGAGCGACCGGCCTGATCCGGGCCGGCCCGAGCGTCGTTGCGCCGGGTGGGTCAGTTTGCGGCAAAGGTCCCGGCCCCCGGTCTCGGCGCGGCGTCCGCGCGGGCGTACCGTGAATGGCCGGACGAATCTGTGGGCGCATGGTCGGAAACGGTGGGATCGGTGAAGAACGCCAAGAGCTCGGTGTACGAGATCAGCGGTGCGCGCAAGGGCCTCACGGAGGACGTGGCGGGGCGTCAGCGCAGATATGTCATCTCGATGTCGATCCGTACCGTGTGCTTCGTCTCGGCGGTGTTCACCCCCTCGCCGTGGCGTTGGATCCTGATCGCGGGCGCGCTGTTCCTGCCGTACATCGCGGTGGTTTTGGCCAACGCCGGTCGTGAGCCCACGTCCAACACGCCGATCGCGGCCCAGGTCGTGCCGCCGCTCCCGCCGAAGGCGATCGAGCCGCCGCCGGGCGCGGTCCTCACGAGCGCCGAGCGCGCGACGGTGCGCACCCACGCGGAGGACTCGTGGACGACGCCCTCCGCGCCCTTCGGCGGGCCCTCTCCCGACGACACTTCGAAGGGCTTTCGCGAAGGCTTCCCCAAGGACTCCGCCGACGGCTTCCCGAAGGACTCCGCCGAGGGCTTCCCGAAGGACCCCTCCGAAGGCTTGCCCAAGGACTCCACCGAGGACGTGCCGAAGGGTTCCGCCGAGCGTTGCGCCGCGGACCCCGACACGCCCATCACCCGTTCCTCGCACACGAATTCGGATACGCACGGTGACAGCGACGGTGCCGACCGGGGCCGTAGGGGCGAGCCGGCAAGCACCCCTCCGCAGCCGACGAAAAATTAGCGGGAAGCGCTACGCGGGTTGGTGCTTCAACCGCAAGCAGGACGTGCCATACTTCGAAACGTGCTCCGTATCCCCCGTCGGAGCGACCGACGCGATGCCGGGCGGCTCCCCCCGTGGCTGCCCGGCATCGCCCGTGTCCGGGGTCGTTTCGCCGCCGGACATGTCGACGCGTGACCGGTTTCTGCACCGGTCCGTTGCTTACTGAGAGCAGCGCTCCGGTTGGTGACTGACGCCGCGTCAGACAACCGCCCCGGCCGAGACGGCCGCCTCGTCTGCGACACTGGGACGCATGTTCCCGACACCCGCCGACCCCGTCCGTCCGATCTGCTCGGCGAAGGGCTGTCGCGCCGACGCGCGCTGGGTGTTGGCGTGGAACAACCCGAAGCTGCACACCCCGGAGCGGCGTAAGACCTGGCTCGCGTGCGACGAACACCGTGAGCACCTGTCGCAGTTCCTGGCGATCCGCGGTTTTCTCAAGGACACCGTCGCCTTCGCCGACTGGCACGACCCACACACCACGCAAGCGCCCGCCGGCCGTGCGCCCGGCGAGGATTCCTGACCACGCGTCTTCATCCGTCGGGTCGGCGTGGCCCGACCGACCACCCACCGTGACCCACATCCGGGGCGGGCACCGACAGCCGGAATCGGGGATTCCGCTTTCGGGTCGTACCGCGACCATGTCGACGCTCCGGCGCGTGGAACCGGCCGCGCTCGATGCCCCGTCGCCTGCTCAGCCGGCGATCAGGGCGCGATCACGCGGCGCACTCGAAGCGCCATGAAGGCGTTCAGCCGCCGATCGCCGACATCGGCCGGTCCGGCTGGAGGAACGTGGGGGCGTCGATTCCCGCGCCGGCCTTCTTCGTGCGCATCGCCGCGCGCCACCGCTCCGCGATCTCGGCGTCGCCCGCGCCGCCGCGCAGGGCGGACCGCAGGTCGGATTCCTCGCGCGCGAAAAGGCAGTTGCGGATCTGACCGTCGGCAGTGAGCCGCGTACGGTCGCACGCGCCGCAGAACGGCCTGGTCACCGATGCGATCACGCCCACCGTGCCCGGGCCGCCGTCGACGAGCCAGCGCTCGGCCGGATTGCTGCCTCGGGCGTCCTCGGCGTCGAGCCGAAACTCCGCGCGCAGGGATTCCAGGATCTCGCCGGCCGTGATCATCTCCGCGCGATCCCAGCCGTGCTGCGCGTCGAGCGGCATCTGCTCGATGAACCGCAACTCGTAGCCGCGCTCCAGGCACCACGCGAGCAGCGCTGGGGCCTCGTCGTCGTTCACGCCGCGCATCAGCACGGTGTTGACCTTGACCGGCCCCAGTCCCGCGTCCACCGCCGCGGCCAGCCCGGCGAGCACGTCCGCGTGCCGGTCGCGTCGGGTCATCGCCTTGAAACGCACCGGGTCCAGGGTGTCCAGGGAGACGTTGACCCGGTCGAGCCCGGCCGTCACGAGCGCACCGGCGATCCGGGCCAGCCCGATCCCGTTGGTCGTCACCGACAGCGTCGGGCGCGGGTCGAGCGCGGCGGCCTCGGACACGATGTCGAGGATCTCGCGGCGCAGGAGCGGTTCACCGCCGGTAAAGCGGACCTCGGTCACGCCCAGCCGGGTCACCGCGATGCGCACCAGCCGGGAGATCTCCTCGCCGGTCAGCAACTCCGGCTTGGCCAACCAGTCGAGCCCTTCCTCGGGCATGCAGTAGGTGCACCGCAGATTGCAGCGGTCCGTCAACGAAACGCGCAGGTCGGTCGCCATGCGGCCGAAACCGTCGACGAGACCTCCCGCGAGGCTCTGCGTGCTCACCCTCGTCCCCCTTCTGCTTGCGCCCTATTGGTTGCGGCAAGCTTCCCAGGTTACGCGGGTCGCCTCCGATACCGACCGTACGCCGGCCCCGATCCACATCCGCGCCGGTTGCAGTGGCGTATCCCACATCCGCACGGACAACCCCGGTGCGTCCGGTTCGCGTGATCCAGGAGAGGATCCAGGCTCACTACGAGGAGGCTTCACCGGTGAGACACGCAGCGGGCAGTGATCCACAGCCCGACGAGGGAGGTACACCAGACGGAGCACATTTCCTCGACGCTTCATGGCAACAGAACGCGGCCGATCCACCGCCCGGTCGGTTCGACGCCCCCACCAAGCCGGTACCCGCCGACTGGTACCAACAGCAGCAATCCCCGGTGCCCCCCACGACACCGGCAGCCGCACGCGACACACCCGGTACGGCCGGCGCGGGCGGTACGGGCGGTACGGGCCGTACGGGCGGCACAGGCG
>NZ_WWJX01001297.1 GCF_009865215.1 Streptomyces sp. SID3343 | reverse complement strand
GCGGGCACCGTGTTGTCCGCGACCCTGGCCCCGGCCGACGACGCCGACTCGCCGAACGCGGTGCTGTCGTGCACGCCCGGCCGCCCCCGCGCCGACATCGCCGCCCGCCTCACCTCGGCCGCCGCCGGCGTGGACCACCGGCGGCTGCGCGCAGGCACCCTCACCGACACCGAACGCGCAACCACCGACGTCGCGTCGGCCCGACTGGCCGCCGGAGGACTCCTCCTTGACGACGGCGCCGACCTCACCCTGGACCTGCTGCGCGCCACCGCCGCCGACATCACCGGCCTGCGCCTGATCGCCGTCGACCCGCTCAACCACCTCCTCCCCGGCGCCGCCGATGTCCGCGACGGCGTGGCCGCGTTGCGCCGTCTGGCGACGGACCTGGACGTGCCGGTGGTGGTCGTGTGGGAAAGCGGTGCAGGCGAACCCCCGGAGGTCGCGGCGGCGTTGGCCGAGGCAGACACCGTGGTCCACCTGACCCGCGAGGGCGAACTCGCCGTCGCGATCGTCGCCGAACGCGACCTGGGCCCGATCGCCGAAGCCACGCTGCACGCCGACCTGGCCCACGTCCGCTTCACCGACCCCCAACCCACCGCCCCCGACGCCGGCCCGACCGTACCTGCGGCCGAACCCCTCACATCGCCCACGCCCACGCCACGCGAGACCACCCGCACCGCGTCCACCGCGACGAAGCCGGCCCCCCGAAAGCCGGTTGCCCGAAAGCCCGGGAAGCCGATCGCCCGCAGGGCCGCCGTATCGGAGGCGCCCCGCATCGTCGCGGACACCGACGAGGACCCCCTGCCCGGCGAGATCGCCGGCGCGGTGGCGGAGGAACTCGCCGCGGCCGAGGGCGACATCACCGCCGCAGGAGAGGCGCTGTCCAGGCGGGCGATCCCGGACGTCATGGAACTCCTGCGCCTTTCCCGGGCCGGATCCCGCTACGAACACACCTGGTACCCGCCCCTGCCGGACCTGCTGCGCAAACGCAGCAAGGAGGAAGCCGACGCGGTATGGGAAGCCCGCCCCAAGTGGCGCAACAGGAACCTGCCCCCGGGCGAGCACGAGGTCACGGCCCTGGACATGAACGCCGCCTACCTCTCCGCCCTCAAGGCCCACCTCCCGATCGGCCCGCTCGAACACCGCGCCGACCCGGAGCCGGACGACTTCGACGGCCCCCGCGGCCGCAAACGCCGCCGCGCCGGCATCTACCTGATCGACCCCCCGTCCTGGGACCACGACGATCTGCCGAACCCGCTCGGAGACCGTGACGAGCCCGGCCCCCTGTGGATCACCGACCCCACCCTTCGGCTGCTCCTGCGCTGCGCGTCGCCCGAATACGGGCGCCTGTGCGAGGAACCGCAGATCCTGGAGTCCTGGACGGCGGTGGCGACCGAGAACCTCCTCGAACGTCTGCGTACCGCGCTGCGCGACGCCCGCGACACCGCGGTAGCCGAAGACGACGACGTCACTTTGGACTACGTGAAGCAGATGTACGCGAAACTCGTCTCCACCATGGGCGGTTCGAACTACAACCGGGAGATCAACCGCCCCGACTGGATGCACATCATCCGCTCCCAGGCCTTCGCCAACCTGTGGGGGAAGGCATTCAAAGCCCACCAAGGCGGCCTGACGGTCGTGCGGGTGATGGGCACCGACGAACTCCACCTCACCGGCGGCGACTGGCTCACCGTCTTCACCGAAGGCCGCGGCGTCGGCGATGTGAAGGTCAAGGACACCTACACCCTCCAAACCAAGGACAAGACTTGATGCCACACACCCCCCACCGGGACCCCGCTTCGCCCGAGAGGATCTGATCCCGTATGCCGTACCGCTCCCTGGAGCCCGGCAAATACGGGATGCGCGGCACCCGCGCCTCCGCCCTGGCGGCGCAGCGCCTGGACGAACTCGCCGACGGCGTCACCTCACCCGTCGACACCGAACGCGGCCTCGCCGCACGCCTGCGCTACCTCACCACCTCCCACGCCGGCTACGCGGCGATGGACACCGCCGGGATCACGGTCACTTCCCGCACCCTGGCCGCCTGGCTCGCCGAGGACCAAACCCCCAACCGGGCCAACCTGCGCCGGATCGAGGCCGCGTACCGCGACCTGCGCCGCCGCAACGTGGCCCGCTCGTTGACCGGCCGCCTCAACAACAACGGCCGCGGCACCCGGGTGGAACTGCACCCGCACGACCAGTCCGGGGTACGCGAGCCGCACCGCCGAGCCGGCGTGGCCGGTCACCGCAACGTCAACGTCCGCCGTTGGGACGCGATCGTGCGCGCGTGGGCGGCCGGGGACGAACAACGGCTGGACGAACTGTGGACCGACGAGGTGTTGGCCGATCTCGGCTCGGACTGGGGCGGCTTCGAGTTCGCCTCCGGGGTCGGCTTCGCGGCCTGACCGGTTGTAGGGTCTCATTTCCCCTGTCGGAATCTCACGGTCAATGTCGGATGGATGTCGGATACGACATTGCCGTGAGATTGGCCAGACCCTTGGTCTGGAATTCGCTCAAACGTGTGAGTGTTCCAGGTCATCCTGGCGAACGTGCTGCTGCTTGCCTCAAGCTGTCACGGACTGCTTGAACGCATCGAATCTGATGCTGCAGGGGCGAGGTGGCTGATGCCAGTCGAGTCGGCGGTGGTGAGTTTCCGTACACCGGTCCGGGTTTTCGAGGACGAGCCGTGGGAGAACGTCAGCAGCGCAAGCCTGGCGGCGGTGGCTCCGTGGAGGACCTTCCGTTGGTACAGGGGCCAGAGGCACTACTCAGGGACCTACTGGTCTTCTACCATGCGTGACCACGTGATTTACGAGTCGCGTCTTGAGCTGGCACGGTTGTTGTTCGATGACTTCGACCCGATCGTACGCCGCATTCTGGCTCAGCCCTTCCTGTTGAAAGCCAACGTTGACGGCAAGCTCCGCAAGCACATCCCGGACTATCTGCTGATCACCGGAAATGGACCGGTGGTCGTGGACGTCAAGCCGAGGTACCGGGTTGCCAAGCCGGAGGTGGCGTTCACCTTTGCCTGGACCCGGCGGGAGGTGGAGGCGCGCGGGTGGCAGTACGTGATCTGGAGTGAGCCCGCTCCGGCGGAACTGGAGAACGTGCGGTTGCTTGCCGGTTGCCGCCGTGACTGGCTGTTCGACAACGCCCTGCTCGATGAAATTCGAGCCATGGAAATGGACGGTCGTGTTCTTGGTGGGGTGGCCGAAGAACTGCCGGAGCGGGATCCAGAGTTGGTCCGGTCTGCGGTCCTGCACCTTCTTTGGCATGGTGAGTTGGTCACCGATCTGAATACGCCGCTCAGCACGCATCACGCCTTACAGAGGCCGATGTGAGCCGGGTCGGAACTCGCATGGGAGTCGGTTCTCGGTTTCGCTACGACGGCGAGACTGTTGAGGTGATCGAGTTGGCGATCACCGTGAACGGCAACGAAGCCGTACTCAAGGACGGCCACGGCAGGTTGATGCGGCTGGCCGTGAGGGAACTGCTGCTGTCCGACCGGGCCTGCGTGATCCCGGACGGTCCCGGGCCGTCCAGTGACGACGACGAGGACGTCGCCGGTGTCGTACTGAGCCAGTTGTCGGAGGCCGACCAGGAAGAGGTACGGACTCGGGCCGCCATGTCCGCGAAGTCCTCACGGGTTACCGATCGGGGTTTCCGGAGTTGGCGACGGAAGGGGAGCCGAGACCGGAATACCTGCCTGACCTGAGCCTCTATGACCGCTACGCGAGTAAGGCCGCCGAAGTCGGCGTCACCGTTCGTAGCATCGAGCGATGGGTTCGAGACTACCGCCGTAGAGGCGAGGCAGGCCTGGCAATGGCGGGGCGGTCTGCGCGTGGGCGAGGTGTGAAGGTGGATGACCGGTGGGTGGAGACGGCCTTGGAAGTGATGGTCGAGCACACCGGGGAGTCGAAGCCGTCCCGCACGATCGTGATCGACCGGACTCGGGCCCGGGTGATCGTCAGGTTCGGTCCGGACGTCGTGCCGCAACCCAGCCGCGCGACCGCCTTCAGACTGCTTGAGGAACTGGAGGACCGGCATCCGTTGTTCCGGCTGAGTACGAAACGGAACCGCGATATCGCCGATCGGCCGGAGGGACCTTACGGCAAGCTGCGGCCGACCAGACCGGGTGAGTACCTGCTGATGGACACCACCCGGCTGGATGTGTTCGCGTTCGATCCGTTCACGTTGCGGTGGGTGCAGGCCGAATTGAGTGTCGGCATGGATTGGTACACCCGTTGCATCACCGGGATCCGGCTCACGCCGGTCTCCACGAAGGCGGTGGACGTCAGCGCGGTGCTCTACCAGTCGTTCAGGCCTCGTCCTGCGGGGCGGGACTGGCCGCGGCACGCGGCCTGGCCCGAACACGGCATTCCCCGGGCTGTGCTGGTCGACCGCGATGCGGTCGAGGGCCCGGGTCTTGCTTCCCCGCCGTTGGTGCCGGAGACTCTCGTGGTCGACCACGGCAAGGTCTACGTCTCCGAGCATTTGACGAGCGTCTGTCGACGCATGGGGATCTCGATCCAGCCGGCGAGGCTGCGAACCGGTCGCGACAAGGGCCCGGTCGCGGTATTTCCGCACCCTGCGCGAGGGCCTGTTGCAGGTGTTGCCCGGTTACAAGGGTCCCGACATCCACTCCCGCGGCGAGAGTCCGGAGGACGACGCGTTCTTCTTCCTGGACGAGTTGGAGGCGATCATCCGGGAGTGGACGGCGGTGGACTATCACTGCCGACTCAATTCGGGTCTGGTGGACCCCGGTCTGCCGGGTCTGAGGATGTCTCCGGCGATGATGTTCGAGCACGGCATGGCCCGGGCCGGCTACATCGAAGTACCCCGGGACCGGGACCTCGCCTTCGAGTTCCTGCAGACGAAGTGGCGCACGATCCAGCACTACGGCGTCGAGATCGACCGCCGTCGCTACAACGGTTCCGCCCTCGATGCCTACCGCAACATCAAGAGCCCGTACCGTGACAGCCCGGTCAGGGACGGCTGGCCGTTCCAGATGGACCCCGACGACATCACCCGGATTTACTTTCGTGATCCCACCGACCGCCGTTGGCACCCCCTGCTCTGGGAACACGCTCCCTCGGCGTCGATGCCGCTCAGCGAAGACGCGTTGGTGTTCGCTCGGAAACTGGCCGCGTCGAAGTACCGCTATCCGGACGACCGGGTCGCCGTCGACGATCTGCTCGAGCGCTGGAATCTCGGGCTCGGCACCACGATCGCCGAGCGGCGCATGGCACTGCGGCTCTCCCGCAAACAGGCCGCCATCGAACTCCCGGAGAACGACGAGGAATCGGTGCTCTCGCTCCCGTCCGTACGCAAGGCCCTCGGCGAGCCGGACGCGGGCGAGATCGAGGCTTCGCGTCCGGTAGAGGTGACCGAGTCCGGCGATGACGATCAAGCCGACGAGGACGACTTCTACGCGGACGCCCTGAAGGACGTGTGAGCGATCCGATCCCGCCGAGTCCGGGCAATCTCGCGCTGTCCCGGAAGGAGGACTTCAAGGCGTTCGCCGACGCTCCGCGCCGTGATCAGCCGGAACTGTTGACGATGGCCGCGTTGAAGGGGCTCGACGACGGGGCGCGTGCCGCCTACGACCGTTTGCGGCGGGAGCGGCACGCCAACCTCGGGCCGGTCAGGACACCGCAGTTGGCCGAGTTGCACGAGGACTTGTGGGACATTGTCGACAGCAACGTGCAGGACGGCGACAAGGCCAAGGGGGCGGTGGCCGTGGACGCTTTCCCCGGACTCGGCAAGACGACGTCCGTGCTGGCGTTCCTCCGGGAATTCCACCGCCGGGAGATCGCCGAAGAGGGCGAGTGGACTGCGGACGGACACGAGCGGTGGCCGGTCTGCCGGGTCGGGCTGACCGGCAACACCGGTATGAAGGACCTGAACCGGGCGATGCTCGAGTTCTTCGGTCACCCCGGGCGCGCCCGCGGAACCACGGCCCAGTTCGGCCACCGGGCCCTGGACTGCGTGTTGTCGTGCGAGGTCCGCGTGCTTGCGCTCGACGACCTGCACTTCCTGAGATGGCGTGCCAGCAGCGGGATCCAGGTCAGCAATCACCTCAAGTGGATCGCCAACGAGTTCCCGGTGACCTTGGTGATGATCGGTGTGGGCCTCGCCGACAAGGGCCTGTTCAGCGAGGGAGGCCACGGTGCGGACGCGGCCCTGGCCCAGACCGGCCGCCGCACCACGCGGTTGGGCATGCGTCCCTTCACGATCGACACGGAGGCGGGTCGCCGGGAATGGCGGCAGATGCTCTTGGCCCTCGAACAGCGCATCGTCCTGGCCGACAAGCACCCCGGGATGCTCGCCGACGACCTGAGCGACTACCTCTTCGCCCGCAGCACGGGACACATCGGCTCGCTGATGACGTTGATCAACCGGGGTTGCCAACGGGCCGTCCGCTGTGGCGAGGAGCGTCTGAGTCTCGATCTCTTGGACGGGGTCAAGAACGACGAGGCGTCCGAGAGGGCCCGCAAGGAACTCCACGCCGCGTTGGAGACCCGACGCCTGACCAGCCGCCCCCGCCGCGGCGGCACTCGAGTGGCGTGAGCGAACCACGGCCGCGGAGCCTGCCGATCCGTGTCGCCCCGCTTCCGGGGGAGTCCCTGGAGTCCTGGATCGACGCCCTGGCTGCCCGCCATCACACATCGGTCGGCGAGGTGTTGGAGCATTTCGGTTTCGCCGCCCGAACGCAAGGCCGGGGTCGGGACGGCGAACGAGCGCCCCGACGGACGATCATGTTGACCGGCCCCGAGGCCGAGGCCATCACGGCAGCGACCGGTGTCTCGTGCTCGGCGGTGAAGGAGATGACGCTCGCTCACTACGATCCGCAGATCCTGCTCGTCAACGAAGAGAGCCGATCGGTCAGCCGTCGATCGATCTGGGGGCGAAGCACCGGATCCCGATTCTGCCCCTCGTGCCTGAAGGAACAGAAGGGCCGCTGGCAGCTGGAATGGCGCCTGGGCTGGGCGTCCGCCTGCGTCCACCACCGCCGTTTGCTGGCGGACCGCTGCCCGGCCTGCTCACGCGTCCCGCGCATGCTGCCCACCTCCGGCACCGCCATTCCCCGCCCGGGCCTGTGCGGACATCCGCCGCCCCGGTCCACGGGCCCGTTCCGTCGAGGCTGCGGTTTCGACCTGTCGGAGACCGACTCGGTTCGGCTCGAGCCCGACAGTCCCGTACTGCGCGCCCAGACCCGCATCATGGAGATCTTCGAGTCCCGGGAGCGGCCGCTCGCCTTCGGCGCGTACCGCCACAACCCACAACCGGCGCCGGCGGTTCTCCTCGACATTCGTGCCCTGGGCTCGCGATTCCTCACCGACCTGCCCCGGGAAGAACTGGTCGCGAGACTCCCCGCCGGACTGGCCGACGCCTACCTGTCGTGCGACGACAGGTAGGCGCCCAGCTTCATCGCTCCCACGGCCTGCACGCACGTCGCCGTCGCGGCCACGACCGCTTTGGAGGTTCTGGAGGACCCGGACGTCCGACAGGGCGCGACCCTGGTCCGCCCGATCCTCGCTCACCAGCACGAACAGCGACGTCAGCCGGTCAGCGCCAGCACGGTCGAGGACTGGGGCGACGGCGTGAGCACGGTCCTCGAAGCGGTCCACCTCGCCGCCTTGGCCCCACGCTCAGCGTGAGGAAACAACTTGCTACCGCACCACCACGCAACTGCCGCGCCGACCGACCGCCGACAACACCCCGATGGTGCTGTCCCGGCGAGCACGGAAAGTCCCGACGGACTTCTGGTTCACCTGGACCGCACGATTGTGCGCCTCCCTGAGCTCCTCCGCGCTGTCGCAGGGACCGGTGCTGGCGATGAGTGTGCTGATGGTCGGCAGTCACGCCACCCACCAAGCCATCCGCGAACGGCTGAGATCACCCGCAAGTGACGTCCTCGTCACCAAGACGCTGCGTGGCCTGCGCGCGCGGGGAACCTGGGCGGACGTCGCGAACGCGCTGATCGGCCTGGCCGACCATCTCGATGCGAACGAAGTCGCCATCGACTACGAGCGGCGACGCACCTTGGACTACAACGGACTTCTCCCACCGCGCATCTGGCGAGGCATCTGCGGGCGAACAGGCGTCCCGATCGAACTCGAACATGCCGCCCGGAGCCTCTTGTTCCATCGCCTCAGCGGACTGCCCCGCCAGAGCGCACGCGCCGGGAGGCCGATCGCCGGGGACAAGCAGCACGAACGGGCCTACCTGGCGTGGTACTTGACCATCCTGTCTTCGGAACTCGATGCCGAAGGGCACGCATATCTCGCACGCAACGGCATCCACGACGAGCCGGTCACCTGGCAGCCGCTGTCGACCCTCTTGCCACCCCTCGACCCGAATCGCACCCCGAACCCCCGTGAGGTGCCGCTGTCGGGACCCTCTCGAGGCATCGCCGGAGACGTCCCGCACGAGATCCTTGCCCCCGCGCTGACCGGTCACAACTCGTGGCAACCGCTGGAACGGTTCGTCTCCTGTCTGGGACACCATTCGATCGTCCGCGCGGCCGAGACGATGGGCCTTTCCCACGGATCACTCAACCACCAGATCGTCCTCCTGGAAGCCGCCTACGGCCAGCCGCTGCTGATCCGCGCCACCAAGGCACAAACCATGCGTCCCACCGCCTTCGGACAGCAAGTGGCTCAGGCCGTGATGTGCGTCCTCGCCGGGTAAATACCGTCTCGTGGAGACGAAAACGGTACGCGATGGCCCAGGCCGGGACGGCACCCGAAGGCTCAGGTCACGGCTTCAACACACCGATTGATGCGAAGCCCGGGCGTCGCGGCCGGACAGCGTCATGCACGGCACTGGCGGACGGTATCCGTGGGTCGGGTTTCTCGAAGATGCCAGGACACCTACGTCGTCGTAGCCATACCTTGTTCCGCGTACCGATAACACAACACGGTTACGGGGGAGAGTGTTGAGCATGCGTCTTTCCGTGAAATCGGAGAGGGCCTGGAGGCAGTTCAAGGAGTCGGTGACGCAGGCCGGCGGCGTCGTGGTGGAGACCGACTGGCTGGGTAGTGCCGAGCCACACCGGATCCGCTGCCTTGCGGGCCACCGGGCCGAACCGACGCCGAACGCCGTGCAGCGTGGTCAGGGTGTCTGCTGGACCTGCTCCGGAAGTAATCCCCAGGCCGCGTGGAATGAGTTCAAGACCAACGTGAGGAAACAGGGGGGCAAGGTCGTCGAATCGCGGTGGCTGGGCAAGGACAAGCGTCACAACGCCATTTGCGCAAAGGGCCACGTCTGCCGCCCACGACCAGGCTACGTACGCGATGGCGGCGGGATCTGCCGAGTGTGCTCGCGGAACGATCCGGCAACGGCACACGCGGAGTTCCTCGCGAACGTGGCCCGGGCCGGTGGTCAAGTCGTCGAGGAGCAGTGGCTCGGCAAAGCCGCCCCGCATCGGGTGATGTGCCTGAACGGCCACGAGTACACCCCGACGCCGAAGAACATGCGTGTCGGCTCCGGGTACTGCCGCACCTGTGTGGGAAACGATCCTGAAACCGCCTATCGGAACTTCAAGGCCAGAGTCGAAGAGCTCGGCGGAGAAGTGCTCGAGCCGACATGGCTGGGAGTCGGCGAACCCCACGAGGTGATCTGTCGCGAGGGGCACTTGGGGAAGCCGTATCCGACCGCTGTACAACAGGGACAGGGCATCTGCCGCTGGTGCAAGGGCAAGACCTGGGATGCCTTCTACGTTGTCCAGAATCCGGAGATCGCGACCGTGAAGTTCGGCATCACCTCCGGGATGACGCGTCCTCGCCTTCGGTTCCACGCCACGCAGGGCTTCGCCACTGTTCTGCGAGCCGTCTCCGGGCTCCCCAACGATGCGGCCCCGGAGTTGGAAAGAGGCATCCTGGCGGCGCTGAAGGAAGCAGGTGTGCATCCGGTCAGAGGCCGAGAGTACTTCCCACTATCCGCAACGGATTTGATCCTGACTCTCGTCGACCGACGCCTTACGGAACTCGGATTCACGAACGGGTAGCCCGTAGCCCTGGCCGTTCGGCCGTTTCGCGCACGGCCTACGTTTCGGAGCATGTCGGGTACTGTTCCCGACTCGCAGGATCCGGTTCCCAGCTCGAACGGTCTGCTTCGTCGGCCACATTCGAATCTCGCCGTCCGGCAGCCAGGATCACGAGAGTGGCTGACCTTCTCCGGGTGGTGGTTCAACATCACAATGGGATCGTGAGCGCAGACCGTTTCCCCCGTGCCGAGGGCGTTCCCCTGCCGCCGAGGCCCGCCCTTCCCGATCTGGACGCGGCCCACGAACGCGGGCTGGCCGCTGCGGTCGAGGTGAAGTGGCAGCAGTAGATCCTGAGTTGGCAGTGGATGCGTGAGCGCCACGAGATCCTCCGTCCGACGCGGCCGTACCCGGGCATCGTTCCACTCCTTGAGGCGGCTTTCGCAGAACCCGGCCTGCGGCACCTGTTTCCTTTCACCAGCCACCACACCCCGTGCTTCAGCAGCTGCACCGGGTACCCGTACGTCCTGCGGGGGCCGTGCGTCGACCCTCTTTCCGATGGGCGGTTCCGCGTCCGCCGGCCCCGCAGCTCCATCGTGATCGGCTACACCGAAACCGCCAAGGAGGCCGTTGCTCTGGTCACCGCCAATTTCCCGGCAGGACTCGAACCCGCCGGCGTCCGAGCCGACGACTTCGGGCGATGACAACGGTGCTTCGGCTGCGGCGCCGTTCGCTGGCGAGGCCCTTGCCAGCGAGCCTCCCGCCGTCGATCGGCCGGCGGGTGCGCGGTGGCGTGGTCGGTTCAGTCGAGGGCGTCCCGAGGGCGATCAGCAGTGAGCGTTGGCATGCTCCCGGTCCGTCGACGAGGTCCACGAAGTCGGTAGCGAGGGCGAGAGCACAGGTCATCGCTCACGGTGCGCCAACGGTGACCAGTCCGGCGCCGTCTCGCCAGGCGACGCGTCGGTCACTTGACGGTGATCAGACCACCGCCCGCCCCGTTCGGCGTCCGGTCCGGCAACAAAGGTTCCATACCCGCCCACTGCGCGTGGGTCAACGCCACGACCAGACCAACGATCCGATGATCGGAAAGGGACGCCCTGCGTGCCCTGCCCCCTCATGGCGGGGAAGGGCCGCGCGGACCGGTTCTCGGATGCCGATGGGGCGGGACCGGTGGAGGTCCGGGCACTACGCTGCACGCGTGATCGAGCATTCGAACGTACGTCTCGCAGACCTTCTCGACCGCCGTGCGGACGGCCCCGAGCCCGCGCCGGAGGCGGTGCTCGCCGCGCTGTTCGAGGGCGGGGTGTTCGTTCCCGTCACCGACACCGGATCGGTGATGTTCCTCCCCGACGACGAGCAGCCACCGACGCTGCTCGGGTTCACCGACGCGGCGCTGGGCGCGCGACTGCTGCCGGCGGCCGCCGGGATGGTGCACTGCGACGCGGTGCGGGTGAGGGACATCCTGGAGAAGACCGGCGTCGCCGTGCTCGGGATCCGCTCCGAGAACGGGCAGGCGATCTGTTCCGAGCACGTGCTGCGGGACTGGGCGACCTACGGGCCCGCGGCGGAAATGAAGCTCGAATGGTCCACCGACCCGGTGGCGGTCGCCCTGCGCGACGCACTGGTTCGGCGGGTCCGCGAGTTCCCAGCCGTCCGCTCCGTGTGGGTGGCGCGGGTCCGGTGGCAGGCCACCGGCGAGGAACACCTGATGCTGCACGTCGCCGTGGACGAGGACCTGCCCTCGGCCTCCGCCGACCATCTGATGCAGATCCTGCTCAGCGAGGAAGTGAAGCTCGGCCCGACACACCCGAAGGTCGGGATGCTCCCCTTGAACACCACCCTCCACGCCGAAAGCATCACCCAACTGGACCGCCTGGGTCTGGACACCGTGCGCCACGACGTCGAGTCGGGCCAGGTCCGGGTGATCTCCCGCGAGTACGACGACCCGTCGGCGGCCCAGGCCGATGGAGCCTCGCCCCAGCCCCGGGCCAAACGCCGCTGGTTCAACCGCTCCTGATGGGACTTCTCCCAGGCGCTCGCCTTCGGATCGTGCCGGGCGCCCAAACACCGCGCACCGATCCGACGAGTCGCGGGCCTCACCTGTGACAACCAGGTCGCTTCGACCGGTTCGAGGCAGTCTGGGGGTTGCCCGTCGCCAGATCGCCTCTCGGTCCAGCTGACCTCTCGGCCCCGCAGGGACTTCTTGGCATCATCGCGACATGGCCCCGACCCTTCCTCGCACTGTTCGAGCCGTCGACACCGCTCAGCTCCTGGACCTGGCCCAAGAGGCCGCCATTTACGGCTTCAGCCAGCGGCTTCCGGTCGACTGGCTCCGAGAGCACCTCGCCGCAGAGGCGACGCACTACCTGTTCCCGACACTCGTGCAGCGACTCACGCACCGTCCCGAGACGCCGCTGCAGTGGAGGTGCCGGCAACTGCTGACCGTCAGCACCGGCCAACAGATCTGGGGTCTCCTCGACGTCCTTCCCGACACCTTCGACAAGATCCCGGAGAGCTTGGACACGGCGTCCAAGAAGGACATCGTCAGCCGCATCGAGCGAGCAGTGAAGGTGCGTGAGTGGATGGAACGGATGGTTGCCGATTCAGGGTCGTGACGCCCGGACAGTGGCGGGGCGGCTGGACAGCCTGAGGAAATGACACTGATCTGAGACAGCCGCCAGCCGACACGTCGTGAGACTGAAGGGGAACGTCCAGGTCACAGCGTCGGCGCATGACACCGAAAGCGAGAACCTACAGGTTCGTAGGGTCTCGGATCTCGTGTCCTGATGTCAACACCGATGTCCTGAGGGAGTCCGGTTGGATGCGAATCCGAGACCCGCAGGCCAGAGTCGTCACTCACTTGGAGTCGAGATGGACGAGTCCGGGGACGGCGATGTCCTGCGAGTGGTCGTCTCGGCCAGAGACCATGCGACGACACCGACCTTCGCACCCTGGGGCGCCCGGTATGAACTGCCCCATGAGGCCACGGTCACAGTGGTTTACCACCTCGTGCATCACCGCCGGTACCCGGTCGAAGTGATGCACACGAGCGAAGGATTCGCTTTCTTCAGTACGATTCTCCCGAAGATCTTCGATCGAGAGGGCCGGGAAGTAGGCATCCGATCACCCGGTCTCTCGCGAGACTTGCTTGCCGAATCCCGCCCCTGCCGGGTGATTGCGACCTCCTCGCTGAGCACGACCGGCTCAACCCGTCGGTCGACAACGCCGGACAGCGCGAACAACTCGAAGTCCAAGTCTCACTCAAGGATCCGGACCCGGTCGTGAGACTCCACCGACCGAATCTCGATAGCGATGGCCAAGTGACGGCGCATATACCGCAGTTCGCCACGTCCAGGCCGGATGGTTCACTCGTTTGGGTGGCTCGGTGGACCTGTCCGAGCCGAGCCCCTTGAACGCAACCCGCTGCCGCTCCGGCTGCATGGCAACGGCCGGCGCGCGCCGAAGGTAAACGCCGGCTGCGCCGCGACCAGAGCGTG
This sequence comes from Streptomyces sp. SID3343, assembly GCF_009865215.1. Taxonomy (GTDB): domain Bacteria; phylum Actinomycetota; class Actinomycetes; order Streptomycetales; family Streptomycetaceae; genus Embleya. Next base: position 3,349 of record NZ_WWJX01001297.1, on the reverse strand, counting down.
CGTCGTCAAAGCGAAGCTGTTCAAGAAGGACCGCTGCCTCGAACCGGACCTCGAACCGGACCTCGAACCGGATCTCCAACCGGTAAACGAAAAGGAGAAGCCGACCGAGCGGCCCTCCGCGACCTTTGTCGGCGTCAAGGCGGACATCGACAAGAAGCGCCACTGAATCGTCTACCGCTATCGACCCCGACAACAAGTTCAGGTGCCGCAACCGGTCACGATGACATGACCGACCTCGCCGAGCACTCGGAGTTGACCTCCTCGTCCAGGTCGGCGGCACCAAGGACAGGCTCGGCGCCGGGATCCCGAGGAAGAACGACGCGGGAGCCATCTTCCGGCTCCGGAAACTCCCAGGCGTAACGGGAACCGCCACGAAGCGCCCGACCGAGATCACCTGCGCCCGCCCATACGAGGCCGTCGATACACAGCCACGCCTTCTACCCGAACGTACAGAACCCGACTCCACTCCGGCCGCCTCGCCACGGGCTGCGACTTCAAGCTCACCCGCTACCCCCGGCGCGACATGGACGATCCGGAGGTCTGTGGCATCCCGCGGTTCGCCCTGGCGCCCGATCTGCCACCGGCCACCGTCGAGGACACCATGCGGGCGTCCCTGCTCTCGTGCCGAAGGCCGACCCCTACCGGAATTGCTCCTCGGCGGCGCGAGCCTACTCGGGCCCACTTCCTCACCGCCCGCGCCGACGACCCTGCGCCGGGGGAGTGGTGCCGCGCGCCGCGAGTGATCGACGCCATCGGCGCGAACCGGGTCGACGTCGACCACGAACGCGGTGACGACGAGGGCCGGTTCGCGCTCCGGGTACGGCGGCCCGGACACGTGGGCCGACATCGGGGCGCCCATCGTCGGGCGCCCACGCCCGCCGGACGACCCAAAGCCACCGGGACGAGAGCGCTTCGGCCCCGGCGGCGGAGCCCGACGATGGCCGACGCGTCGGGTTCGACACCCCGTCCGGCCCCACCCGGTGCTCGGATGCGGCGGAGCACGCGAGCCTGCCGCAGGCAGGTCCATCGGCCGTCGGTCGAAGGCGGCGGCGCCAACAGGTACCGATGGCGTTATATCCGGCCACTTCGGGTGTGACCGTAGAATTCGCGCCAAACCTTACCCAAGCATCCATGCGCCTGCGGAGCCGTGGGCGGGGCGCCTAGGGTGAAAGGGCTTGACACCGTATCGGCTGTTTCGTACCGAGAAACATCCATCGAGCCGGGGGGCTTGCGATGAGGGGAAAGGGAGGGCAGGCGCGGGAGCCGGCCCGGTTCCGAGGCCACAGGCCCGGGCCCTCCCGCGCGTCGACGGTTCGTACGAGGTGGCGTGGCCCGACCCGGGGACCGAGGGCGACCGCCCCGGGCAACCCATGCGCCCTTCGGTCCGACCGCGGCAACGACCGGCCCCCCACCACGAGGAAAGACCCGAACACACCGCACGCGCGGGCCCGGCCCGTTCTCTCCCGAACCCACAACGCGGCCGCGCCGGGCGGCACCGACGGACACCCACGACCGACTCGGTTTCGATGACGCGTCGGGACACGCGAACCGTTCCCGATCGACACCGGGCCACACACCGCAGCCCTCGTACCTGACTCCGCCTGTCGCCCCGTCAGCGCATCGGGCCCACGCGGACAGGGCCGCCCCACCGTGATCGCAACTCGCCGAGCGAGAGGTGAAGACATGTACGCCTACCACCTGATCTACGACATCCCCACCACCAACCCCAGGCAGTACCGGGTCCTGGTCGCCTGGAAGAACGTGTACGGCTCCCGCTTCGGCGGCAACCCCACCCCGGCCGCCGTCCTCAACGGATCGGGGCAACTCGTGATACCCGGCGGTTCCGTCACCGCCGCCGACGTGGTCACCGCGGGCCGCATCGAGTTCTTCGAGGAGACCGGCATCGACCTCAGGCAGAATGCCGTGCGTCAACAGATGGGGACCGTCGGCAACGCATGGTCGCGCCTGCTGAACCAGCAGAGCGGCGCGCACTGCGTCTACCAGGAGGTCCAGGACGCCGAGTTCGTCGAGAACGCCTGCAACACCAACATCACGGCACAGGTTCCCCAGGACGAGGAACTCCGCTCCGCGCAGGTGTACGACGCCTCAGTCGTCGGGCAACTCTTCGGCCCTGTCACCCTGGCCGACCTCACCTCCGGATGGCGGGGCACCCAGTACAACAACCTCGACGCCAACAACCAGGCACTGGCCCGGAGAAAGTCCCAGAACGCGGGAGACTGGTATGTGGCCGCGGTCCAGGGCCTGCAATACGCGCCCTGATCCCCCGCCGACCTGCCCCGTCCGGGGGGCCACGCGAGGACGAGAGCCCGCACTCCGCAGCCGACCCCACGGAAATCGTGCGAATCCACGGGATCCGTCGTCAGATCGAGCAGGATCACAAGCAGTTCAAGGACGAGCCGGGTGGCTCTTACCCCGTGTCGAACGCATGACAATGCGGTTGGGCGTCGGGAACGATCCGCCGGCCGGCGCGCCGGGTTGTGGGTGCGCCCTCGGGCCCAACCATCGCCTCCGTGGAATACCGGTCCGGCCGCGAAGCCACGGTGCGCCTTCCACCGTGAGGCGGCCACTGTCACCGTCCCTCGACGTGCACGGTCCGCCTCGACCGAGAGGGGAAGTCACCCGACATCCTCGATCGTTCACGAGTCCTCGTCGGTTCGCCGACGGGGACTTCGTGCCGATGAGATGAGGCCCCTCCGAAGCGACCGCTCGGCTATTGCCCGATTGTCACGCCGGGTGCGCGCCGGTTTCCACCTCTGCGGGTCGGTCTCGGTTCGTCGGGGCGATCGGGTCGGGTGTCATGTGGCTGCGGCGAGCCGGTCGAGCCGGGCGATCCCTTCGAGCAGGTGCCCGGCCGCGGCCATCGGTCGGGCAGGCGGCCCGCAACTGCGAAGAGGCGGAAGCAAACCCTCTCGATCTCCCACCGTCTCGCGTCGCCGGTGAGGACGAGCATCCGTGTCCAAGCCACCAACTCGCAAGCATCCAAGGCGAGTTCGCACCAGACCCGGTTCAGTCCGAGACCGTACAGTGGCAGGTTCCGCAGGCCGGTCGCGCGGACCCGGCCGATGCGCTCCTCGGCTCGTGCGCGCCGGCCGCGTCGCGATTCCAGGCCCGCGAGCGCGGGGACCAGGTTGAACGCCTGGAACACGAAGCCCGTCCTGCGACGGAGGGCACGCGTGAGGGCCGGCTCGCGTAGTGCCCCGATGTCTTCCACCGCCAAGACCCGGTGGACGGGCGCCCATGGGCTGGCCGACCGTCGCGCCGGACGCGCCGGACGCGCCGGACGCGCCGGACGCGCCGGACGCGCCGGACGCGCCGGACGCGCCGGACG
>NZ_WWJX01001296.1 GCF_009865215.1 Streptomyces sp. SID3343 | reverse complement strand
AGTGGTGCTTCGCGAGCCGGCTTCTAGAAAAAAGCAACGCCGAGCTCCCCGTAACTGGCCTCGCCCTCCCGCCGAGCTCCCCGTACCTGGCCGCGCCCTCCCGCCGAGCTCCCCGTAACCGGCCCGCCCTCCCGCCGAGCCCCCCGTAACCGCCCCCTCCCGCACCAAGGTTCCCGTAACCCGCTGGGCCGGCCGCAGACGACGGCGCTTCGCGCCCACGACCGGGCTTCCCCCAAGAGCGGGACCCGGCCACGATCCCCGCGCGTCAGCGCCCACCGATCAGGCCCCCGTCGAGTGTTCGACGAGCGCAGCGAGGAGAGCGGCCGGGGGCCGCGCTCTTCAGAAGCTGCCGTCGTCGCGGATTCTTACCGGGGCGTTGCCCAGGACCAAGGTGGAGATGGCCACGTCCATCGACGAGCCGATGAACCACTCGCCCGTGTGGTCCAGGCCGAACACGCGTCCGCTCGGGTCGATCGCCAGGTAGGCGCTGCCGCCGTCCTCGTCGCCCAGCGGCGCGAGCGGGGTGCCCAGCGCGCGGCCCAGGTCGGTCAGCGTACGCGGCAGGTGCAGACCTCGGGTGGGATCGATGGTGAACGGCCGGCGCACAACGTCCTTGCCGGGCCCGGTGATCGCGAAGTGCAGCGTGCCGAACTCGGCCCACGCGTCGAGCGCGGCCGGGAAGACGCTGTGCCGATGCCCGTCGGGCGATTCGTGGTCGCTGACCTGACGCGCCCACGTCTCGGCCTGGGTGAGCCGGCGGCGGCCCACCGTCCAGCCCGCGCGCTTGAGTTCGTGAATGACATCGGTGGAAAAGCGCGACACGTCAGGGGCTTTCCGTCGGTGTGACGCCGAAGTGGTCGAGCATCGGGGTGCACGATCGACACGGCGGTTGATACGTGTCGTGTTGCGGGTCGCCGTCCTCGCGGATCCGGCGCAGGGTCACCTTGGCCCCCCGCAGCGAGCGACGCGCGTCCTGCATGGTGAACGGCCGCCTGGCGGCGCGCTTGCTGCGGATCGCCTCGGCCTCGAAAAGGTGCTCGGAGAGCAACTCGACCTCCGGGCAGCGGCCCCGCCAGCGCTCCAGCGACTCGGCGGGCAGCGCGACCAGGAATTCCCGGACGAGCGGGTGCGGGGTGGGCACCGTGTCGCCCTTGGCGCCGGCGCGGGTGCGTACGCGCTTGCCCACGAACAGCGCGGCGGCGATCGCCGGGAGGATGCTTTCGCGGGTCGCGCGCGGCGCGCTCGGCTCGGGCTCGTCGTCGACGACGGGCAGGGCGTCCGGGTCCGGTTGCGCCGTGCGTTCCTTCGCCAGTGTCGTCGTCGGGGTACCCGCGGCCACGTGGCGTCCCTTTCTCTCGCTCGCAATGCCGTGATGCGCTGATTGCACTGTCATTGCTGTGATCGCTGCCGTGATTGCCGTGATTGCCGTGGTTTCCGTGCTTGCCGTGGTTTCCGTGATCGTCGTGTCGTGCGTCGTGCCCGGTGTCCGTGGGTGCCGTCCGGGTGCCGTCGACGGTCGAATCGGTGACTGTGCGTGTAACAGCGTGCCAAACGTCTTCGCGTCGCGTGCAACCGGGACACCGGGAAAGATCTTTGCCGGCCCGCGAAGGCGGTTGATTTCCCGGTTGGGCCGCGGCGAACGAGATCGAACGCTAGCTTCGTTCAGGTGGGGGTGCCGTGCGGCGGCTGGGCCCGCGCGGCCGGGGGGTGCCGAGGAGTTGACGTTTCGTCATGCCGAATTCCGGGTCGGGGCAAGCCATCGGGCTTGCCGTCATAGGGGCCGGCTACTGGGGGCCGAATCTGGTGCGCAACGCGCAGGCGACGCCCGCGTTACGCGTGCGGTGGTTGTGTGATCTCGACGAGGTGCGCGCACGAGCGGTCCTGGGGGAGTACAGCACAGTGGGGGTGACCTCGTCATACGCGGACGTGTTGGCGGACCCCCTGGTGCGGGCCGTCGCGATCGCGACGCCCGCCTCGACGCACTTCGAACTGGTCGCGGCCGCGCTCGAAGCGGGCAAGCACGTTTTGGTCGAGAAACCGATCACCTCGAATCACGCCGACGCGGTCAAGCTCGTCGAACTGGCCGAACGTTCGGGGCTGACCCTGATGTGCGATCACACGTTCTGTTACATGCCCGTGGTCCGGCGCATCCGCGAGATGATCCACGGCGGTGAGATCGGCGACGTCCGCTTCTTCGACTCGGTGCGGATCAACCTCGGGTTGGTCCAACCCGACGTCGACGTGCTGTGGGACCTGGCGCCGCACGACCTGTCGATCCTGGACTTCGTCCTGCCGCCGGGCACGCGCGTGGTGTCGGTGTCGGCGCACGGCGCCGACCCGCTGGGCACCGGCCGGGCGTGCCTGGCCTACCTCGTGTTGCGGCTGAACAACGGCGCGTTGGCGCACGTGCACGTGAACTGGCTCTCGCCGACCAAGGTCCGCACCACGATGATCGGCGGTTCCCGGCGCACGCTCGTGTGGGACGACACCAATCCGGCCGCCCGGCTCCAGGTGCACGACCGCGGGATCGACCTCGGCGAGGACGCCGCGCTTTCCCACGAGGCCCGTCGGCAAAAACTCATCTCCTACCGGGTGGGCGACGTGGTCCTGCCCGCGCTGCCGGAGACCGAGGCTCTGCGCGCGGTGATGGCCGAGTTCGCCGACGCCATCGCCACCTCGCGGCCCGCACTGACCGACGGACGCGCGGGCCTGCGCGTCCTGGAAATTCTCGAAGCCGCCTCGCGCAGCCTGGAACTGGACGGCGCCACTGTCGCCGTGGGGGAGAACCGATGAGTGTCGAACTCGCCGGATCGCGCTGTGTGGTCACCGGTGGCGCCGGGACGATCGGCTCCACGATCGTGGACCGACTCCTGGCGGCGGGCGCCGAACGGGTGGTCGTGCTCGACAACCTGACGCGCGGTCACCGGGGCAACCTGGCAGCCGCCCTGACCGACGACCGGGTCGAGCTGATCGACGGCGACATCCGCGATCGGCCGCTGCTCGCGCGCGTCATGCCGGGCACCGACGTGGTGTTCCACCTCGCCGCGATCCGGATCACCCAGTGCGTCGAGGAGCCGCGGCTCGCCCTCGAAGTGCTCGTCGACGGCACCTACGACGTCATGGAGGCCGCGGTCGCGGCCGACGTGCGCAAGGTCGTCACGTCGTCCTCGGCGTCGGTCTACGGACTCGCCGAGGAGTTCCCGACCGCGGAGAAGCACCATCCGTACGACAACGACACGATCTACGGCGCGGCCAAGTTGTTCAACGAGGGCCTGCTGCGCAGTTTCCGGGCGATGTACGGCCTCGACTACGTCGCGCTGCGCTACTTCAACGTCTACGGGCCCCGGATGGACGTGCACGGTCTGTACACGGAGGTGCTGATCCGCTGGATGGAGCGGATCGGCAAGGGGGAACCCCCGTTGATCTTCGGCGACGGACTCCAGACCATGGACTTCGTCTACACCGACGACATCGCCCGCGCGAACCTGCTTGCCGCGCAGTGCGCTTCGAGCGGTGAAGTGTTCAACATCGCCTCCGGCAGCGAGACTTCGCTGCGCGGACTCGCGGAGCGGCTGCTCGCGGTGATGGACGCGGGACACCTGTCGATCGAGTACGGACCGGCGCGCGCGAGCGGCGGCGTGACCCGGCGTCTGGCCGATACGTCCAAGGCGGCACGGGAGTTGGGCTTCACGGCCGAGGTGGGGATCGACGAGGGACTGCGCCGCTTGGTGGCGTGGTGGCGCAACGCGATCTAGCAGGACGGGGTGGGGGAGCGACATGGGTGGCGGCGTGGAACGAATTCCGGTGATGCGGCCCTGGCTGGGCGACGAGGAGGCCGAGGCGGCAGCCGACGCGGTGCGGTCGGGATGGGTGGCCCAGGGGCCGCGCGTCGCGGCCTTCGAGCGGGCCTTCGCGGCCCACGTCGAGGTGCCCGCGGCGGTCGCGGTGTCCTCGTGCACGACCGCGCTGCACCTCGCGTTGATCAACGCCGGGGTGGGCCCGGGCGACGAGGTCGTGGTGCCGTCCCTGTCGTTCGTGGCGACCGCCAACGCGGTGCGCTACGTGGGCGCGCGGCCGGTGTTCGCCGATGTCGAACTCGCGACGGGCAACCTGACCGCGGCCACCGTGGAGCCGGTGCTCACCGCGGCGACGCGCGCGGTGATCCTGGTCGACCAGGGCGGCATCCCGGCGGACCTCGACGGCATGCGGGCGCTCGTGGACCGGCGCGGCATCGTGGTCGTGGAGGACGCGGCGTGTGCGGCGGGCTCGACGTACAAGGGCCGTCCGGTGGGGGCGGGCGCGGTGTACGCGACGTTCTCCTTCCACCCGCGCAAGCTGCTGACCACGGGCGAGGGCGGCATGGTCACCGTCGCGCGCGCGGAGGCCGCGCCGCGGCTGCGCCGGTTGCGCGAGCACGGCATGAGCGTGAGCGCGGCCGATCGCGACGCGGCGGACCGGGCGGGCGGGGCGCCGGTCGTGGAGACCTACGACGAACTGGGTTTCAACCACCGGATGACCGACATCCAGGCGGCGGTCGGCCTCGTGCAGTTGGGCAAACTGCCGGCCATGGTCGCCCGGCGGCGCGAACTGGCCGCACGATACCGCGAGTTGCTCGCCGACCTGCCCGGGCTCGTGACGCCGGCGGATCCCGGGTACGGGACGACGAACCACCAGGCGTTCTGGGTGTTGCTGCCGGCCGACTTCCCGATGTCGCGCGACGACCTGCTCGGCGCGCTGGCCCGGGAGGGGGTCTCGGCGCGCCGGGGGATCATGGCCGCGCACCTGGAGCCGGTCTACGCCGACGTCGAGCACGTGCCGTTGCCCGTGACCGAGCGGCTGACCCGGGACTCGCTGATCCTGCCGCTGTTCCACGACCTGACGGAGCACCAGCAGGACCGGGTCGTGGCGGCGTTGCGCGCTGCGGCCGGGGCGCGGACCGCGGCGGTCCGGTGACCTTTCGCGACCTGCTGATCGTCGGCGCCGGGGGCTTCGCCCGGGAGACCGCCGCCTCGATCCGCGACTTCCGTGCCCTGCACGGCAGTTCGGGCTGGCGGCTGCTCGGGTTCCTCGACGACGACCCGGCCCGGGCGGACACCGTCGTCGACGGCGTCCCCGTGCTCGGCGGCTCGGACGCGGTGCACCGGTGGCCGAACGCGCTCGTGGTGGTGTGTACGGGCAGCCCGACGAACTGGTGGAGCCGGGCGCGGATCGTGACCCGGCTCGGCCTGCCCGACGACCGGTGGGCCACGCTCGTGCACAGCACGGCCGTGGTGCCGCGCACGTGCGACGTGGGCCCGGGTTCGGTGTTGATGGCGCAGACCGTGTTGACCACGGCGGTGTCGGTGGGCGCGCACGTGCACACGATGCCGCACGTCGTGCTCACCCACGACGACACCGTGGGCGAGTTCGCCACGTTGGCCGCGGGAGTGCGGCTCGCGGGCGGGGTGGCGGTCGAACGAGGGGCGTATCTGGGCGCCGGCGCGATGGTGCGCGAGCACTGCCGGGTCGGCGCGTGGTCGCTCGTGGGGATGGGCTCGGTCGTGACGCGGGACGTGCCGCCGGCCGAGGTGTGGGCGGGCACTCCGGCCCGCCGACTGCGGTCGGCTCCGGTGCCCGCCGAGATGCACGGATTACACGAGGGGGAGATGGGCGATGAGCGCTGACCTGGACCGGATTCCGTTGGTGGACCTGGCCGCGGCGCATGCCGAGGTCGCGGCCGAGGTCGAGGCCGGTTGGGCTCGGGTCCTGGCCGCGTGCGCGTTCGTGGGCGGTCCCGATGTGGCGGAGTTCGAGCGGGAGTTCGCCGCCTTCACGGGCGTCGCGCACTGTGTAGCGGTGGCCAACGGGACCGACGCGATCGAACTTGCGCTGCGAGCGCTGGGCCTGCCCGCGGGCGGCGGTGTGGTGATGCCGGCGAACACGTTCACGGCGACCGCGGAGGCGGTGGTGCGGGCCGGGGGGCGGCCGGTGTTCGCCGACGTGGACGACGAGTTCCTGTTGCTCGACCCGCAGCGGGCCGCGGAGGCGTCGGCCGGGCCGGTGGGGGCCGCGGCCCTGGTGCCGGTGCACCTGAACGGCCAACTGGCCCCGATGGGCGCACTGGAGGCGTTGGCGCGGGCGCGCGGGGCGTTCCTGGTCGAGGACGCGGCGCAGGCCCAGGGAGCCACCCAGGACGGCCGCGGGCCGGGCTCGTGGGGCCCGAACGGCATCGCCGGGACGAGTTTCTACCCGGGCAAGAACCTGGGCGCGTACGGCGACGCAGGGGCCGTTGTGACCGGCGACGACGCGCACGATCTCGTGCTGCGCGAACTGCGCGACCACGGCTCGTCGCGCAAGTACGTGCACACCCGGCTCGGCTTCAACTCGCGTCTGGACACCGTCCAGGCGGTGGTGCTGCGGGCGAAGCTGCGTCGGCTCGCCGACTGGAACGTCGCGCGGCGCGCGGCGGCGGCCCGCTACGACTCGCTGCTCGCGAACCTCGACGGGGTCCGGTTGCCGCGGACGGCGCCCGGCAACGAGCACGTGTGGCACCTGTACGCGGTGCGCGTGCCCGAGCGGGACAAGGTGCTCGCACTGCTGAACGAGGCGGGCGTGGGCGCGGGCGTGCACTATCCCGTACCGGTCCACCTTCAGCCCGCCTTCCGCGAACTCGGCCATGCCAAGGGCGACTTCCCGGTCGCCGAGCGCGCGGCCGAGGAAATCCTGACGCTTCCGCTGTTCCCGCAGCTCACCGCCGGGCAGCAGGAGCGGGTCGCGGAGGTGCTCGCGGGAGCGCTGAGTCGGCTGTGAGGTCCGTTCGCCCCGGCGCGATCCGCTACCTCGGGCACGCCGGCTTCACGGTCGAACACGCGGGGCTGCGCCTGTTGATCGACCCGTGGTTCCATCCGGCCTTTCTCGGCTCGTGGTTCCCTTTCCCGGACAACCGCGAGCTGCTGCCGGACGTGCTGACGGGTCGACACGACCTGCTGTACCTCTCGCACACGCACGAGGACCACTTCGACGAGCGGGTGGTTGCCGAACTCGATCGTGACGTGCGCGTCGTGCTGCCCCGCTATCGCTCCCGCTCGCTCGTGCGCCGGATGACCGCGCTGGGCTTTCACGATCAGGTCGTGCTCGGCCATCGCGAGTCGTTCGAGGCCGCGCCGGGCTTCACGCTCACGATGCTGCTCGACACCAGCCACAAGGAGGACAGCGGTCTGCTCGTCGACCTCGACGGCTTCCGCTTCCTGGACCTCAACGACTGCAACACGCCGCTGAGCGAACTCCCGGGCGACGTCGACCTGTTGTCGGCGCAGTTCTCCGGCGCGATGTGGTATCCGAACGCCTACGCCTATCCCGACGAGTTGCAGCGCAAGAAGACCGCCGAGGTGCGCTCCGACCTGTTCGACACGTTGGTGCGCAAGGTCGCGCTGACCGGTGCGCGCGCCTATCTGCCGTCGGCGGGTCCGCCGGTCTTCCTGGACCCGGAGTTGGCCCGGTACAACGACCGGGACGCGACGATCTTCCCACTGTGGGAGGCGTTCGCCGACGACTTCGCCGCCGCGTGCCCCACCGTGCGCGTCCTGGAGGCGGCCCCCGGGGACGACCTGGCGGCGCCGAGCGGCCCGGTCGAGCACGCCCGCACACCCGCCTACCTGACGGCCTACCGAGAGCGCCGCGAGGCCGAGTGGCGAGCCGATGCGACGCACGCGTTCGAGCCGGTCGGCCCGGCCGAGCTGGACGCGTACTTCGCCCGCCTGCAGAGCTGGAACAGGCGATTCCTCGGCGACTGGCGCAAGGACATCCGGCTGACCGCGGACGGCGGTTCGTGGTCGGTGCGGTTGGGCCGGATCGCGGGCGACATCGTCCTGGAGGACGAGCCCGTCGATCCCGCCTACACGATCGAGGTCCCGCAACGGATCCTGCGCGCGATCGTGGACGGCCGGGTCGGCTGGGAGGAGGCGTTGCTGTCGATGCGCCTGGGCCTGGCCCGCGACCCCGACGTGTTCGACCTGACCCTGATGAGCCTGTTGCGCTACGGCGACCACCCGGCGCAGACCATGCAGATGGTCCGCGAACGCGAATCGGCGGCGAGCGGCGAGTCGATCGAGCGCTGCGGGGTGCGGATGCAGCGGTTTTGTCCGCACGCGGGCGAGGACCTCGCGCACGCGGACGTGACCCACGACGAGATCGAGGCGGGCGTCCTGGAGTGTCCGCGCCACCACTGGAAGTGGCGCCTGGACACCGGTGAGTGCGTCGCGGGCGGCACGGTGCCGTTGCGGGTGGCCCCGGCGGGAGACGAGCACCCGGCCCGACAGCGGGTCGACACCCGTCGACAGCCGAGCGACATCGGCCGACAGCCGAGCGACATGCGCCGACAGCCGGGCGAGCCCTGCCGATGACCGAGCGAGACCTGTCGACCACCGAGTGACACCTCGAACGCGCGGCGGGTCCCGCGGTCCCGCGCACCCGAAGAAGAGTCGCCCGTCCTGCCCCGTCCCGACGGGTCGTTCGCGGCCGGAACCGGCCGACACGAGGTCGGCTCAGGCTGACACAACGCCTCGCCTCGCATCGGTAGGCCGGCGGTCCGCCTCGCGAGTGTCACCCCTGCGAGGGAGCCTCCGCCACCCATCCATCGCAATTACCGGAAAAACATATGGATCGCGATATCGCATCCTTTGTGTGTCGGAAGCGACGCGTTCTCTCGTCGAAAAGAAAACGTTTTTCTCCGGATCGTCCCGGTTCTGTCACGAGAGTGTCCCGGCGAGCCGCGCGCCGGACACGAGGCCGCGACAAGTGCTGCGGTGTGCCCGTCCAAGTCGTTCGCTCCCCGCCGGTCGGGACGCGAGTGGCGTCGGTGAGGTCCGGGAGGTTGTCGTCCATGAGCACTTGGGGATGGGTCTGCCAGGAGAGCGGTTGCGCGTCGAAGACCGACGGTGATCGCCAGCGGTACCGGTCGAAGGATGCGGCTCAGGTGGCGGCGAAGGTGCACACCAAGGCAACCGGGCACAACACGAGGGTCGTCGAGTACAGGTAGGACCGAAAGCCCCCAAGGCGCGCGGCGGTCGAAGCCCACGACCGCCGCGCACCGCGGCGCACCCGCGCCTACAGCACCTCGATGTGGGGACCGGGCCCCAACACCCGCCGGCAGTCCAGGACATACTCGGCCGCGCGCACCAGATCCAGGTCCATGTCGTCGTGATCCACGAGCAGTACGACCGCGTCCGCGGCCGCGACCGTCTCCGCCGTCAGGTCCACCCGTCGCAGTCGTGAGTCCACCACCTGCGCGGTGTCCACGTGTGGATCCGCGGCCGTCACCTCGGCGCCCAGGTTGAGCAACAGCCGGGCCACGTCCGCCGACGGCGACTCCCGGGCGTCACCGGTGTTCTTCTTGTAGGCGAGCCCCACGAGCAGCACGCGGGAGCCGTTGACCGACCGACGCCGGGTGTTGAACGCGGCGGTGAGCCGACGAATCACGTAGTCCGGCATGTGGTTGTTGACGTCGTTGGCCAACTCCACGAAGCGAAAGCTCTGTCCGAGCGCGCGCTGCACGCGCCACGACAGATAGGACGGGTCGATCGGCAGGCAATGCCCGCCGACCCCGGGACCGGGCGTGAAGCGCATGAACCCGAACGGCTTGGTCGAGCACGCGTCGATCGCCTCCCACACGTCGATGCCCAAGTCGTGGGCGAACATCGCGACTTCGTTGACCAAGGCGATGTTGACGTGGCGGAACGTGTTCTCGATCAACTTGACCAGTTCGGCCTCCTTCGGTGTCGAGACCGGCACCACCCGCTCCACCAGGGAGGCGTAGAAGCCCTCCACGACCGCCAGCGAGGCCGCGTCGATCCCCGACACCACCTTGGGTGTGTTGACGAGGTTCCAGGTCGGGTTGCCGGGGTCGATCCGCTCGGGGCTGTAACCGAGATGGAAGTCGCGACCCATCGTCAGGCCCGAGCCCTCCTCCAGGATCGGGCCCACCAACTCCTCGGTCGTCCCCGGATACGTGGTCGATTCGAGCACCACGCACGCGCCGGGGCGCAGGTAGCGCGCGAGCGTGCGCGCGCACCCCTCGATGTACGTCAGGTCCGGTATGCCCTCGCGCAGCGGTGTCGGCACGGTGATCACCGCGATGTCGTAGCCGCCGAGATCGCGCGGCTCGGTGGTGGCCCGATACGAACCCGCGTCCAGGATCTCCCGGACCGCTTTCGACGCGATGTCCTCGACATAGGACTCGCCCGCCGCGAGCCTTTTGATCCGCCCCTCGTCGACGTCGTAGCCGACCACGTCGTGGCCCACCTGTGCCGCGCGAACCGCCAACGGCAGTCCGACATAGCCCTGTCCGGCGATGACAACACGCATCCGAGACTCCCCCTCATTGGCACAACCGCCCACCCCCGAGCGGTTGGTGACACAACGTCAGGTGTGACCGGGGACGTGGTCGGCTCGCGGTTTGGCCACCACGTACGACGCGACCAGGCCCGCCACCCGCTCACCGCGGACGACCGCCCCCGGGAAACGCGCCGTCAGTTCGGCGCGCCGGGCCGGGAACACGTCGGGCGCCGCGCCGCCGATGCGCGACCGGACACGGTCGGGCAGCAGATGTACGGCGGGCAGCGAGGTCTGCGGATCGAGCGGATGCGCGCGCGCGGACGCGCGGACCCAGTAGCGCTCGCCGAGCGCGTGCACGACGTCGGCCAGTGTGGCCCGATCGGCCGGTGCGGCCAGTCGGTCCAGCAGCCCGTCGCACACCACGACGTCGCAACTCCCGGACGTGGCAAGCGGGTCGCCCGCCTCGCAGGTCAGCCACGAGGTGAGCTCGGCGGACTTGTCCGTGTCGGTGACCACCCGTACGTGCGCGGGCCGGACCGGCGCGTGCAACCAGAACTCGGTCGACCCGCCCAGGTCCACCACCCGCAACCGCTCGATGTCCGGGAAAGCCGCCCGGAACCACAACCACCGCCGGGCCCGAACTCCCGCCTCGACCTGCGTGCGCGCGGCCCCCGCGCGCACCGACCAGGCCCGGACGAGACGTTGCGGCTGCGGCATCGCGAAAATCCCCCCTGACAAGCCCGCGGCCGAACGCCGCGAACCGCCCATCAGGCTAGAGGAGCAGCCCTCCCCCCACCTGGTAAACCCCATTCCCGACTTGAACGATCTCGGCGCCGAGAGGTGTCCGCGAAGCGGTTTCGCCCGTCGACCCCGAGATCGTTTCGGTGCGCGCGTGCGAACGGCCCCGGGGAAGGATCCCGGGGCCGTTCGCGATCGTGAGGTCGGGCGCCGGGCCCGACCGGTGGGGTCAGGCGCTGGGCCAGACGATGCTCTGGGTCTCGCTGTACGCCGCGAGGGCGGCCGAGCCGCAGTCGCGGCCGATACCGGACTGCTTGAAACCGCCGAACGGGGCCTCCATGTTGCGGCCGACCGTGTTCACGCTGACCCCGCCGGAGCGCAGCCGGCGCGCGATGCCGTAGGCGCGCGTGGTCTCGCCTGCGAAGACGTACGAGATCAGACCGTAGTCCGAGTCGTTGGCGATCCGGATCGCCTCCTCCTCGTCGCCGTCGAACGGGATGACCGTCACGACCGGGCCGAAGAACTCCTCCCGCGCGATGGTCATCGCGTTGGTCGCGTCCGCGAACAGCGTCGGGGCCACGTAGAAGCCCTTCTCGAAGTCCGGACGCTCACCGCCGACGACCAGCCGGGCGCCTTCCTCGCGGCCCTTGGCGATCAGCGCCTCGACCCGACCGCGCTGCACCGCCGAGATGACCGGGGTGACCTGGGTCGCCGGGTCGAGCGGGTTGCCGATCTTGAGGCCGTTGGCGTGCTCCGCGAGCCGCTCCACCAGACGGTCGTAGATGCCGCGCTGGGCGATCACCCGGGTGGGCGCGGTGCAGATCTGCCCGGCGTAGAAGCTCCACACCGTGCCGATGCCCTTGACCGCAGCGTCCAGGTCGGCGTCGTCGAGCACGATGCACGCGCCCTTGCCGCCGAGCTCCATCAACTGACGCTTGAAGGTGCGGCCCGCGACCTGCGCGATCCGCGATCCGATCAGCGTCGAACCGGTGAAGCTCACCATGTCCACGTAGGGCGAGTCGACGGTCGCCTCGGAGACGTCCACCCCGGAACCGGTGATGATGTTGAGCACGCCGCGCGGCAGACCGGCCTCTTCGAGCGCCTGGGCCATCTTGTACACCGCCAGCGGGTCCTGCGGCGCGGGCTTGACCACGACCGTGTTGCCCATCGCCAGGGCCGGCGCGACCTTGCCCGCGGTGTTCGCGAGCGGGTTGTTGTACGACGTGATGCAGGTGACCACGCCGACCGGCTGGCGGATCTCGACCGCGCCGAAGATGCCCGCCTTGCTCAGCGCGGTCTCCGGGGTCGCCTGGGGGTTGATCGCGAACTCGGTCGGCTCCAGGGCGCCCTTGGCGTAGCGCTTGAACCGCGAGTACGTCGTGCCCAGCTGCATCATGCCCGCGACCGCGAGCGTCGCGCCGGTCTCGGCCGAGGCCAGCGGTACGACCTCGCCGCCCATCTTGAGGAAGAGGTCCGCAGCCCGGTCCAGGATGCCCGCGCGCTCCTCCGGGGTCGTGCGCGACCACGTGCCGAACGCCTCCGCCGCAGCCGCGGTGGCCGCGTTCGCCTGCTCCACCGACGCCTCCGGCGCGAGTCCCACGACCTTTTCGGTCGCCGGATCGATCACTTCGTAGTGACCGCGCTCGGGCTCGACCCACTCGCCGCCGATGTAGAGCTTCTGCTGCGCGCTGCTCATCGTGTCCGTCGTCTCCCCTGGTCCAGCCGCTGCCCGGATTCCCCGCGGCCCGCCGACCCACACCCCGGTGAGTGACCGACCGAAGAAATCCGACGACCCGTCAGATTCCTGTCCGGGGCCCATTGGACCCCCTAACAGTCGCATTGCCAAGGGGTAGGGGTAGGCGGTACTGGTCACAGTGACGGCCTCGTCACACAGGCGGTACCGACCCGTTGAGGCGTAGTGTTGAGGGGGAACCCCGGTCCTTTTCCAAGGTCGGGGCCGTTCGCGTTGCGGAGGATCCAACCGGCCCATGAGCCTGACCGGTCTGCTTGACATCGTCGTCCAGGACCCCGCCGTCGCCGAGGCGGTGCGGGCCGCGTCCGAGGGCCGCGGTACCGCCCTCGATCTCGTCGGACCACCGGCGCTGCGACCGTTCGTGGTGGCCGCCGTCGCGGCCCACGCGGATCGGCCCGTACTGGCGGTCACCGCCACCACCCGCGAGTGCGAGGACCTCGTCGCGGCCCTGGGGTCGCTGCTGCCCGAGGACTCCGTCGTGGAATACCCCTCGTGGGAGACACTGCCGCACGAGCGGCTGTCCCCGCGCTCGGACACCGTCGGGCGGCGCCTCGCGGTGCTGCGCCGACTCGCGCACCCGACCTCGGGAGGGGCCGCCGACGCCGGCACCGGGTCGCTCAAGGTCGTCGTCGCCCCCATTCGCTCGGTACTCCAACCGCAGGTCAAGGGCCTGGGCGAGCTCGAACCGGTGGCTTTGGTCGCCGGACAGGACATCGAGCTGGACACGGTCGTGGAGCAACTCGCGGCCGCCGCCTACGCCCGCGTGGACCTGGTCGAGAAGCGCGGCGAGTTCGCCGTCCGCGGCGGCATCCTCGACGTGTTCCCGCCGACCGAGGAGCACCCGCTCCGGGTCGAGTTCTGGGGTGACCAGGTCGAGGAGATCCGCTGGTTCAAGATCGCCGACCAGCGCTCCCTGGAGACCGCCGAGCACGGCCTGTGGGCACCCCCGTGCCGGGAACTGCTGCTCACCGACGAGGTCCGCGAGCGGGCCCGCGCACTGCTCGACGAACACCCGAGCCTGGTCGACATGCTCGGTCGGATCTCCGAGGGCATCGCGGTCGAGGGCATGGAGTCGCTCGCCCCCGTGCTCGTGGACGACATGGAGCTCCTGCTCGACGTGCTGCCCGTCGGCAGCCACGTCCTGGTGTGCGACCCCGAGCGGGTACGCACCCGATCGAGTGACCTCGTGGCGACCAGCCGTGAGTTCCTGGACGCCTCCTGGGCGGCCGCGGCCGGCGGCGGCGAGAGCCCCGTGGACCTGGGCGCCGCGTCGCTGTGGAGCCTGGCCGACGTGCGCGCACACGCCCGCGAGATCGGCGTGCCGTGGTGGTCGCTGAGCCCGTTCGCCGCCGACGTCGAGGACGACGGCGCCGAGATCGGCGCGAGCGAGGTCGAGTCCTACCGGGGCGACTCGCAGCGGGTGCTCGCCGACATCAAGGGCCGCCTCGCCGAGGACTGGCGGGTCGTCCTGGTCACCGAAGGTCAGGGCCCGGCCGCCCGGTTCGTCGAGACACTGTCCAACGAGGGCGTCGCCGCCCGGTTCGACGGCGATCTGCCGTCGGTGCCCGACACCGGCATCGTGCACGTGACGACCGGCTGCATCGGGCACGGCTTCAGCTCGGAGCCGCTGCGCACCCTCGTGCTCACCGAGCAGGACGTCTCCGGTCAGCGCACCTCCACCAAGGACATGCGCAGACTGCCCAGCCGGCGCCGCAACATGGTCGACCCGCTCCAGCTCAAGACCGGCGACTTCGTCGTGCACGAGCAGCACGGCGTCGGCCGCTACGTCGAGATGGTCCAGCGCACCGTCCAGGGCGCGCAGCGCGAATACCTCGTCCTGGAGTACGCGCCGGCCAAGCGCGGCCAACCGGGCGACCGCCTGTTCGTGCCCACCGACCAACTGGAACAGGTCACCAAGTACGTCGGCGGCGAGAGCCCGTCGCTGCACCGCCTCGGCGGCGCCGACTGGGCCAAGACCAAGGCCAAGGCGAAGAAGGCGATCAAGGAGATCGCCGGCGACCTGATCAAGCTCTACTCGGCGCGGATGGCCGCCCCCGGGCACGCCTTCGGCCCCGACACGCCGTGGCAGCGCGAGCTGGAGGACGCGTTCCCCTACGCCGAGACGCCCGACCAGCTGTCCTCGATCGAGGAGGTCAAGGGCGACATGGAGAAGCCGATCCCGATGGATCGGCTGATCTGTGGCGACGTCGGCTACGGCAAGACCGAGATCGCCGTGCGCGCGGCCTTCAAGGCGGTCCAGGACGGCAAGCAGGTGGCCGTCCTGGTGCCCACGACGCTGCTCGTGCAGCAGCACTTCTCGACCTTCGCCGAGCGCTACGCGCAGTTCCCCGTCGTGGTGAAGTCGCTGTCGCGCTTCCAGAGCGACACCGAGGCCAAGGCGGTCCTGGAGGGCATCCGCGAGGGCTCGGTCGACATCGTGATCGGCACCCATCGGCTGTTCTCGAACGAGACGAAGTTCAAGGACCTGGGCCTGGTGATCGTCGACGAGGAGCAGCGCTTCGGTGTCGAACACAAGGAGCAGCTCAAGAAGCTGCGGGCCAACGTCGACGTGCTGACCATGTCCGCGACGCCGATCCCGCGCACCCTGGAGATGGCGGTCACCGGCATCCGCGAGATGTCCACGATCACCACGCCGCCCGAGGAACGGCACCCCGTGCTCACCTTCGTCGGTCCCTACGAGGAGAAGCAGATCGGCGCGGCCATCCGGCGCGAACTGCTGCGCGAGGGACAGGTCTTCTACATCCACAACCGGGTCGAGTCGATCGACCGGACGGCGTCGAAGATCCGCGAACTCGTACCCGAGGCGCGGGTGGCCATCGCGCACGGCCAGATGAACGAGAACGCCCTGGAACAGGTCGTCGTCGACTTCTGGGAGAAGGAGTTCGACGTCCTGGTCTGCACGACGATCGTCGAATCCGGAATCGACATCTCCAACGCCAACACGCTGATCGTGGAACGGGCCGACAACTTCGGTCTGTCCCAGCTGCACCAGCTGCGCGGCCGGGTCGGGCGTGGCCGCGAACGCGCCTACGCGTACTTCCTGTACCCGCCGGAGAAGCCGCTGACCGAGACCGCCCACGAGCGGCTCGCGACGATCGCCCAGCACACCGAGATGGGCGCGGGCATGTTCGTGGCGATGAAGGACCTGGAGATCCGCGGCGCGGGCAACCTGCTCGGCGGCGAACAGTCGGGCCACATCCAGGGCGTCGGCTTCGACCTGTACGTGCGCATGGTGGGCGAGGCGGTCAACCAGTACAAGGAGCTCGCGGCCGGCGGCGAGGGCGCCGAGGAGGTCGGCGACATCCGGGTCGAACTCCCGGTGGATGCCCACGTCCCGCACGACTTCGTGCCCGGCGAGCGGTTGCGCCTGGAGGCGTACAAGCGGATCGCGGCCATCACGTGCGAGGACGACATCGCCGCGGTGCGGGCCGAACTCGTGGACCGCTACGGGAAGTTGCCCACGCCGGTGGAGAACCTCCTGGAGGTCGCCCGGTTCCGGGCACACGTGCGCGGCGCGGGCCTGACCGACGTCACGTTGCAGGGCAACTTCGTTCGCTTCGGGCCGGTGGACCTGCGCGAGTCGCAGCAACTGCGGCTCCAGCGGCTGTATCCGAAGACGCTGGTCAAGACGACGACGCACCAGATCCTGGTGCCCAAGCCGATGACCGCGCGGATCGGCGGCCAACCGCTGCGCGACATCGCACTGCTCACGTGGGCTCAGGACCTGGTCGACGCGATCCTGTTGGAGCCGATCGCGGCGAAGAGGTAGCACCACGACGGCGGGGCCGGGCGACACCCGTGAGGTGTCGCCCGGCCCCGCTGCCGTCGTCCGGATCGATCACGACACCGGCAGCGACCAGAAGCCGCGGTTGCCGATGAAGCCGCCGTTGACCTCCAGGACGAGCTTGTCGCCCGACGCGACGGTGAAGGCGAACTTCTTGGTCACGCTCTTGCCCGGGGCGAGGGTGCCCTCGAAACGGCCGTCGATGCCGTCCGCGCTCGCGTAGATCTTCTCGCCGCCGCCGGCGACCGCGTCGAGGTTGGCCAACGCGAGGTCGACGTCCTTGGTGCCGTTGTTGACGACGGTGACGTCGAAGACCACGGCCTTCCCGGGCTTGTCCGGGTCGGTGTAGGGCTTCGCCGGGGACGCGGTGAACGAGAGGCCGTTGTTGAACGGCAGCGGTCGATCCGCGCCCAGCGGCTTGCCGGCCTCGGTGCCGGGCGAGCCCTTGGACAGCGCCACGCCGTCCTCGTTGAGGACCTTGTCCACCTTGTCGACGACGTCCTCGGCCGCCTTGAAGAGCAGGACCGCGCCGACCACGGACAGGATCAGCGACACCAGGCCCAGGATCGCGCCCGCCGTGGCCTTGCCCTTGTTGGTCGCCTCACCGCGCTTGGCCCGGCTGCGGCCGACCAGACCGAAGATCAAAGCCAACAGCCCCAGGATGCCCGCGAGCCAGAACATGAGCGGGACGACGCCGGAGACGGCACCGATGATCCCCAGAACCAGCGCCGACGTGCCCATCCCGTTGCGCAGTCGGACGGGGGCCTGCTGCATGTGCTGTCCGTACGCGGGGGGCGCGCTCGACTCGTACATGGAGGGTTCCTCTCGGTTTCACGTCATCCGCTCGGCTGACATGTCAATGAAAGCAATCCCTGTGAACCATGTCAACACAAGACCTGTGAACGATGGTGTTTCCGAGGGCGTTTCGGTGGCGTTCGGTGCGTCCGAAGGAGCGGGCCGGGACGTAGTTGGCCCCTGCGGCACTTCCGCCGGCAGAAGTTGCGGACTTCGGGCGTGCCCAGCCGTATCTTTGATCGTTGGTCACGGGTCGCACGCTTGCCGTGTCCAGCATTCGCAGCGCCGTCACAGCGCCATCGAGCCTCGGGAGTTCGTGTGAGTCGCACGTCGCGTTCCGTTCCTGTCGACCCCGCCACCCGTCGTCGGTGGTCCGCGCCCCGCACCCGGCTGACCGCGGTCGGCCTCGTGCTCGTCGCCGGATTCGCCGTGTCGGGGTGCTCGGAGTCCAAGGCCGGAGCCGCCGCCACGGTCGGCGGGGACCGCATCGAGATCTCGACCCTCAACGCCAAGGTGAACCACCTGGAGAAGGCGTACGAGCAACGCAACGCGTCCCTCGCGGGGACGACCGCCCAGCTGAACGCCAACCAGGCCGGCCTGGTGCAGATGATCTACCGAAGGATCGTCGACGAGGCCGCGTCGCAGGCCGGCGTCTCCACCACCGCGACGAAGGTGCTCGCGGCCCGACGCCAGGTGGAGGCCCAGATCGGCGGCCCGGAGGCGTTGCAGAACAAGTTCCTGCAGAACATGGTGTTGCCGGACGAGATCGACGACGTCCTGCGCACCAGCCTGCTCCGGCAGGAGATCGCCAAGGCCCGCGGCATCAACCCCGCGGCGCCCGATGCTTCCGATCGGATCGACGCCTACCTCGCCGAGGTGGCGAATTCGATGAAGATCAAGCTGAACCCGCGCTACGGCGCGTGGGACGCGGCCACGTTGAGCACCAAGCCCGCCGTGTACGGATGGCTCGCCGACAACCCGGCCGCGCCGCCCGCCGGGGTCTGACGAGGCGGCCCGGCCCGTAGGGTGGCCCGGTGAGCGACTCGCCTTCCTTCGTACCGCCGCCCGTCGACGAGCACCGTCTCGTCCTGCTCGCCGGGACCCACCGGGTCGCCCCCGGTCTGTTGAGTTGGCCCGCGTGGCAATCGCTGCGCGAGGCCGCCGACTCGCCGACCGGGTGCGTCCTGACGGCGGACGCGGATCACCCGCAGTTGCCGTATCTGGGCGAGGCCAGCGTCGAGGCCGAGATCGTCGACCTCGCCGAGGGGCCGCGCGCGACGGCCGCCCTGCTCGTGGAGCGGGCCCGCGCGGGACTCGTGGTGTGGCTCGCCGCCACCGACGGCGACCCGGGCCTGGCCCCGGCGTTGGCCGCCCTCGCGGCGAGCGCCGAGGGCGGGGAGGCGATCCCCGAGATCGAGTTGCTGCCCGGTGCGTGGGACCTGCCCGGCGCGCGGTTGTTCGACCTGGTCGCGGTGATGGACCGACTGCGTTCGCCGGGTGGTTGCCCGTGGGACGCGAAGCAGACCCACGAGTCCCTCGCACGCTATCTGGTCGAGGAGACCTACGAGTTGGTCGACGCGATCGACTCCGGCGACCGCGACCACCTGCGCGAGGAACTCGGCGACGTGCTGATGCAGGTGTTCTTCCACGCCCGCGTCGCACAGGAGGACGAGGCCGACCCGTTCTCCATCGACGACGTGGCCGGCGCCATCGTGGAGAAACTGATCCGCCGTCACCCGCACGTGTTCGCGGACGTCGAGGCGGACACGCCGGAGGCGGTCGAAGCCAACTGGGACACGCTCAAAGCGGCGGAGAAGTCCGAGCGGGAATCGGCCATGGACGGCATCGCGATGAGCCAACCGGCACTGGCCCTGGCGGCGAAGACGCTCTCCCGCACCCACCGTTCGGGCCTGACCGTCGCGTCCCCCGCGCTGCCCGCGGGCCTGGACCCCGACGACTACCCCGGCCCGGACGCGATCGGTGACCTCCTGCTGGCGATCACCGACCTCGCGGGCCGCCAAGGCGTCGACGCCGAAACCGCGTTGCGCGCGGCGGCGTTGCGCCAGGCCGACCGCGTGCGCGCCACCGAGAAGCTCTAGAAAACCCCGGAAAACCCAAGGGCCCGGCGCCGCGGAAACGCGGTACCGGGCCCTTCGACGTCAACCGATCACACGCGACGGAAGATCAGCGCGCGCTTGACCTCCTGGATCGCCTTGGTGACCTCGATGCCACGCGGGCACGCCTCGGTGCAGTTGAAGGTGGTGCGGCAACGCCACACACCCTCCTTCTCGTTGAGGATCTCCAGGCGCTCCTCGGCGCCCTCGTCCCGCGAGTCGAAGATGAACCGGTGCGCGTTGACGATCGCGGCCGGGCCGAAGTACTGCCCGTCGCTCCAGAACACCGGGCACGACGTGGTGCACGCCGCGCACAGGATGCACTTGGTGGTGTCGTCGAACCTCTCGCGGTCCTCGGGGCTTTGCAGACGCTCGCGCGTCGGCTCGTTGCCCGACGTGATCAGGAACGGCATCACGTCCTTGTACGCCTGCATGAACGGGTCCATGTCGACGACGAGGTCCTTCTCCAGCTTGAGGCCCTTGATCGCCTCGACCGTGATCGGCTTGGACATGTCCAAGTCCTTGACCAGGGTCTTGCACGCCAGCCGGTTGCGGCCGTTGATGCGCATCGCGTCCGAGCCGCAGATGCCGTGCGCGCACGAGCGGCGGAAGGTCAGCGAACCGTCCTGCTCCGCCTTGATCTTCATCATCGCGGTCAGGATGCGCTCGGTCGGGTCGGCCTCGACCCGGAAATCCTGCCAGTGCGGCTCGGCGTCCGTCTCCGGGTTGAACCGGCGGATCCGCAGCGTGATGGTGATCAGGGTGTGGTCGCGCTCGGCGGCCGTGTTGCCGTGCCCGGTCCCGGGCGCGGACTCTTCCACTACGGCAGTCATCAGTACTTACGCTCCATCGGCTGGTAGCGGGTGACGACGACCGGCTTGTAGCCCAGGCGGATCGAGTGCTCGCCCTTCGCGTCGACCTCGCGGAAGGCCATCGTGTGCTTCATGAAGTTCTCGTCGTCACGCGCCTGGAAGTCCTCGCGGGCGTGCCCGCCGCGGGATTCCTTGCGGTTTTGCGCACCGACGACCAGGACCTCGGCCAGGTCGAGCAGGAAGCCCAGCTCGATCGCCTCCAGCAGGTCGGTGTTGTACCGCTTGCCCTTGTCCTGGATCGAGACGTTCAGGTAGCGGCGCTGCAGGCTCTTGATGTCGGAGAGCGCCTGCTTGAGCGTCTCCTCGGTGCGGTAGACGCCGGCGTTGGCGTCCATCGTCTCCTGCATCTCGCCGCGGATCGCGCCGACCCGCTCGGTGCCCGCGCTGTCGCGCAGCCGCTCGATCAGCTCGACGACCGTGGTCTCGGGAGCCTCCGGCAGCTCGACGAACTCGTGCGACGTGGCGTACTCGGCGGCGGCGATGCCCGCGCGCCGGCCGAACACGTTGATGTCGAGCAGCGAGTTGGTGCCCAGCCGGTTCGAGCCGTGCACCGACACGCACGCGACCTCGCCGGCCGCGTACAGGCCCGGCACGACCGTGGTGTTGTCCGAGAGCACCTCGGCGTCCACGTTGGTCGGGATGCCGCCCATCGCGTAGTGCGCGGTCGGGTAGACCGGGACCAGCTCGGTGGTCGGCTCGACGCCCAGGTAGGTGCGCGCGAACTCGGTGATGTCGGGGAGCTTCTCCTCGATCTGCGCCGCCGGCAGGTGGGTCAGGTCGAGGTAGACGTAGTCCTTGTTCGGACCCGCGCCCCGGCCTTCGAGCACCTCCAGGACCATCGAACGCGCGACGATGTCACGCGGCGCGAGGTCCTTGATGGTCGGCGCGTAGCGCTCCATGAAGCGCTCGCCGTCGGCGTTGCGCAGGATGCCGCCCTCGCCGCGGGCGCCCTCGGTGAGCAGGATGCCCAGGCCGGCCAGGCCGGTCGGGTGGAACTGGTAGAACTCCATGTCCTCCAGCGGCAGTCCCCGACGCCACGCGATGCCCATGCCGTCACCGGTGAGGGTGTGCGCGTTGGACGTGGTCTTGAAGACCTTGCCGAAGCCGCCGGTCGCGAAGATGACCGACTTGGCCTGGAAGACGTGGATCTCGCCGGTGGCGAGCTCGTAGGCGACCACGCCGGACGTGGTCTTGTTGCCCGCCTCGTCCTCGGCCAGGAGCAGGTCGAGCACGTAGAACTCGTTGTAGAACTCGACGTTTTGCTTGACGCAGTTCTGGAACAGCGTCTGGAGGATCATGTGGCCGGTACGGTCCGCCGCGTAGCAGGACCGGCGCACGGCGGCCTTGCCGTGGTCGCGGGTGTGGCCGCCGAACCGACGCTGGTCGATCCGGCCCTCGGGGGTCCGGGAGAAGGGGAGACCCATCTTCTCCAGGTCCAGGACGGCGTCGATCGCCTCCTTGCACATGATCTCCGCGGCGTCCTGGTCGGTGAGGTAGTCACCACCCTTGACCGTGTCGAACGTGTGCCACTCCCAGTTGTCCTCCTCGACGTTGGCGAGCGCGGCACACATGCCGCCCTGCGCCGCGCCGGTGTGCGAACGCGTGGGGTACAGCTTGGTCAGTACGGCGGTACGGCTGCGCTTGCTCGACTCCAGGGCCGCGCGCATGCCGGCGCCGCCCGCGCCGACGATGACGGTGTCGTACTTGTGGGTCTGCATGATGCTCGTTCAGTCCTCGGGTACTGGTCAGCTGCCGATGTTCGGGTCGAAGGTGAAGATCACCAAGGTCCCCAGGAAAAGCACGATCAGCGCGGACGTGTAAAGGAGCGCCTTGAGCCAGAACCGGGTCTGGTCCCGCTCCGCGTAGTCGTTGATGATCGTGCGCAGACCGTTGACACCGTGCAGCTCGGCGAGCCACAGCATGATCAGGTCCCACGACTGCCAGAACGGCGACGCCCAGCGGCCGGCGACGAACGCGAAGCCGATCCGGGTCACACCGCCGTCCAGCACGAGCTGGATGAGCAGGTGGCCGAGGACGAGCACGACCAGCAGGACACCCGACAGCCGCATGAACAGCCAGCTGTAGAGCTCGAAGTTGGTCTTCGTCGAGCGCGGCGAACGCTTGCTGCGCGGGGACTCGATGGCCGGACCGCCGCCGTGGATCTTGGGCGCGTTCTCGATGGTGGCGGACACGTCAGCTCCCGAAGATGGACTTGAAGGAGTGCTCCAGGATGCGCGGAGCGCTGCCGGCCATCAGGATCAGCCAGAGTGCCAGGACCGTCCACAGCATCTGCTTCTGGTAGCGCGGCCCCTTCTCCCAGAAGTCCACCGCGATGATCCGCAGACCATTGAGCGCGTGGAACAGGACGGCCGCGACCAGCCCGTATTCCATCAGGTTGACGAACGGGTTCTTGTAGATCTCGATCGTCTGGTCGTACGCCTCGGGAGAGACGCGGACGAGCGCTGTGTCGAGGACGTGCGCGAACAGGAAGAAGAAGATGAGGACGCCGGTGACTCGATGAGCCACCCAGGACCACATGCCTTCCCGGCCGCGGTAGAGCGTTCCAGCCGGCACGGAAACTACCCTCCGGGTGCGGTACAAGGGGGACGCGGCCGGCTGGGAGGGTGTCCGCTTGTTCTGTCGGACCCTCTGGATGTCGGTCGGCCCGGCCGGGTATCGGTCGCCCGGCCCCGGCCATGGTAGCCACCGTTGAGGGGCCCGCCTGTGGCAGGGCGCGCGATGTGATCGATTCCGCACGCGGGGACGGAACCATCCGGGTGACACCGTCGTCTCGGCTCGCGTTCCGGCGACCTGGTGCCGGCACCCGTTCGAGTGAAAGAAACGGGCAAGGATCTCGGCGCAGGTCACGGGCGTGATCACGCGGTAGGGCTGACGTCACATCAGGTCTGCGTATTCATCGGCCCCTTCGGTCCCTACGATGCGGGGCATGACGGAGGCTACTGTCGATGGCGGCACGTCTACCGGGTCCACCTTCGCGAGCCAGTTCCCGCAACCCACGCGGGAACAATGGCAGCGCCTCGTGGCCGGCGTGCTCCGCAAATCGAAGGTGCTGGGCGAGAACGACACGCCCGAGCACCCCGAGGACCTGCTCGCGACCACTACCTATGACGACATCAAGCTGTCGCCGCTGTACACCCAGGCGGGCGCCGATCCGGGCGTGCCGGGCCTGAGTCCCTTCGTGCGCGGCTCCCGCGCCGCCGGCCACACCGCCGAGGGCTGGGACGTGCGCCAGTCGCACGCCGACCCCGACCCGGCCCGCGCCAACGAGTCGGTGCTCGCGGATCTGGAGAACGGCGTCACGTCCGTCTTCCTCCAGGTGGGCGACGGCGCGCTCGCGCCGGGTGACCTGGCCCGGGCGCTGGACGGCGTGCTGCTCGACCTGGCTCCCGTGGCGCTGGCCACCGGCGCCGACTTCGGGCCCGCCGCCGAAGCCCTGCTCGCGGTCTTCGCCGCGAGCGGCGTCGCC
>NZ_WWJX01001295.1 GCF_009865215.1 Streptomyces sp. SID3343 | reverse complement strand
CGTGGGCGCGAAGCGCCGTCGTCTGCGGCCGAACCAGGCAGGCACGCGGACTCGACGCCAGGGCGAAACCAGGTACGGGAAGCTCTGCGTTGCTTTTTGTTAGAAGCCGGCTCGCGAAGCACCACTTTTCCTCCCCCGCTTCGCTCCTCCGGAAAAGCGGCACTCCGCTCGCGACTTCGGGTCCCTCCGCTTCGCTCCGGGCCCCGAAGTCTCACTGAAAGCGCGGCTCCGCCGCTCTCCTCGCTGCGCTCGTCGAACACCGCACGCAAGCCGATCAGTGGGCGCTGACGCGCCAA
>NZ_WWJX01001294.1 GCF_009865215.1 Streptomyces sp. SID3343 | reverse complement strand
GTTCCCACCCGCACCACCCGTTGCGTTCGCGTGCCAGGCTGCGGTTTTACGGCGACCGGGGCGGTGCGGTCCGGCCTCGCGGCCCGGCTTTGGCTCGCGGCCATGGGACGGGCCTCGCCCGTGAGCGGGGCCGGCAGGTCGCGCCGCTGCGGTTTCGCTTTTGGTGGGCTTGGGAGTGGTTCCCACCCGCACCACCCGTTGCGTTCCGCCGGTGGGCTGCGGTTTTACGGCGCCGGGGCGACGTACTCCGGCCCCGCGGCCCGGCTTCGCGCCCACGGGTTGGGCTTCGCCCGGGAGCGGGACTCGGCTGCGGTCGTGGCGCGTCAGCGCCCACTGATCGGCTTGCGTGCGGTGTTCGACGAGCGCAGCGAGGAGAGCGGCGGAGCCGCGCTTTTCAGTGAGACTTCGGGGCCCGGAGCGAAGCGGAGGGACCCGAAGTCGCGAGCGGAGTGCCGCTTTTCCGGAGGAGCGAAGCGGGGGAGGAAAAGTGGTGCTTCGCGAG
>NZ_WWJX01000136.1 GCF_009865215.1 Streptomyces sp. SID3343 | reverse complement strand
GCCGGCTGGGCGCGACGCCGTTGCCGCAGCCGTGCAGCCACACGAACTCGACGTCGGCGGCGGTTTCGAAGGTCTGCTCGTGGGTGGCGTCCGGGACCTCGACGATCGCCCTGGCCAGGGTGCCGGGCGGCAGTTGCTCGACGAGCCTCCCGAGCGCCGGCAGGCCGGTCGCGTCCGCGGCGAAGATCTGCCACCGGGCCTCGGCGGGCGGCGCGTAGATGCCGCGCGGCGAGCCGATGCCCAGTTC
>NZ_WWJX01001293.1 GCF_009865215.1 Streptomyces sp. SID3343 | reverse complement strand
GATGCTGACCGCGCTCACCGCGTGTGCGCGCGAGACCGGCGCCGATCGCGACACCGAGGAGGCGTTGGCCCGCTGGGCGACCGGCACCGGCCGCACCACCGCCCACCACCTGCTCGCGCTCCTGCGCGCGCAAGGCGGCGCCTACGACGCGGCGTTGGCCGCGCTCGCCCCGGCCCTGAGCGACCCCGAGGCCAATCCGCAGGGGCGCCTGATCGCGGCGCGGGTGTATCTGC
>NZ_WWJX01001292.1 GCF_009865215.1 Streptomyces sp. SID3343 | reverse complement strand
GTTGTTCGGGGTTCGGTTGTTCGGGGTTCGGTTGTTCGGGGTTCGGTTGTTGGGCTGTTCGGCCGTTCGGCTGTTCGGACTACGCCGCGATGCGCATCGACGAGCGGACCGAGTCCGGGGCTCCGATCCCGAATCGGGAGCCGGTACGCATCGGAACCGGTTCGCCCGTCACCCGGACAACCGCGCGCCGGGTGGGCGCGGTCTTGGTACGGGCGGCGAAGACGAAGCACCGCAGAAGTACGAAGCGGCCGATGCCGGCGAGGCCGGAGGCGCCGAGGTAGACGGCCTGTTGGGTCACCATGTCGGCCGAGGGCACGGCCGCCGCCAGCCCGAGCATCGCGGCCGTGGTGAACAGGTAGGCGACCAAGGCCGTACCGGCCGACCCCACATGGGCCGCCCGCCCCGCCCACCCGCCGCTCGGGCGCCCCTCGGCGAAGGTGAAGCGGTGGTGCAATTCGGTGGCGACGACGGTACTCAGCACGGAGACCAGCGCGTTGGCGACCGGCAGGGTGAGGCGGTCGGAGGTCACCATCAGCAAACCGCTGCCGAGGAGCCCCGTGCCGCCACCGAGGACGACGAAGCGAACGAAGGCCGGCAGCGCGCTGTACGGCCGTTTCGTCGACGTGGTACCGGTGTTCCTGCCCCCGCTGAGATCCATACCCGTCACGCTATGGCGCCGACAGGCACCTCGGCCTCGGCCTGTGGTCGTGACCGTGGATACGCCTTACGGAGTC
>NZ_WWJX01001291.1 GCF_009865215.1 Streptomyces sp. SID3343 | reverse complement strand
TTGACGGAGGATGCGGCGTGGATCGTGGCGTGGCGCGGCGTTCACGGCGCCGACCCCGGTGTCACTCGCCGCACCCTCAAGCGCCACCACAAGGCGGCAGGCCGAGTGCGTGAACTCCTCGCCGAAGCACCGGAGTTGCCGACCGAACCGGTCGCGCTGTCGGTCATGCAGACACCGACCGCCACGCTCGCCGACGTCGCCCCGGGCGGGTCGGTCCTCGACTCCGATGAGGCCGTGCGGGAAGCGCTCATCCTCGCGTTCGACTCGGCGCGGCCGGTCGCCGAACTGCTCGGCAACCTCAACCCGACCGGCTCGACCGACCGCGAGCAGTCGACCCCTGATCAGCATATTTCCACACAAAAAGGCGCGGCAGAGTCGGGCGTGAGTCGGTCGACCGGTGCGCGTGGCCGCAAGTCGACCGGCAAGGTCCCGCCGGCCGCAAAGTCGTTCGGGCGCACACGATCGACCGATGAACTACTCGTCGCCGCACGTGAGTTGACGGCGGGTTGGCCGGTCGACCGGTTGACGGGTGAGGCGATCCGCAAGGCGGTTCGCACGTCGGCCGCGAAGGGTCGGACGTTGCGGGATGCGCTGCTCGCCGAGCGCACGACCGCCGGCCTTCATCTGGTGGTCGACCCCGACACCGGAACCACTGCCAGCAGCGCGTGATGGCGCTGTTCCGGAAACGCTTCTGGGACCCCACCGGCGCCCGGTACGGCACGCCGACCTACCCGTGGC
>NZ_WWJX01001290.1 GCF_009865215.1 Streptomyces sp. SID3343 | reverse complement strand
GTGCCTGGCGACGTTGTAGAACGCGATCAGCAACGCGACATCGGCGACGACCTGCACGTCGAGCACCCACTGCCACAACGCGACGAACGAGACGACCGTGAACACCGCGATCGGCGCTCGCCGGCGCACCGCGAGCGGGAGGGTGAGAGCGATGTCGAAGCAGATCGTGGTGGCCCCGTACACGCGCGTGCCGCCCATGGTGAACATCAGGAGCAGGAACGCCGTCGAGGTGTCGGCCGCGGCGGGATGGCGCTTGACGAACGCGACCACGACCGC
>NZ_WWJX01001289.1 GCF_009865215.1 Streptomyces sp. SID3343 | reverse complement strand
GCCCGCGCGGCGGCGAGCTCGGCCCGCCCGCGCGTGGATTCGGCGTCGCGCACGGCCTGGGCGACCTGTTCGGCGACCACCCTGGCCTCGGCCCACGCCGCCGACGCGCTGTTGTCCTCGTCGGCGGCGCGGGCGGCGGATTCGGCGGGGTCGCCGTCGTCGTCGATCCAGCCCGCCTGTACGGCCTGGTCGAGTTCGGCGCCGACCTCGGCGAGCCGGGCGCGCAGGTGGACCGCCTCGCTGCGGGCTCGTTGGGCCTCGGTCGCGGCGGTGGTGGCCGC
>NZ_WWJX01001288.1 GCF_009865215.1 Streptomyces sp. SID3343 | reverse complement strand
GGGGCCTGTCCGGGGCGGGTGCGGCCCCGCCACGCCGAACCGCTCGCCCCGGCCGGCCCCGCCACCACAACCGCGTCGCCCTTCGCACGGGTTTGCGACCAGGCCCGCCACCACGTCTTGGCCGCCGAGTTCGATCGCGACTCGCGAACCCGCGTCGCGGCGGCCCGCACGAGGGTCGTCCGGTCACGCCACTCACGAACCGCCGAACTGCCCGGACGCCGAACTGCCCGAACGCCGACTGGTCGAACGCCGACTGGTCGAACGCCGAACGGTCGAACGGCCGACCCGCCGAACCGAGTGCTTCCCCCTACCCCTACCCCTGCCCACCCGCCCCGGCGCCGCGGTGCCGCGGCGCCGCGCGGTGTGGGCGCGGGTGTGGTCGGGGAGGTCAGGCGCGCTTCGCCGTACCGGCGGTGCGCTTGGTGGCGGCGGTCGCGCGGCCCGGTCCGGAGCGGCCTGCCGCCGAGGTGGTCTTGCGGGCGGTCGTCTTGGCCGTGGTCTTCTTCGCGGTGCTCTTCGTCGGGGTGGTCTTCTTGGCGGTGGTCTTCTTTGCCGTGGTCTTCTTCGCCGGGGTCGCCTTGGCGGTGGCCTTCTTGGCCGTGGTCTTCTTCGCCGCAGGGGCGGCGGTCGTCTTGGCCGTGGTCTTCTTGGCGCCGGTCGTCGACGAAGTGACCTTGCGGGTGGCCTTCTTGGCGACGGCCTTCGTGGCCGTCTTCTTGGCGGTGGTCTTCTTGGCCGCCGCCTTCTTGGCCCCGGTCGTCGTGGTGCCGGTGAGGGTGCCCGCC
Source organism: Streptomyces sp. SID3343 (assembly GCF_009865215.1). GTDB lineage: Bacteria > Actinomycetota > Actinomycetes > Streptomycetales > Streptomycetaceae > Embleya. The sequence continues at coordinate 778 of NZ_WWJX01001288.1, read as the reverse complement.
GGGGCCTTGGCGATGGACAGGCCGCCGCCGCGCGGGAGCTTCTTGGTGCCGCCGGTCAGCTCCTTGAAGCCCTGTCCGGGGCGGAAACGCGGCACGGAGGTCTTCTTGACCCGAACGCGCTCGCCCGTCTGAGGATTGCGGGCGTAGCGGGCGGCACGGTCGACCTTCTCGAAGGCGCCGAACCCGGTGACCGACACCCGCTCCCCGGCGACGACCGCGCGCACGATCGTGTCCAGTACCGCGTCGACGGCCGCTTCGGCCGCCACCCGCCCGCCGACCTGGTCGGCGATCTTCTCCACCAGCTGAGCCTTGTTCACGAGGGTGCCTTTCGTTGTAACGACGTTGGTCGTCGTCGCGTGCGTCCCGTCCCGCGAACGGCGTATGCCGGTCGAAGGACTCGAGCCCGAATGCCCAAAACGGAACGATGGTAATCCGTTGGGCAAACGGCAATTCGGGTGCAGACGACACGGTCCGGGCCGAGTTCACCCGGTTCGGCCTACGAAATCCACTGAAACGGCCCGCATTTGGACCCTCGCGAACCCCCGAAAGGGCGCCTCGGGCGGCGCAACCACCCCGATTTTTCCCAGCCGTTCGGCCGACACGGCCCACGCTGTCGGCCGAATACCGCCGACCCCCGGCCCAGCAAGGGCGTTCGGTGCCCGGTCGTGCCGGCTCAGGACGCCGCGGGCCGTCCCGGCGGGCTCGAAGAAGCCCCGTACGCAGGGGCATCGAGCAGTTGCGCGGCCAGCGACAAGGCGCCCCGCAGCGCGGCGTCCTG